>NZ_JBFREA010000022.1:0-62876 GCF_052114065.1 Specibacter sp. RAF43 | reverse complement strand
CCGGGCTCCCGGGTGGTCTTGGATCAGCTCCCGGGCCCGGTCGGCCAGGGCGGCGGCGGTGCGGGCCGGGATGGCCAGGGTCAGGGCCAGTTCGGCCTTCGCGGAGGCCTCGGCCTTCCCGGCCTGCCAGGGGTCCAGGGCCAGGGCGGCGGCCTCCACGGCGGCGGCGCCCAGCAGCCGGTCCACCAGGGCGGCCTTGGTGGCGGCGGTCGCGTCCTCGAGCCGCTTGAGTGCGGCCAGCGCGGTGATGGCCGCGTCGTAGACGCCCCGGGCCACGGAGGCCCGGGAGGCCGGTTCCGGGGCGGGGGCCGGGACGGGGGTGAACGCCGGCAGTCCGGCCAGGGCCGGGGCGTCGGCGGTGAAGGGCTCAATGGGGGGAAGGGCGGCCCGGGCGGTAAGGATCGCCGCCACGTGCTCGGTGGCGTTCCCGCCCGGGGTTCCGGGATCATTGGCCGGGGTGCTCATACCACCATTATCCTAGAACACAAAAACGGTGTCAATGGATAGTTCAGAATTGTGTACAAACATATGTTCTATACATGCCCGGCTCCACAACACCCTCCGGGGAGAGGGACTCGGGGACCGGCCCAGCAGGACCGAGCAGCCGGGCTCCGGTCTCGACCAGCCCCGTCGCCCCCCAAGGATTCAGCCGAGCAGAAACGCCACCCCGAACATGGCGGGGATGGCCAGGATGGTGGTGGCGAGCACGGTGTCCTTGGCCATAACAACGCCCACCTGGTAGCGCTGGGCCGCCACATAGACGCTTTGGGCCGTGGGCAGCGCAGCGGCGACTACGACGGCAAAGAGGGCATGGCCGCCCATGCCAAGGACGTAATGGCCCAGCAGGAAGGCGACCGTCGGATGGACCACCAACTTGAAGCCGGTGGCCAGCAGGATCTCGGTACGTCGCCCGTCGGCGGCGGCCAGCGGCCTGCCGCTGCCCAGCGACATGCCGAACGCAATCAGGATGGCCGGGATGGCGGCCCCGCCGATCAGGTGGATGGGCTCGGCCACCAGATTGGGCAGCTGCCACCCTGTCGCCGCCAGGACCAGGCCCACCATGGTGCCCAGAATCATGGGGTTGCGGAAAATTTGCAGAAAAACGCGTCCCGGCGTGGCGCGGCGGCCGCTGGTGGCCGTGTCCAGCAGCAACAGGTAGCAGGGGGTGTAAAACGCCAGCTGGAAAATCAGCACGGGGGCAATGAGTGCCGCATCGCCCAAGACGTAGGCGGCGATCGGGATGCCGAGGTTGGCCGCGTTGGCCAGCGAGGACGACATCGCGGAGATCAGGGATTCGCTCACGGAACGTTGAAGCCAAAACCTGGCAATAAGCAGGAAAATACCGCCGGTGATCACAGCGCTGGCGCCAGCCACCAGCAACGGTTCGGCAAAGACGGCCTTCAAATCCGCCCTGGCCAGGGTCTCCAGCAGCAGGGCGGGGCTCGCCACAAAAAAAGACAGCCGGCTCAAGACCAGCGGCGCGTTCTCGCCGAGCACCTTCGCCCGACCCACAAACCAACCCACAAAAATGATGAGCCAGACGACGGAAAAGCCCTCAATGACGGCTAGCACGGCGGAGGCGGGCGGGAGGGATTCACGGATGGCACGTCCCAAGCCTAAGCTGGGAAAGCGCGTTTCTGCCGCTTCGGTCCATGGGACGCCGTCACACAAGGAGCCACCATGAATTCCCGCGCCATCAAGACCGTCGCCGTCACGGGCGCCCATGGAAAGGCCGGTCGAGCCGCCGTGGCGGAGCTCCTGGCGCACGACTACAACGTGCTCGCCTGCGACCTGGCCGGACCGGTGGGTCGGAACTCGGACCTGGGGGCGCCCACCATGCGCGCGGACCTGACCGACTACGGGCAGGCGCTGCAGGCACTGACCGGGGCGGATGCCGTGGTCCATCTGGCGAACATTCCGGAGCCGGGCATGTTCCCGCCGGCCGAGACGCTCAATCGCAACACCGCCATGAACCACAACGTCTTCTTGGCCGCGCAGGCACTGGGGCTGCAGCGGGTGGTGTGGGCCTCCAGCGAGACCACGCTGGGTTTGCCGTTCGGGGAGGACGGGGGAACCTTGCGGTATGCCCCGGTCGACGAGGCCCACTTCCCGCACCCGTCCTCAACGTACGCCTTGTCCAAGGTGCTCGGGGAGGGCGCCGCCGCCCGGATTGCGGCATGGTCGGGGATCCCGTTTGTGGGCCTGCGCCTGACGAACATCTTCGCCGAGGCCGAATACCACCGGGTGCCGGGGTTTTGGGCCGACCCGCGGTCCCGGGCGTGGAATCTGTGGGGCTATGTGGATGCCCGCGACGTCGGCGCCGCCTGCCGCAACGCCGTCGAGGCGGGCAGCGCGGGCAGTGAAAACGTGATCATCGCCGCGGCGGACACCATCATGAACCGCCAATCGGCGGAACTGCTGGGGGAATTCTTCCCGAACCTGCCCCGGCGCCGGGACGTGGCCGGCTTTGAAACCCTGCTGGCCATCGAGGCCGCGGCAGAACTCATCGGCTACCATCCGGCGCATTCATGGCGGGAGAGCATCTCCGGCTGAGGGATCCTACCGGGAGTCGGCCAGCGTCTGCGCGGCCAGGGCCGACTCGGACAGGGCCGGGCGCAGCAGGCCCTCGATGACCGACTCGGCCGGGTCGGTGCCCAGGTGCACAATCTTGTTCTCCGCATCCACATGCACCACGGAAGGCACGTAGTCGCGCGCTTCCGCCGTCGTCATTTGCGCGTAGGTGATCATGATGACCAGATCACCCACGTCAACCAGGTGTGCGGCGGCACCGTTGATGCCGATCACCCCGGAACCGCGCACGCCGGCGATCGTATACGTCTCCAGGCGGGCGCCGTTGGTGATGTCCACAATGGAGACGAGTTCRCCGGGCAGGATGTCCGCGGCGTCCAGCAGATCGGCGTCGACGGTGACGGAGCCGACGTAGTGCAGATCGGCGTGGGTCACCGTGGCCCGGTGGATCTTGGACTTAAACATGGTTCTGTTCATAAGGGCACCAGTCTACTGCCGGCGGCTTGGGCCCGGCTGAATGTTTCGCTATCTCCGCCCGTGCTATCTCCGCCCGTGCTATCTCCTCCCGAGGGGGGTCAGCTTGCGGCCCATGATCGCCTGCGTCAGCGCGTCCACCACCTCGGTGTTGGCCAGCGGGTTGCGGATCAGCGTGAAGTCCACGTCGCCCACGGCCGGCAGGTCAAAGCGCGAGGTGATGATCTTCAGGTCATCTGGCACCAGCGACGTCGGCATGACGGCCACCCCGATCCCCGCTCGCAGTGCCGCCAGCACGCCGCTGATCTGCTTGGTGGTGCACGTGACCCGCCAGGTGCGCCCGGCCCGTTCCAGGGCATCCAGGGCAAGTTTGCGGCTCAGGCTGGGCGCGGGATAGACGATGACGGGCACGGGCGAACCGGGCTCCAGGACCGTTTGTTCCAGGCCCACCCAGGCAAAGGAATCCTGCTTCACCACCACCCCCTCCTGTGTCCCGGACACCCATTTCACAAACACCAAGTCCAGCTGCCCGGCCTTGAGCCGGCGGTGTAGTTGATCGCTTTGGCTCACCGTGAGTTCAAGGTTGATGTGCGGGTAGAGCTGGCGGAACTCGCGCAGGATGCGGGGCAGGCCGGTGATGGCGAGGTCATCGGCCGTGCCGAAGCGCAGCCGCCCCCGCATGGCGATCCCGGAGAAATAACGGCTGGCCGCGTCGTTGGCGGCCAGGATGGTGCGGGCAAAACCGGCCATGGCGTCGCCGTTGTCCGTGAGCCGGACGTCGCGGGTGTCCCGGGCCACCAGGATGCGGCCGGCGGCCTGCTCCAGCTTGCGCACATGCTGGCTGACGGTGGGCTGGCTGATGCCCAGCCGCTCCGCGGCCCGGGTGAAATTGCGGGTCTCGGCCACGGCAAGAAAGCTCTTCAGTTGGGCGGGGTCAAAGGTGGGGGTGTCGTGCATGGCGGAAAGTCGGCCCCTTCATTACGAATCGCAATGCTACTTATAATCACCATACTCTTTCGGCATGGTGACGGCCATCCTAGGGTTAAGGCAGACAACCATCCACCCCAAGCCCAGGATCCTCGTTGACGCCCCCTCCAGCACTCGAAAATGCTGCCCTGACCGCCCCCATCGACCTCGTGGCCGCCCGGCCGCCGTGGAGCCAGACCTTCTCCTCGCTGAAAATTCGCAATTACCGCATTTTTGCCTCCGCCAACCTGCTGGCCGTCATCGCCGTGTGGATGCAGCGCGTGGCCCAGGACTGGATGGTGCTCCAGCTTTCCGGCAGCGTCACGGCCGTGGGCATCACCGTGTTCATGCAGTTCATCCCGTCCCTGGTCCTGATGCCCCTGGGCGGCATCCTGGCGGATCGGTACTCCAAACGCCTGATCCTGATGATCAGCCAGGGCTCGGCCGGCGTGCTGGCCGCGGTCATGGCCGCGCTGGCCCTGACCGGGCACCTGGCGGTGTGGCATATTTACGTGATCGCGTTTGTGCTGGGCCTGGTGGTGGTGGCCGACCAGCCCGCCCGCCAGGTGTTCGTCAACGAGCTCGTAGGCCCGAGGCAACTGCGGAACGCCATCAGCTTGAATTCCTCGATCTTCCAGATGGGCGGGATGATCGGCCCGGCCGTCAGCGGCGTCTTGATCACGGCCGTGGGCGGCGGCTGGGCGTTCGCGGTCAACGCGTTCGCGTGCGCCGTCACCGTGATCTCCCTGGCCTGTGTCCGCCCGGCCGAGCTCGTGAAATGCGCGCCGGCCAAGCGCGCCCGGGGCCAGTTCATGGAGGGCGTCCGCTATGTCTTGCGCAAGCCCACCATTTTCTGGCCCACGGTCATGGCCGCCTTCTTCTCGGTCTTCGGGTTGAGCCTGGCCGTCCTGATGGCCGCCTACGCCAACAACGTGTTCGACGCCGGTGCCGGCGGCTACGGGCTGTTGAACACCCTGGTGGCCATGGGGGCGCTGGCCGGGGCCCTCGCCTCCACCCGGGTGGCCGTGCTGCGGCTGCGCTCGGTGATCTCCGCCGCCGGCGCCTATGGCGTGGTGCTCATGATCGCTTCCCTGGCCCCGGGCATGGTGACGTTTGGGGCCGTGATGGTGGTGGCCGGTTTTGCCTCGCTGTTGTTTTTGACCAGCGCCAACCAGCTGGTGCAGATGTCCACCAATGTGCAGGTCCGCGGCCGCGTCATGAGCTTGTACATCATGGTGCTCATTGGCGGGCAGGCCGTGGGCGGGCCGCTGATGGGCTTCCTGGCCGAACACCTCGGCGTGCAATGGGCCATGGTGGTCGCCGGCGGTGTGCCGGCACTTGCCGCCGGAACGATTGCGGTGATCCTGGCCCGGCGCGGCCAGCTGACCGTGCGGATGAACCTGCGCAGTGCCCGGCGCCCGGTGTTCATCGTCCCGAGAAGCGCCTGAGCCGCCCGCCAATTTGTCGCCACGGGTGGGGGAGACTTTCACGCCCGCCGGGTTTAAGCTGGATGGACGAAAGTTTTTTCGGTTTCCTTGCCGGCTTAGACGGTCGACCTTGACCGCCCGGTGACATGATGACCTACCCCAACCACATATCACGTCCCTCCGAAACCGCGCCCGCGGACGGTGCGTGGGTGGGACGCGCCTCCATGGGGCCCCCGCGCGGCAACGCCGTCATCGAGTCCTATGCCGCGCTGCTGCGAACGGTGCGGTCGGCGGGACTGATGCGCCGGCGTCGCACCTTCTACGGCCTGGTCTTCGGCATCCTGCTCGTGGTGCTGGGCGCAGCCGGAACCGGATTCGTGCTGCTCGGTCACACCTGGTTCCAGCTGGTGATCGCCGCCGGCCTGGGCTTCCTTTTCACCCAGTTCGCGTTCCTGGCGCACGAGGCCGCCCACCAGCAGGTGTTCGCCTCCCGGGCTGCGAACGACTGGTCGGCGCGCATCCTGGGGCCCCTGCTGGTGGGCATGAGCTACGCCATGTGGGTCAAAAAGCACAACGCACACCACCAAAACCCCAATGTTGTGGGCAAGGATCCTGACATCCACACCGGCATTGTGGCCTTCCACGAGGACGGCGCGGCGGGCAAGCGCGGGCTCGCGGCCGCCTTCACCCGGCACCAGGGCACGCTGCTGTTCCCGCTGATCCTGTTCCTGGGGTTCAGCCTGGTGATGGATTCGGCCAAGACCTTGTTCGGCCGGCGCGGCGTCCGGTTCCGGTACATTGAAATCGGCCTGCTGGTGCTGCGTTTTGGCGCCTACCTCACCGTGCTGTTCCTGATGCTGCCGTGGGGCATGGCGCTGGCCTTTGTGGGCGTGCAGATGGGCGTGTTTGGGTTTTACATGGGAGCCTCCTTCGCGCCGAACCACAAGGGCATGCCGATCCTGGCCGCCGGCAGCCGGGTGGACTTCTTGACCCGCCAAGTGCTGACCAGCCGCAACATTCGCGGCGGATTCTTCATGGACACGCTCATGGGCGGCTTGAACCGGCAGGTGGAGCACCACCTGTTCCCGGACATGGCCCGGCCGGAACTGCACCGGGCCGGCCGGCTGGTCCGCGAGGCGTGCGCCCGTAACGGGATCAATGTCACCGAGACCGGCCTGATGCAGTCCTACGGCATCATTGTCAGCTACCTGAACCGGGTGGGCCTGTCCGCGGCGGACCCGTTTGAGTGCCCCTTGATGCGGCGGTTCCGCTAAGGGCGGGATGGAACCGGGCATGGAGCAGGTCAGCATCCGCTACATTGTGGACGACGTCGACGCCGCCATCGGCTTCTACGTCCGGCAGCTGGGCTTCACGGAGGTGATGCATCCGGCGCCCGGGTTCGCCATGCTCACCCGCGGGGCCCTCCGCCTGCTCCTCAGTGCCCCGGCGGCCAGGGACTCGACGGGCACCCCGGGTGGGGGCGGGCGGGCCATGGCGGACGGAACGCTTCCGGCCCCGGGCGGGTGGAACCGATTTTCCCTCCAAGTGGCGAACCTGGACTCCGAGATGGCGCGGCTGCAGGCCGCCGGCGTGCGCTTCCGCAGCGACGTCATGGCCGGTGTGGGCGTCAACCAGGTGCTTGTTGAGGATCCGTCCGGGAACCTTGTGGAACTGTTTGAGCCAATCCTCCCGGAGGCCGCCCAAAAAACCCTGTAGCGTTGCTAACGGTTAATGCCGCTAACGGTCGCCGGCCGCCGTGGGAAGGTGCGGATAATCCGCCTCCCGCCCCTGGAACTCAAGGATGGCCGGGTTGATGATGACGCCGTCGTGAATCTCTATGGCGCGCTGGATGGTGTCGTTTTCCGCCCAGTGTGACGGTCCGGCCAGCACCGGGTCCAGGAACGGCAAAATGGCTTCACTGATCTCCCACGTGGAGGAATTCCACAGGTATGACGGGCTGTGGTCCACCGCGTAGTAGTCGATGTGGTTGCCCACCTGGAACATGGGCTCCGCGAATGTGGTGTTCCGGGCCCAGCTGAAGCCCATGCCCTCATCACAGGAAACGTCCACGATGAGGCTGCCCGGACGGAAGGCGCCGAGGTCCCCCTCATTGAGGTAGGTGACCGGCGCATTGGGGTCCTGCAGCGTGCAATTGACCACGATGTCCGCCTCGGCCAGGAACGGTGCCAGCGGCTTCCGGCCCCGCCCCGAGATGACGTACGCGTCGTAGGGCGCGGTGACGGCATGGTCGAACTGCACAATCTCCACCGAGTGGATGGGGGAGCCGACGGCGGCCACGCTGCGGCTGGTCAGCACCGCCACCTCGTGGATGCCGTGCGCGTTCAAGGCGGTGACGGCGCCGCGGGCGGTGGCGCCGAAGCCGATGACCACGGCCTTCAGGCGGCGACCGTAGTCGCCCGTGGACCCGGTCAGGGCCAGTGAGTGCAGGACCGAGCAATAGCCGGCCAGTTCGTTGTTCTTGTGGAAGACGTGCAGCCCGAAGCCACCGTCGGACGCCCAGTGGTTCATGGCCTCGAAGGCGATCAGCGTCAACTTCTTCTCGATGGCCAGCTGGGTAATGGCCCGGTCCTGGACGCAGTGCGGCCAGCCCCACAGGACTTGACCGTCGCGCAATTCGGCCAGATCCGCCGCCTGCGGCTTGGGCAACAAGACGACGTCCGCCCGTGCCAGCAGCTCCTCTCGGGAGGCCAGGGCGCCCACCAACGGGGCCAGCTGGGCGTCGGAGTAGCCAAAACGTTCCCCGTAACCGTGCTCCACCACCAGGCGGGCCCGCACGGCCGGTTCAATCCGGGAAAAATGTTCCGGGTGGATGGGGGCGCGCCGCTCATCCGGTTTGCGTGAGGACCCCACAACGCCCAGGGTCAGTCCGGTTGCCGCGGGGATCACTTCTTCTTTGCCGGTGTGGGCTTCTCGGCAATGCCCGGGCCGGCCTCGCCCGCGCGCTTGTCGGCGCGCTTTTCCTTGATCGATTTGCTGGATTTCTTTGATGCGGTTTGCCGTGGTGATTTGTCGCCCATGTCAGCTCCCTTAAGGTGGGGCCGGAACGGCCCCGTAGCCTGACCCTACACGCATTGGCTGACAGGGCACCGGTACCGGTGCAAGTGCGGGGCGGGCCGGAAAAATGAGGCGTTGTCCGCACTGCTTGCAGCACGGACAACGCCTCATCATCTGGAGCGGGCGACGGGAATCGAACCCGCGTATCGAGCTTGGGAAGCTAGCGCTCTACCATTGAGCTACGCCCGCACTAAAGCCTTCCGTGCAACGAAAATCTGCTGCGCGGGGGCCTCGAACAAAAGTCTAGCGGATGATCCGGGTGTTCCCGGACACGGCACCCCGGGACGCGAGCGTGCGGGCGGGGGCCGGCGGCCGGGCGTGCTGCTAAAACACCGGCTCCGGCTTCTTCCCCTGGACCTGAAGCACCAGCGGCTCCACATAGCGGGCGGCGACCGGGCCAAAGACGGCCATGATCAGCACATAGGTGGTCGCGAGGGCGGCCAGCTGGGCCGGCACGGCGCCGGAGGCCACGGCCAGGCCGGCGATGACGATGGAGAACTCGCCGCGGGCAATGAGCGCGGCGCCGGCGCGGGCGCGCCCCAGCACCTTGATGCCCTGCTGTTGCGCGGCCCACCACCCGGTGGCCACCTTGGTCGCCGCCGACACCACGGCCAAAAGGAGCGCGACGCCCAGCACCGGGGGAATGGTGCGGGGGTCGGTGTTCAGCCCGAACAAAACGAAGAACATGGCCGCGAAGAGATCGCGCAACGGCTCCAGCACGCGGGCGGCGTTTTCCGCGGTGCCCCCGGAGATGGCGATCCCCAGCAGGAAGGCCCCGACGGCGGCGGAGACCTGCAGCGCCGATGCGATGCCGGCCACCAGCAGTGCAGCACCAAGCAGCTTGAGCAGGAACGACTCCCGGTCCGGGCTGTCCAGGGCCGAGGACACCAGGTGCCCGTAGCGCAGCGCGCCGACGAGGACGGCGGTGATGACGGCCAGGGAAAGGCCCAGGGCCGTCAGCCCGCCGGCCAGGGAGACCCCGGCCAGGACCGCCGTCATGATGGGCAGGTAGGCGGCCATGGCCAGGTCTTCGATGACCAGGATGGCCAGGATCACGGGGGTTTCCCTGTTGCCGAGGCGGCCAAGATCACCCAGGACCTTGGCGATGATTCCGGAGGAGGAGCTGTAGGTGATGCCGGCCATGACCAGCGCCCCCACGGGGCCCCAGCCCAGGAGCAGGGCCACAATCGCGCCCGGGAGCATGTTCAGGACCAGGTCCAGCAGACCGGCCATCCAGGACTGCCGCAGGCCGGTGACAAGTTCCTGCGCCGTATATTCGAGCCCGAGCATCAGCAGCAGCAAGATGACGCCGATCTCGCTGGCTATGTGCGCGAAGTCATTGATGCCGCCAAGGTCCACCAATCCGCCGTGCCCAAAGGCGAGTCCGCCCAGCAGGTACAGGGGTACGGGGGACATGCCGATTCGTCCGGCGAGTCGTCCCAGAAAACCCAGCCCGAAGAAGACGACACCAAGCTGGATGAGGGAGAGCGTCGTCGGATCCACGGCGGCCTACTGTCGGGACTGCAAAATCACGGCTGCCTCGGCCAGGCCGGCATCCGTGCCAACAATGACCGCCATATCGCCGGCTTGGAGGATCTCATCCGGGCGTGGGGAGCCAATGACCTTGTCATCGCGCAGCAGCGCCACGATGGACGTGCCCGTCAGCGTGCGCATTTGCGTGTCGCCCAAGGGCCGGCCGGCGAAGGCGGAGCCGTCGCGGATCAGAATTTGGTGCGTGGTGACGCCGGGGACGTTCTTTTGTTCGGCCGACAGCTGGGCGATCAACTGGGTGGCGCCGAGCAGCCCGCCCAGGGCGGCCGCCTCATCGGCGCTGAGCGGGAGCGACAGGGCGCAGGCATCCGGATCATCCATGCGCGAGACAATGAATTCGGTGTGGCCGTCACGGTGCGTCACAACGCCCACCCGGCGTCCGGTGGCGAGCCGGAGTTCCCGGCGGACTCCAATGCCCGGAAGCGGAGTCTCTTCAATGTTCATGGTCTTACCTTAGTCGTCAAGTGTGGCAAATCCCCGTTTGGCTTAACGCTCTCGCGGTACCAAATAGTCCCCACGGGGGGCCGTGCGCTATTTTTAGAGGGTGCTGATCTCAGACCGCGACATACGTGCCGAAATTCACGCCAAGCGCATTGTCTTGGACCCTTACGACCCCGCCATGGTGCAACCGTCCAGCGTCGACGTGCGCATCGACAGGTTCTTCCGTCTGTTCGACAACCACCGCTACGCGCACATTGACCCGGCCGAGGAACAGCCGGAGCTGACCCGCATGGTGGAGGTTGACCCGGACGAGCCGTTCATCCTGCACCCGGGCGAGTTCGCGCTCAGCTCCACCTATGAGACAGTCACCTTGCCCGACGACGTGGCCGCCCGGCTGGAAGGCAAGTCGTCGCTGGGCCGGCTGGGTCTGCTCACCCACTCCACGGCCGGCTTCATCGACCCCGGCTTTTCGGGCCACATCACCTTGGAACTTTCCAACGTGGCCACCCTGCCCATCAAGTTGTGGCCCGGGATGAAGATCGGCCAGCTGTGCTTCTTCCAGCTGTCCTCCCCGGCCGAGCACGCCTACGGCTCCGGGGACTACGGCAGCCGCTACCAGGGGCAGCGCGGCCCCACGGCGTCGCGGTCCTTCCAGAACTTCCACCGCACCAGGATCTAGCGTCCGGCGCCCGTCGCGGGGCGGCCCCTCACGGACGGGTGGCGGCGCCGTGGGCGGGGGCCTTGACCGGGAGCAGGAGCAGCAACCCGGCCAGGAGCACGACCAGGATGCCGATGATGCCCCAACGCTGGGCGCCGAAAATCACGATGGACATGCCAAAGAGCTGCGGCGCCAGAAATGACACCGCACGGCCGGTGGTGGCATAGAGGCCGAAGATTTCACCCTCCGCGCCCTCGGGCGCCAGCCGGCCCATGAACGTGCGGGCGGAGGACTGCGCGGGCCCGACAAAGAGGCACAGGATCAGCCCGAAGATCCAAAACGCGCCCTTCCCGCCCAGGAACAGCAAGGTCCCCCCGGATAGCAGCAGCCCGATCAGGGAAACCACTATGACGGCCTTGGGCCCAAATTTGTCATCGAAGAACCCGGCCGACAGGGCGCCCACGGCGGCAACCACATTGCCGGCGATGGCGAAGATGAGCACGTCCCCGGTCTTGAAACCAAACGAACCCACCGCCAGGACGGCGCCAAAGGTGAAGATCGCGGCCAGTCCGTCGCGAAAAATGGCGGAGGAGGCCAGGAAGTACAGGGTGTGCGGAGCGGTCTTGCCGAGGCGGCGGATGGTGCGGTACAGCTCCACGTAGGACTGCACGAAGCCCACGCGCGGCATGGTGGGATCGGGCTTGGATTCGGGGATGGCGAGCATGACCGGGATGGAGAAGAGCAGAATCCACAGCGCGGAGAAGACGGCCACGGCCCGGTACGTCATGCCGTCGGCGCCGGTGATGCCAAATATCCCCACCTCCGGCTTGATCAGCCCAAAGTAGACGATGAGCAGGGCCACGATGCCGCCCAGGTACCCGGCCGCCCAGCCAAAGCCGCTGATCTTGCCGATGGTGGCCTTCGTGGAGATTTGCAAGAGCATGGCGTTGTAATTGACGCCGGCAATCTCAAAGAAGACGTGGCCGGCGGCGATCAGCAGGGCCCCGAACAAGAGGAACGACTCGTGCGGCTGGACGAAAAAGCAGGCACCGGTCAGGGCCGCCACGATGACCGTGTTGATGCCCAGCCACCTTTTTCGCCGGCCGCTGTGGTCCGTGCGCTGCCCGGCGACGGGGGCCAGCAGGGCGATGGCCAGGCCGGAGATGGACATGGCGAAGGCCAGCACGGTGGTGGCGTGCGCGGCGCCGCCGAAGTCTTCCCCCGTCAGGTACAGGGCGGTGAAAATGAACGTGGTCATGACGGCGTTGAAGGCGGCGCCGCCCCAGTCCCAGGCGGACCAGGCCACGATCTGCCAGGTGGTGCCGGGCGTTCGGGCGCTGGTTGCGTGCGGGAACGCGGCCGGGGGGTACTCAGTCATAGGGCACATGCTAGCCGCCCGCCCGGCCGGCGGGGAGGATTCGCGCAGGCATTAAGGCGCCCGTTACTGTGACGGTCCTTACAAGATGACCGTTTCCGAGTTTTGGCCGCCGGGTTTCGGCCCACCGCTTGATAGGGTATTAGGGTCGGGAACCGACCCTGCCCTGCGCTTCAGACGTCCAGCCCGAACCCTGCGGAGCCCACAGTGTTGATTGTCCTTGGTGTACATTTCATCGTGGCTATTCTCGCGCCCGCATTGTTTTCCCGCTGGGGGCGCGCCGCGTTTTACGTGCTGGCCGCCGTCCCCGCGGGCAGCTTCATCTGGCTGCTGACCCAATACCCCGGCGCGTATGCCCCCGGCGCCGCCACTCTCACCATTCCCTGGATCCCCGTCCTGGATCTGGAACTGGCGTTCCGGATGGACCCGCTGGCGTGGCTCATGTCCTTGCTGGTGCTCGGCATCGGGGCATTGGTGCTGGCCTACTGCGCCCGCTATTTCAAGACGGACGACGCCGGCCTGGCCGGCTTTGGTGCCCAGCTGCTGGCCTTCGCCGGGGCCATGTTTGGCCTGGTCACGGCGGACAACCTGATTCTCCTGTATGTGTTCTGGGAACTGACCACCGTCCTGTCCTATCTGTTGATCGGCTACGCCCGCACCCGCATCGCGGCCCGGCGCGCAGCCTTGCAGGCGCTCATCGTCACCACCTTTGGCGGGCTGGCCATGCTGGTGGGCCTGATCATGGTGGGCGAGAGCGCCGGGACCTACAGCATTTCCGGGGTGCTGGCCAGGGCGCCGGCCCTCGTGGCCGCAACCGGGATGCCGGGCACCATCTTGGACATCGGCATTGCGCTGCTGCTCGTGGGCGCCGTGACAAAGTCGGCGCTGCTGCCGTTCCACTTCTGGCTGCCCGGCGCCATGGCCGCGCCCACCCCCGTCAGCGCCTACCTGCACGCCGCCGCCATGGTGAAGGCCGGCATCTACCTGGTGGCCCGCCTGGCCCCCGGATTCTCCCAAACACCGTATTGGCAGCTCATCATCACGATCCTGGGCCTGGCCACCATGATGGTCGGCGGCTGGCGGGCGCTGCGCCAGCACGATTTGAAGCTGATCCTGGCCTACGGCACGGTGAGCCAGCTGGGGTTCCTGATGGTCGTCGTCGGCCTGGGCAGCCAGGAGGCGGCCATGGCGGGCATGGCCCTGATGCTGGCGCATGGGTTGTTCAAGGCGTCGCTGTTTCTGGTGGTCGGCATCATCGACCATCAAAGCGGCACCCGCGACATCCGTGAACTGTCCGGCGTTTTCCGCTCCGCGCCCAGGTTGGGGGTCGTGGCGTTGATCGGTGCGGCATCCATGGCCGGGCTGCCGGTGCTGGCCGGTTTTGTGGCCAAGGAATCGGTGTTCGCCGCGTTCGCGGCCAACCTCCGGTACGGCCCGGCGGGTCAGCCGGCGGGTGCGGCGGTGCTGTCGATCATGGTGCTGGGGTCCATCCTCACCGTGGCCTACAGCGCCCGGTTCATGTGGGGCGGCTTCGCCCGGAAGGCAACCGGCCCCGGCACCGCCTTCAAGCCGGTGAGCTGGCTGTTCCTGGGCGCCCCCGCGCTGTTGAGCGCCCTGACGCTCGCGTACGGGCTGTACCCGTCCCTGGTGGAATCCTGGATCCGGCCCTACAGCTCCCAGTTCCGCGCACATGGCCCGGACGGCATACATCTGCAGCTGTGGCACGGCTTTACGCTCCCGCTGGCCCTGAGCGCCGTCGCGGTGGCCGGCGGGCTGGCCCTCTTCCTGGCCCGGGACCGGATCGAGGTCCTGCAAGGCCGGCTGCCGGCAAGGGTGGACCTGGCACGCTGGTACCGGCAGTCGATCGTGCTGCTGGACCTGGTGGCCATCTGGGTCACCGGGCGCACCCAGCGCGGTTCGCTGTTCTTTTATCTCGCCGTCATCCTGGCCACGGCCATCGGCTCCATTGGCGCCGTCCTGGCCCTGACCGGGCGGCACTGGACCCACAAACTGTACTTCCTGGATGCCGGGTCCCCGTTCCAGGTGGTGGCGGCGGTGGGCATCGCGATTGGCGCCGTGGCCGCCGCGCGGGCCACGAAGCGCTTCATGGCCGTGCTGATGGTCTCCGTCACCGGCTATGGCGTGGCCCTGATCTTTGCCCTGCAGGGCGCGCCGGATTTGGCGCTCACCCAGATGCTGGTGGAAACCATCATCCTGGTGGCATTCGTGCTGGCCATGCGGTCGCTGCCGGCGGGGCTGCGGGAGCGCACCACCGGCGGCCGCAAGCTGGTGCGGATGCTGCTGGGCGCGGCGTTTGGCGCCGTCATGGTGGTGGTGGGCATCGTGGCCATGGGCTCGCGCATCGACTCGCCCGTCAGCCTGGGCCTGCCCAGACTCGCCTATGAGGAGGGCGGCGGGCTCAATGTGGTCAATGTGACGCTGGTGGACATCCGGGCCTGGGACACCTTTGGCGAGATCTCCGTCCTCGCCATCGCCGCCACCGGGGTGGCCAGCCTGATTTTCGTTCGGGGCCGCGGGAACAAGCTGCCCCGGGCCGAGACCGTTGCGACGGGCAGCGTCGGGCGGACGGCCGCGGAGAAGACGCCCAACGTCGCCACGGCGCTCGCCGAACGCTTTGCCACCTCCGCCGGCAACGCCTGGCTGGTGGCCGGGCGGACCCTGGCCCCGGAGCGGCGCTCGATCATCATCGAGGTGGTGACCCGGTTGGTGTTCCACAGCATCATCGTGCTCTCCATCTACCTGTTGCTGGCCGGACACAACGGCACCGGCGGCGGGTTTGCCGGCGGGCTGGTGGCCGGGCTGGCCCTGGCGCTTCGGTACCTCGCCGGGGGCCGCTTCGAGCTGGCGGAGGCCACGCGGATCTCGGCCGGGACCCTGCTGGGCCTTGGCCTGGCCGCCGCCGCACTGACCGGGATCGTGCCGTTGTTCCTGGGCGGGGACGTTTTCCAAAGCGCCATTCTGTCCTTTGAGCTGCCCGTCCTGGGCCACGTCAAATTCGTCACGTCCACCCTCTTTGACATCGGCGTGTACCTGGTGGTGGTGGGCCTGGTCATCGACGTCCTGCGCAGCCTGGGGTCGGAAATCGACCAGCACGAGGAAGACGGCATCGGCGCCGTCACGCTCATCGAGGACGACGAGCCGCTGGAGGTGGGGCGATGAGCATCAACCTGACGCTGCTGCTGGTCATGGGGGTGCTGTACGCCATCGGCATCTACCTGCTGCTTGAGCGCAGCCTGACCCGCGTGCTGCTGGGCCTGATGCTGCTGGCCAATGCCACGAACATCCTCCTGCTCACCACGGGCGGGTACGCCGGCCTGGCACCCATCTTCGCCCAGGACATTGGCGCCGCGGCATACAACGATCCGCTGCCGCAGGCCTTCATCCTGACCTCCATCGTCATTTCCTTCGCCGTCACGGCCTTCATGCTCAGCCTGATCTACCGCTCCTGGCTGCTCAGCCGGGCCGACGAAATCCAGGACGACCGGGAGGACCGCCGCGTGGCCCAGCAGGATCTCTTCGATGCCGAGGAGGATTCGGCGATTGCCGTGGAGGTCTCCGACTTCCACGAAAACCAACACACCGCGGCCAACCTCGAAATGATTCCGCGGGTCATCTTGAAAAGGGAGGGGCCGCCCTCGAAGGGCGCCACCGCCCAGCCGCCCCGGAAGGACACACCATGACGATCGCCGCCCTGGCGCCGCTCGCCGTTGCCGTTCCGTTCCTGGGCGCGGCACTGGCCTTTGTGCTCATCCGGCGCCCCGGTGCCCAGCGCCGGGTCAGCATGGGCGCCCTGACGCTGACGCTGGCCCTGGAGGTGCTGGTGCTGGCCTCCGTCTGGCATTCGGGGCCGGTCGCCATCAACCTCGGCGGCTGGTTGCCGCCATTTGGGATCGTGATGGTGGCGGACCAGTTCTCCTCCCTGCTGCTGGTGATCTCCTCCGCCGTCAGCCTGGCCGTGCTGGTCTTCGCCGCCGGGCAGGGTGCGGCCGACGGCGAGGAACGCGGCCCGGTGTCCGTTTTCCACCCGACCTACCTGATCCTGGTGGCGGGGGTGTCCAACGCCTTCCTGGCCGGGGACCTGTTTAACCTCTATGTGGGGTTCGAGATCCTGCTGACCGCCAGCTACGTCCTGATGACCCTGGGCGGGACGGGCTCGCGGATCCGTGCCGGCGTCACCTATGTGGTGGTCAGTGTGGTGTCCTCGCTGCTGTTCTTGATCGCCATCGCCATGATTTACGGGGCCACTGGCACCGTGAACCTGGCCGATTTGGCCGTGAAGCTGGGCAGCCTGGAATCCGGCACCCAACACCTGCTGCACATCATGCTGCTGGTTGCCTTTGGCATCAAGGCCGCCGTGTTCCCGCTGTCGTTCTGGCTGCCGGACTCCTATCCCACGGCGCCGGCGCCGGTCACCGCCGTCTTTGCCGGCCTGCTCACCAAGGTGGGCGTATATGCCATCATCCGCACGGAGACCCTGCTCTTTCCCACCGACCACTTCAACGCGGTCCTGCTCGTGGCCGCGTTGCTGACCATGATCATCGGCATCCTCGGCGCCGTGGCCCAGACGGACATCAAGCGCATGCTCTCCTTCACCCTGGTCAGCCACATCGGCTACATGGTCTTCGGGGTGGCCCTGTCCTCGGCGCTCGGCCTGGCGGCGGCCGTGTTTTACGTCATCCACCACATCACGGTCCAGACCAGCCTGTTCATGGTGGCGGGCCTGGTGGAGCGCCGCGGCGGCAGCTCCTCCATCGCGCGCCTGGGCGGCCTGGCCAAGCTGTCCCCGGTGTTGGCCGTGCTGTACTTTGTGCCGGCCATGAACCTCTCCGGCATCCCGCCGTTCTCCGGATTCCTGGGCAAGCTGGGGCTGTTGCAGGCCGGCGTGGCGCAGGGAACTGGGCTGGCGTACGTGCTGGTAGTGGGCGCGGTGGTGGCCAGCCTGCTGACCCTGCTGGTGATGGCGCGCGTGTGGAACCGCGTGTTCTGGCGCAGCACGGCCGACGCCGAGGATCCCGAACCCGTGCTGCTGGCCACCGCGCCGGATGCCTCCGGCGGGCGCAGCATGCGGGCGCTGCGCACCAGCAAGTATGTCGACGCCACGCAGGGGCGCTATGCCGGGAACAACGAGATCCCCATCCTGCCGCCGCTGATGGTGTACTCCACCATGGCCCTGGTGGCCCTGGGTGTGGCCATGTCCGTCTTTGCCGGGCCCTTGTTTGACCTGAGCCGGGACGCGGCGGACAGCATGCTGGCCCGCACCCCCTACATCGAGGCCGTCCTGGGCAGTGGGGCGGGTGCCCGGTGAGCGCTAAGGCACGGGCGGGGGACCGGAGGAAGCGGTGGGAAAAACTGCCGCTGCTCATCTGGCTGGTGGTGGTGTGGGGGGCCCTGTGGCGGGACTTCAGCCCGGGAAACCTGCTCTTTGGCGCGTTGATCGCAGTGGGCGTCTCGCGCATGTTCTACCTGCCGCCGGTGGAACTGAGCGGGCGGTTCAACGTGCTGCGCGCGGCCACCTTCGCGGCGTGGTTCCTGAAGGAAGTGGTGGTGGCCAGCATCCAGGTCTTTTACCTGGGCGCGGTGCGCGGGCCGGCCATCCGCAACGCGGTCATCGCGGTGCCGCTGCGCAGCACATCGGACCTCATCATGACCGCCACCGGCCATGTGCTCTCCCTGATCCCCGGCTCGCTGGTGGTCGAGGTGGACCGGGGCACATCCACCCTGTACGTTCACGCCCTGAACGTGGCCACGCCCGAAAGCGTGGAAAAGGTGCGCGCGGACATCCGCGGCATCGAGGCCGGCCTGATCCGTGTCATGGGCAGCCGCGACGAGCTCGCGGCCCTGCACCGCGAAGACAACAACTCACCCCGGGAGGCACCGTGAGCGGCATGGAAGTAGTAGTGGTGATTGTCGCCGTCGTGCTGTCCCTCGCCGCGGCCGGCACCATCTACCGCATTGCGGCCGGGCCGTCGCTGTTGGACCGGGTGATCGCCGCGGACGTGCTGCTGGCCATCTTTGGGGCGGCGCTGGCCACGGAAATGGCGCTTAACCACCACACGGACAACCTGGCGCTGGTGGTCGTGCTGAGCGTAATCGGATTCATTGGCTCCGTCACGGTGGCCAGGTTCGTGGCGCACCGGAAGGAGGAAGCATGAGCGCGGATGCGGTGATCGACGCCCTGACCGCGGCCGCCCTGCTCGGCGGGGCGCTTATGAGCCTGGGCGCGGCCATTGGCCTGCTACGGTTTCCGGACCTGATGAGCCGCATGCACGCGGCCACCAAACCGCAGGTGCTGGGCCTGTTCTTGATGTTGGCGGCCGTCGGGCTGTCGTTGCGGGCGTGGTCGTTGGTGCCGGTGCTGGTCGTGGCCTGGTTGTTCCAGCTGCTGACCGTCCCGGTATCCGCGCACATGGTGGGCCGGGCCGGGTACCGCACCAAGCATCGCCGGCCGGAGCTGCTCAGCGCGGACGAACTCGACGACGTCGTGGCCGCCGTCGTGGAGGACGCCACGGACCCGCCCCCCTCGGGAACTGACCCGCAATAAACGTCGAAAAAACCACTTTTCGCGGCGATTTTCGACGTTTGGTGCGGGCCAGATTTTGCGCTAGACCTCTTCGGGGTGTTGGCGGAAACGGTCGATGGCCCTTTGCGTGGAGCGCCCGGCCACGACCTGGATGACGGCGGCCACCGCGGAGGACACCAGGGCGAAGGCCAGGGCCGAGCGCAGGCTGTTCTCCAGGTCCGCCCCGTCCTTGGGCGGCTTGTTCCCGGTGCTCTTCTCCCAGGCGGCGTCCACGATCTTGCTTGCCGCAAAGCCCGCCCCCAGGCTCACCATCGTGCCAAGCAACTTAAACACAATATTCACGAACAACACTCCTTGAGGTGTGGCGGGCTGTGGGCAACGTAGTGCCAGCCTAGCGGCTCGGCGCCCCGCCTCCGGATCCCGGAACAATTTTCTCGACAAACGCCCCCGATGGGTGGAGCATGAAAAGTGCGCATCGACGCCGGTCCGTCCGGTTTGGGCCGCCCGCCAATGCGCCATGGATTGGAATCACCGTCCTCCGGCATGCCGTGGGACGGGGCGCGCGGACCTCAAGCTCAGAAGGGTCCGTGCACCACAAACCAATCTGGCCTGATGCGTCCCGTCCCTGTCAGCGAGTTCCGGGATGCCGCCAGAAGTGGCAAGGGCGGCCCCTTGGGGGAAGGCCCGTCTCGTCGCGGCACTCCGACCGGATCGCCGCACCGTTCGAGAAGGGAACGTCTGATGAGACGTATTCGTCTAACTCATCAATCGCTGCACAAACCGTCGTTGATCATGGCCGCCCTCCTGGCGTTGGCCATGCCGCTGGCCCTTTCGGGTCCGGCGAGCGCCAACAGCCAGGCGGCCACGACGCAAGGGCAGCACGCCCACAGCCAGGCGCCGCAAACCTGGTCGGTTCGGGTGGGGCAGGAAACCCCGGACCAGGCCATCCAGGGCATGGCCTTTCTTCCCGCCAACGTCTATGTCGATGCCGGTGACACGGTGGCCTGGACCGCGAGGTCGGCGGAAATCCACACCGTAACCTTCCTGGCTGCCGGCCAGTCGCTTGAGTCGACGCAGCCATTCAACCCGGGGGATCCGACCCAACTCTTCAAGCAGGGCGGGGACAGCTACGACGGGCATTCGTACTACAACTCCGGCGTCATGACGAACGTGACCAACAGCGGCTTTCCTGCGGTCACCAGCTACCACCTGAGGTTTCCGACGGCGGGCACCTTCACGTACTACTGCCTGGTCCACGGCGCGATGATGAAGGGCACCGTTCATGTGGCCAGGGCGGGGACGCCGTACCCGTTCACCCAACGGCAGTACAACCAACTGGCCACGGTGCAGACGCTTGCGATCCTGTGGGACGGACTCAAGCTCTGGCATGCGACCGCCAGGCTTGCCGACTCGCACCACGTGTACACCGGTGCTGACGACGGCACGGCGATGGTCATGCGGTTCATCCAGCCCACGGTGAGGATCCACGTCGGGGAGACCGTCACGTTCATCAACAATGGCATGGCCGCCCCGCATACCGTAACCTTCGGCGCGGAACCGGCGAACTTCTTCGTACCCGTGGGCGACCCGACCACCTTTGCCGGTGGTGACCTGAACTCGGGGCTGATGCTTCCCGGATCCACCTTCACGGTCACCTTCACGAAGGCGGGCACGTTCAGCTACCTTTGCGCCTTCCATGACTACATGGGCATGGTGGGCACGGTGGTGGTGAGGAACTAGGCCGATTCCAATCGGGGTCTGATCGGTATTTCACGTTGGCCCGGCTCTACGGTCCCTGAACACAGGAAACCGTGTGGACGGGTCCGATGAGACGGCGTGCGCCCCGGTGTGAGCTTGACCGTCATGGCTTCGTCCCTTCCGCGTCGCGGCCATCGCTCCCCGGTCGAGCTGCCACCTGTGCGCACGTTCTCATTCAAGCGCTCGGGGCTACTCGTTCCGCCGACGAGCGGGGGTCCGGAGCTGCCGCAATGCGCACATCCAGCAACTCCAGGATGCGGGCGGTCGAACGGGCTGAATAGCCCAGCAAGTCATCCTCGCCGAGGGCAAAGCCATACAGGAGGGACGCTCCGATGGTTTGCATGAGCAATTCCATGTCATCGCTCGGCAGCGCTTGGCCGGTCATCCGTTCCAGTCCGATGTTCAGGGCCCCGGCCAGCAGCGGCTGGTGGTTGCGGATGATCTCTTGCAGCTCGGGGTCGTGGCCGGCCTCCAGGATGGGATTGAGCCTGGCAGTGACCACATTGGAGCCTAGCTGGGGGGCAAAATAGATGGCCATCAGCCGCAGGGCAACCGACGTCAGGCTCTCCTGACCGCCCTGGCAATCCCGGGCAACCTTCAGGGCGCTTTCAGATCGCAGGTCCTCGGCTCCTGCAACCGCGGCCCGAAACAGTTCCTTCTTGGATGGAAAGTAGTAGTTTCCGGATCCCGCCGCCAGTCCGGCAGCCTCGGCGGCGCGACGATGCGTGACGGCGGATGGGCCTTCGTCAATCAGTAATCGTGCGGCGGCCGCCGCCATCAGCTCCCGCTTCGCCTGACTCCGAAGTTGCTTAATTTCCCTCATCCTCCTAACCCGGGTCCAGCAGGAATAAATCCACCGCTCCCGTCGCTGCATCAAAAGTCATACAACAGTATGGCTTTATGGATGGACCATGGCGGCCCACGCAAAGGGAAAGCGATTGCATCATGAGCATGACAACGGAAGCTCTTAAAATCGACTGGGCGACTATGCCCACCTACAACACCATCATGTCACTGGCCGCCGGGGCGGGCCTGTTGGCCGTGGTCATTTTTGGCCGTGACCTCTTTCGGTTGCGCCGCAACAATGATGCAACGCTCAGTACAGACGGCTGGTCTTTGGCTTTTGGCGTGCTTGGCCTGATCCTCACCACCACCGGCCTGCACATGACCCTGACCTGGCCGCTGGCGGCAGGCGGCTTCCCCTTCGACAACATTATCTTCGGCGAAACCAGCCTGGGCTTCGGCGTACTGCTGCTCGGGGCGGCCGTTTACCTGTGGCGTCGCGGCGAGGCTCTCACCTCTGCCCCCGACCCGATTGCCTCGGCAGCACATACGGTCCGCCCATTGTCCCTCTTCATTGGCGGACTCGGCCTGAGCCTGTTCGCCATCGCGGCTGCCGGAATTACCTACCAGCTTTTTGCAGCCCCGGCCGAGGAGCCAATTTCCGGAGCCTTCGCCGCCTATCCCATCATTGAGGCAACCTTCATGTCCGGGCTCTTCGCCGTCGTCGGAGTCGGCGCAGTGCTGTTCCCCTTTGCCATTGCCAAGCTCCGCACCGCCGGCGCAGCGGCGTCCGGGTTGGTCAAGACCATCGGCATCGCCTGGTCTCTGACCGGGCTGGCATTCCTGCTCTTCGGCGCCATGAACTACTTCACGCACATCGGCCTGATTATCCACACCATGTAGGGAGTCTGGCCGGCCGGTGGGACTGCTGCTATGCCCGGCGACGGGCGCGTCCTATGAGCAGCAGGGCCAGGCCCAGCCCCAGAATTCCGCTCCCGGCCCACAGCAGGATTGTCAGGGTCCGGGCGCCCGTGTTGGCCAAGGCCCCGTCTTCGGTGGCGGTGAATGTCGCAGCCGGGCTGGTCGTCGTCGGCGTCGATCCCACTTCAGGCGTGTGACCGGAGGCCGGGCTGCCGCCGGTCACGGAGGCAATGTTTGACACGGTGGTGCCTGGGGCGGCGGTGACCTTCGCGGTGATGGTCGCCTGGATCCAGGCACCGGATGCCACCGAGCTCGTGTGGAGGCAGGTGACGGTTCCGGCACTGTTGGTGCATTGGCTGCCGTCTCCGATGGCGGAGATGAATTCGAGTCCGGCCGGCAGGACGTCCGTGATCGTTATCGGCGCGGACGTCGGGTGGGGCCCGTCATTCTTGGCCGTGAGGACGTATCGGGCGGTGTTCTCGGAGTAGTCATCCAGGGTCTTGTTCAGTGACCAGACCACGAGCGGGTTGACAGTCGCCGTGTCCGTGGACATTGCCGGCGACGAACCGGGGCCCTCGGCCTTCGCGGTGGTTTCCACCGAGGGGAACGCCGCGGAAAGAACCTTGACCCTCAGGGTGATGGGCGCGGCAGCCCCAATGGCCAGCGCACCGTCGCGGACGCACTTCACGTTCTGGCCGATGGCCTTGCAGTCCCAGTCCGTGCCTTCCGCCATGACGTAGGTCAGCCCCGCCGGCAGCACATTCGTGACGGTGACCGGCCCAGGCGAGGCCGTCGGGCCGAGGTTGCCCAGGGCCAGCGAGTAAGTCGCGTGGGAGCCGGCCTGGAAGTCACCCGTGTGGCTCTTCACGATGGACAGTTGGGCCGATGGATCCACCAGGAGCTTGTCACTGGACTCATGGGAGCCGGGAAGTTCCGGATCCAGTGAGGACACTGCCGCAACATTCGTCACCGAGGGGTACGCTGCCGCCAGGACCTTGGCGGTCACCGCGATGACGGGGGCCGAGGCGTTGGGGGCGAGCGGATCCGTCAGATCACATACGGCCTTGTTCGCGCCGGTGGCGCAGACCCAGCCATCACCGGCGGCAGAGTCGAGCGTGAGCCCCCCAGGCATGGGGTCTTCCACCTGCACTTTCGTTGCTGTTGTCGGGCTGTCGTTGCGGACGGCCAGCTGGAACGCCACGGTGCTTCCGACGACGCCCGTGCCGGTGTGCGTCTTGGTGATGTTCAGGTCCAGGACCCGGTTCACGTCAACACTGGCCGTGGTGGTGTTGTTGTCCGCGTCCGGATCCGGTGTGGGGCTTGTCACCGAGGCCGCGTTGCTTGCCGTGGCCTCCGTGGCCGTGGAATCCACCTGCCCTGTGATGTGCAGGGGGCTGGCCGAGGCGCCGGTGAGGAGCCCTGCGTAGGTGCACGTCACGGTTTGCTGGCCGGTTGCGGGATCGGCGGGAACAGGGCCAGGCGAACATTCCCATCCATCGCCCTTGAATGAGGTGAAGGTTTGATGGCTGGGCAGGGTGTCTGTGACCGTCACGGGCTTCGCGGCGTCACTCGGACCGTTGTTCTTCACGTTCAGGGTCCAGGTGAAGCCGGCGCCGGCGATGACCGTCGGCGCTTCCCCCGACTTGGTGATGGCCAGGTCCGCGCTACCCACCACGGGAACATCTGCGGTTGCCGGGCGGGCCGGCAGCGTTGATGGTGAGGAGGTAGTGATCGTAGAAGAATTCGTCAGCGTTGCCATGCCAGTGGGTGCGCTCAACGGCGTGCCCGGGTCGACCTTGGCCACCAGGGTGATGGGCGGAGCCGCCCCGCCGCTCGCCGCGGACAGGTAAGGGCGTTGACAGGTGACGACGACCATGGCGGCCGTACAGCTCCACCCGTCGCCGTCGGCAGATACGTAGCTCAGATATTGCGGCAGGGTATCGCTGACCACCACGTTGCGGGCATCGCTGGGGCCGTTGTTTGTGGCCTGTAGGGTAAACGTTGCGTTGGTTCCGGCCGCGACGGGCGCTGCCGTCACCAGGGTCTTGCCCAGGTCCATGGCGGACTGCTCGGTGACCTGGGTGGGGTCGCTGGCGGCATTGTCGCCGATGTTGGGATCGCTGACTCCCGGACCGCCTGTCACGTTCGCGGAGTTGGTGAGCGTGGTCGGTCCCGCATCCGCTGCCACCAGGGCGGTGATATTCAGTGCTGTGGCGTCGGCTCCTGCGGGAATGATCGCCGGATTCGTGCAGGTGACGTGCCGGCCGTCAGCGGCGCAGCTCCACCCCCCGCCCGCGGCGCCCGTGAACGTCATGCCTAGCGGGAGCAGGTCGGTGACCGTGGTGGGCGCCGCCGAGTTCGAGGGCCCGGCGTTGTGAACGGCCAGCTTGTATGTCAGGGAGGCCCCGGCGTTGACGCTGCCCGGATGGGTTTTGGTGAGTGAGAGGTCGGCGACGCCGGTGACGGTCCCGGGCGCGGTGGACGTGTTCGGCGTCGGTCCGTTGTCGGGGGTGCTTGTCGTGACGGTGGCGGTGTTTCCCACCGGTGCGGCCAGTGCCTGGGCCACCTTGACCGTGAGCACCAGGGTGCTCACGGTGGCCGGAGACGTTGCCGGGAAAGCCCCGGCTGCCACATAGTCACAGGTCACGCTCTGGCCAGTGGCGGCGCAGCTCCAGTCTGCGCCCGTGAAGGAGTCATAGCTCAGATCCGGGTTCAGGGTGTCGACCACTTTTACGCTTCGCGCGTTTGACGGACCATGGTTGGCCACCTGGATGGTGTAGCTGGCCGTGGATCCGGCAACGAGGGGCCCATCGAGGGCCTTGGAGATGCCCAGGTCCGCGAGCTGTGTGGGCTCGGTTGAGACGGTGTCCGTGTTCGGGTGGGTCGCATCCGCCGGTTCGGCGGTGATCGGGGTCACGGTGGCCTCGTTCACCACGGGTTCGGTCTGCGAGGGTGGGATTGTCACGGTCACCTGGAGCTGGGCCGCGGCCGAACCCGGGGCCAGGTCCTGGGCGTAGGTGCACTTCGCCGCGCCACCGGCCGGGTCGGTGCAGCTCCAGTTGGTACCGGCCGCGGACACGAAGGTGGTGCCGGCCGGCAGCACGTCTTCGACCGAGAAACCGGACTTGGATACGGACGGGCCGTAGTTGGTTACGTCAATGGCGTAGCTGGCGTCCCTGCCGGCCACCAGTGGCGAGGTCAGTGTCTTCTGCAAGCCGAGATCGGCCCGGGCCACCACGGTTATCGAGGCCGTGGCGGTGTTGTTCCCGGTGTTCGGGTCGTAGCTGTGGGTCGAGACTGTTGCGGTGTTCTCGTACGCCGTCTGGTCGGGGACACCCGCGCTGACGGAGTAGTTCAGGGTGATGTCCGGGAAGGCGGCGCCGTTGGCCAGGGTGTCGGCGGCGTTGGTGCGCGTACACGATACCGGTGAGGTGGTGCAGCTCCACCCGGCGCCGCCGGCTCCGGTGATGGTGATGCCCGCAGGCAACGGGCTCGGGTCCGTGACGGTGAAGGGGCCGGTTGCGGTGTCCGGGCCATTGCTTGTCGCAGTCAGGATCCAGCTGCCGCCGCTGCCGGCGACGGGTGCAACGCCGACCTTCTTGGCAATGGCCACGTCCGCGGCGGCGATGTGCGCTGTGGCACTGACCTGCGGGCCGGAGTAGGAACCGGCCTGGTTTCCGGTCGCGCCGGTGGCGTCTTCACCTGCCGGGGTGGCGGTGTTGGTGTGATCAACGTGCATCCCCACCCCGGGTGTGGTGGGGACGTTGTTGCCGGGTGTGGCTGAGTAGTTGATTGTCAGGGCCGCCCCGGCGGGGAGGGTTCCCAGCGCGTTCCATTGCAGGGTCTGCACGCCGTTTGCCGTGTTCACGGTCGGTTCGACGCCGGTTGCCGGGCCGCCGTTGACCGAGACCTGGGCGCTTCCGGCGGTGTAGGTCCAGCTGGCCGGCAGCACGTCCGAGGCTCCGGCGTTGAGTGCCGTGCCTGCTTGTGGATCATTGGTGACGGCCACCTTCCAGGCCAGGGTCTCACCGATATAGGCGATGCTGCCGGCGGGGGTGGTCTTGGTGGCGGTGAGCTTGGGAAACAGCGGCGTTACCGCGGCTGCCGCCGAGGGTCCGGTGTACTTGCGCCCACCGGTGGGCAGTGATTCGTAGCCGGTGACCGTTGCGGTGCTCGTCAAGGGTGCGGCGGAGAGCCCGCCGGAGGGCCCCAACTTCGCCGAGTACGTGAAGCCCGCGGCTCCGACGACGCCGCCCGGCGCTACCGGCCCGGCCACCGTCCAGGTGATCTTGCCGCCACCGGTCACGGGATCGTTCCCGGTGAGGGTGCCGCCGCCGGTGATGGTGGCGGCATCCACAACGATGTTTGCCGGCACAACGTCCTGGACGACCACGGAGTAGGCGGCCGAAGCGGTGGGTGCGTTGGTGGCGGTCACCGTGTACGTGAACGTCTCGCCCGGTTGCCGTTTCGCCCCGTTGACGGCCTTCGCGATGCCGACCTTGGGCTCCACGATTTTCAGCGGCGCCGCCGCGTTGGCTCCCGCCTGGTCGAAGGTGTACCCGGAGGAGCCGGGCGCGGGTTTGCTCGTCACGTCCCAGGCCGGGTGTGCGGCGTTGGACAGGGTTGCGCCGGCCACGGCCGCGCCGACATCGGCGACCTTGGCGGTGTACTGCAGCGACACGGTGCGGACCTGGCTCAAGGAGGGTGCATCCCCGAGCGCGAACACCAGCGTCGAACCGCTTGCCGGCAGCTGCGTGGCCGAGGTCAGCCCACACGGTGTGGTGTCATTGTTGGTGCAGGTCACCGAGCCGGGCAGGAGTTGCACGCTCGCCACGTCAAGGCCGGCCGGAACGGTGTCCACGATCGAGGCGTTGAAGAAGTTGACGTTGGCCGGCAACTTTGTCGAGACCGTGTAGGTGACGGACTGGCCGATGGTCGCTTCTCCCGGGTCCACCGTCTTGGTCGAGGTGGCCCCGGCGACCTTGACCGCACTGTTCGCGGTCTTGGTGTAGTCCCGGCCCAGGGCGTTGCCCGGGTCGGCGGGGGCCGTGCGCGGCCCGGCCAGGCTATTGCCCGCGATCGCGGCCACGTTGGTGTAAACCACCGAACCGGTGGCCGTCGTATCCACGGTGGCGGTGTACGTCAACGTCTCGGTCTGCCCACCCGCCAGATCGCCCACATTCCAGGACAGCTGGGTCGTGCCGGTGGGGCAGCTCCGATTGTCTCCGCCGGGGCCCGCCCCCGGCCCGGCCGCAAGCGTGGTGCCCTGGCTGGCTGTTCCGTAGCCTGCGAAGCTCAACCCTGCCGGGATGCAGTCAACCACCCAGGCGTCGTGCAACACAGGCCGTGCCGGTGCGTTCGATGCCGTCAAGGTGTACGTGACGGTGGTGCCTGCGGCAACGGTCTTCGACGCCGCAGGGTTGTTGTTGCTCTTCGCCAGCGCCGGCGCCGGTTCGGCAATGTTGCCCGCGGCGGGCGCTGATGCGTTCGAGGGTTTAAACCCGGTGCGGGGATCACCGGCCGAGCTGAGGGTGGCGGTGTTCGTCAGCTTCGCCCCGTGCAGGACGGCACCCTTGGCCTTGTCCGCGTGGGCCTTAATGATGATGCGAATGATCTGCGGCGTCGTTGTGGTGTTGTCGTACACGTCCCCCAAGGCGACGGTCGCCACCGGTCCTGCGCTGAAGCTCATGCCCGAGGGCAGGGGACCGTAGCTGGGCGAGGCACCCGAACCGTCCAGGGCGAAATCGGCTGTGGCGCTGTCCTGGATGAGACCGCTCGGCATCGGGTCCGCAAAGGTGCCCTTGAAAACGGTGGCCCCTGCCGGGAGTTTCGCCGTCACCGTGAAGGTGACCGACTCACCAGGGACCAGCTGGGTGGATGGGCCAGGACCGCTTTCGGCGCCGGTGTTGCCCGCTTCGCCGATCTCGGATGTCACGCCCTTGGCCACAATGGGGCTCGGCAGGTAGATGTCCGACGCATCGGTCACCGGGTTGGGGCCCTGCAAGGCAGGGTCCACCGTGGTGTCGATGTTGCTGCCCGGGTAGCTCGTCGTGCCTGCGTCATCCTTGTTGGTGCTGGCCACGTAGGAGCGCACCGCGGAGGTGTTGTTCAGTTGCTCGCCAATACCGGTGCCGGCAGGAACCGTCGCCGTGTAGCCGTACGTGTGGGTTTCACCCGGGGCCAGGGTGACCGCGCCACTCCAGCGGATGGCGCTGCGCTTATCCCGGCCGGTGAAGGTTGGCTGGTTGGCATCCCCCGGGTCCGTGCACTTTCCACCGTCGGTGGGTCCGGACACGTCCGCGCATGTCAGCGGCAGGGGCAGCACGTCCCATACGTCTAGGTTCGACAGGCTCTGCGGGACGGTGTTGTTTGTCCCGGAGGTGTTCTTCACAGCCACGTGGAAGAGGACCTGGGCGCCTTCCTTGACCGCCACGTGGTCACCGCCGCCGGGGTGGGCCGTGCCATTGACGGAGGCCACACCCTTGCTGATGTTCGCAGCTGCCGGGTCCACCTGGACACCGGCGTTGGCCCGCAGGGACCGTGCCGTCCCGGCACTGTTGGTCACACGGAGTTTGGCCAGGTTGTCGGCTTTGTCCGGGGTTGGCCCGGCGGCGGCGCCCCTGACCGTGGCGCTGAAGACGACCTGGAAGGTCGCATTCGCCGGCACAGCGCGGGAGCCATCGTTTTGCAGGGCTCCAAGGTTCCAGTCCAGCACACCGTTGGCGGTGCCCGGCTCCATCGAGTTGCTCGGGCCCAGGTCCGGGCCGGCAATGTTGTTCGCGGGACCGGCGGCCGCGGAGCCGGCGTCGTAGTCCAGGTTGCCCGGCAGGAAGTCACTCAGGGTCGGGTTTTTGGTGTCCGTCTGATCCGAGAAGGCCACGGTCAAGCGGAAACAGACCTTGTCACCGGCGACAAACGTCAGCTCCGGTTGAAGAGGGGTCGTCGATACCACGTAGTTGCCCTGCGTGGAGCAGTCCATGGGCGTGGCGCGCTTGGCGACCTCCGTGGTGAGACTCTCTGCCTTGCTGCCCAAGGTGACGGCCGTCGGGTCGGTAATCGGCTTCGTTCCGCTGTCGACAGTGTTGGACCCAACCGCTGCCGAGGTTCCCGTCTGCACTGCCGTGTTGGTGAAGCTGTCACCGGCCGCCGTCGGCGTGCCGGCCAAGGCGCCGCCGGTGTAGGTGTTGCGCAGGCGCACCGGGTAGGTGATCGTGGAAACGCCGTTGGCGTCAACCTGCGGGACCGCCTCAAACACGACGGTGAAGGTGCCGTCCGGGTTTTGAGTCACGGACCGGTACGGGGTGGAGGGGGTCTGGCCGGAAACAGGTGCACAGTCCGCCGGCGCTCCGGTGGTGTAGTTCGTCGGTCCCAGGGGGCAGATGCCGTTGGGAATGGTGTCCGTGATCGTGATTGCGGAGTTGTCGGTGTACTCGCCGGACTCAAGGGTAAGGGTGAACGCGGCCTGGGCCCCGGCGACAAACTGGCCGGTGCTGCTGCTCTTGAGCAATCGCAGGTCGTGCACCGTGACGGTGTAGTCATTCCTCGCAACCACCTCGGAGGTTGCGCCCCCGGTCACGGGGCCCGTGTAGGTTCCTGCGGCCTCGACGTGGTTCCTGGCATCCTTGCCGCCGCCGTCCTGGCGTGTCAGCGGGCCGGTGTTGTTGTCCAGATTGGCCGTCTGCAGCCCGTCCGCGGGGGCAGGCGGGCTGGTGAACATCACGTTTTCGCGCAGCGGCACCGCCGCGGCGTATTGGATGTTGATGGTCTGGTGTGCGGGCAGGGTGCCCAGGGACCAGACGACCTTTGTGTAGACGCCCGAGGCGTATCCGGCAGGGTTCTGCACGGTGGAGACCGAGGCCGGCACCGGGCACACGGGGGCCGGCGTCAGGGTGCTGGCCGGGTCGGGTACCGCCGGGGTAGTCGTTAGCAGCCCGGAGCCGGGGAATTCTTCCTTGCCTCCGGGGTTGGTGCCTGCGCTGGTGGTGTTGTCCACCAGGCCGCAGCCCAGAAATTCCAGGTTGGCCGGCACGTAGTTGGTCACCACCACGTTGTTGGTGGGGTGCTTGGAATTGTTTGTGAAAGGGATGGTGTACACGGTGGGGTGATCGTGCAGGCCGCGCAGAAGTTCGGCTTCGGGACTGGGTTCGGTCTTCTTGATGGCCAGCGCGGAAATGCCCGTGGCGGTGGTGTTGCTGATGGCCTGCTGCGTGAAGCCCGTGGTGGGTTTGCCCGCCGCATCGAACGTCGGCACCGTGCGGGGATCCGTGTTCGCGAATCCCTGGCCCGTGTTGGCGATGTTGTCACCCACGGGGTGGGCCGCAGCGTCCGGGGTGGCCATGAAGGTGAGGGAGTTCGTGTCGCCGATCTGCAGATCGAAGACGTCACGCCAGACCAGGGTGGTCTGGCCCACCGCCGGCTGGTTCGGATACACGCTAGGTTCCCCCGCCGACGCCGGGCCGGTGCTTCCCGCAACATAGGAGACCCCGGCCGGAAGCACATCCCGGAAGGAGACGTTGTATTCGGCCGTCGCGCCGGCCCCGGCCGGATTCGATGCCGTAAGCGTGTAGGAGATGGCGTCCCCGACCAGGACACTGCCAGGGGCACTCTTGTGTACCGTGATGCCCGGTGTGGCTGCGCCGGCGCTCGGCGCCGGAATCAAAAGCCCCATGGCTAGCAGGGCAAGAGTCGTCAAGAGCGCGAGGAATCTATGCACGGTGGTCCCTAGAAATTGGTCCCCCAAGGACCCGCCAATGAGTGCTTTTCAAATATAACCTTCGAGTGTAGCGCAAGAATCGGGAGACGAAAGTCACATTGCGAGTTATAATCAAAGGTTGTCTCGAAACGCATGCCGGTTCGTCGCGCTCCCGCCGTCGCCGCCGTGGGCATTGGGCGCCGGGGCGGGTCAGGGATAGACTGGAGCCGCAATTCAACACGACAGGGGAGCGTCAGTCCACCATGGACGCGGCGCTGAGAGTGCGGTTCACCGCAGACCCTCGAACCTGCTCCGGCTAGTACCGGCGAAGGGAGTCGAGTTCTCTTCGGTTGCGCGGAAAGACCGCCGCGGCCGCCCCTCCTGAAAAGGAGGACACACATGAGCACGTCAGGTGCGGGCCAACCCGCCAATCCCCTCGGCAATTCCCCGTCAAAAGCGCCGCAAAGCAGCTGGCGCGTCGTGGACATCGTGGTGGCCTCCGTGCTGTCCGTGGCCGTGGGCGTCATCTTCTGGTTGTGGTCCGCCGGCTACGGCGTTATCGCCGCCATCACGGCGGCCTTCCCGCCCGTCGGCGCCCTGTACGGCGGCGGATGGCTCATCGCCGGGGTGATCGGCGCCCTGGTGATCCGCAAACCCGGCGCCGCGCTGTACTGCGAGATCGTTGCCGCGGTGGTGGAAAGCCTGCTGGGCACCCACTTCGGCTTCACGGTGCTGCTCTCCGGCCTGGTCCAGGGACTGGGCGCCGAGGCGGCGTTTGCCTTGTTCCGCTACCGCAGGTTCACGCTGCCGGTGGCGCTCGTGGCCGGGGCGTTGTCCGGGGTGGCCCTCGGAGTCAATGACAGCCTGGTCTACAACGTGGCCTGGGCGCTGGAGTGGAAGCTGCTCTACGTCATCCTGGCCGCCGTGTCCGGTGCCGTGATCGCCGGGCTGCTGTCCTGGCTGGCGGTGCGCGGCCTGGCCCGGACGGGTGCGCTGGGCAACCTGCCGTCCCGGCGCGCGGCCACCGAACCGGTGCTGTGATCCATGGCCGCCGCTGAACCACGGGGCACGGGGGTGCGGGGCACGGGGGTGCGCGGCACCGCACCGGTCCGGATCAGCGCCAGGGGGTGGGGGTGGCAGCATTCGTCCCGTGCCGCCAAGGCCGTCCACGACCTGGACCTGGAGGTGGCCCCGGGCGAACGGGTGCTGCTGCTGGGACCCTCCGGCGCCGGCAAATCCACGCTGCTGCACGCCCTGGCAGGGGTGCTCGGCGCCGATGAGGAGGCCGGCGAATTCGGTTCGCTGCTCCTGGACGGGCGGCCCGTGGCCGACTCACGCGGGCGCACCGGGTTGATGCAGCAGGACCCCGACGCCCAGGTGGTGCTCTCCCGCATCGGGGACGACGTCGCGTTTGGCGCCGAAAACCTGTCCGTACCGCGGGAGGAAATCTGGCGCCGCGTGCCCGCCGCCCTGGAGGCTGTGGGCCTGGACCTGCCGCTGGACCATGCCAGCTCCACGCTATCCGGCGGGCAGAAGCAGCGGCTGGGCCTGGCGGGCATGCTGGCCATGGCGCCGGGCCTGCTGCTCCTGGACGAGCCCACCGCCAACCTCGACCCCGCCGGCGTGGTGGACGTGCGCGACGCCGTCCGGCGCAGTCTCGACGCCACGGGCGCCACCTTGGTGGTGGTGGAGCACCGGGTCTCCGTCTGGCTGGAGGTGGTGGACCGGATCGTGGTGCTGGCCCCCGGCGGCACCGGCCAGCCCGGCGGCGTGCTGCTGGATGGCCCGCCCGCCACCGTGTTGGCCCAGGCCCGCGAGCTGCTGGCCCGGGCCGGGGTGTGGGTGCCCGGCTACGTGCCCGCCGTCCGGCCGCGCAGCGGGAAGTGCGACGCCGGTGCGCCCCTATTGCTGGAGGCGGCCGATCTCGCCGTCTCCCGGCAGAAAGGCCGTCGCCGGCACCCGGCCGTGCCGGCCGCCGTCGTGCCGTCCGTGCGCATTGCCGCCGGGCAGGCGCTGACCGTGACCGGGCCGAACGGGGCCGGGAAGTCGACGCTGGCCCTGACCCTGGCCGGGCTGCTGCCGGCCATTGGGGGGCGGCTTCGCGCCACCGAGGCGCTGGCGCGCGGGGCCGGCAGCGAGCCGTTGAAATGGCGCGGCCGCGATTTGATCGGTCGGATCGGCACCGTCTTCCAGGAGCCCGAGCACCAATTTGTCACCGGCCGGGTGCGCGACGAATTGATGTTTGCGCCCCGGCTGCTGGGCCAGGGCGGGGAGAAGGTCGAGGAACTGCTGGCCCGGCTGCGGCTGGACCACGTGGCGGACGCCAATCCCTTCACGCTGTCCGGCGGGGAAAAACGCCGGCTGTCCGTGGCCACGGTGCTGGCGGCGGGCCCGCAGGTGCTGGTGCTGGACGAGCCAACCTTCGGGCAGGACGCGAACACGTGGGCGGAATTGGCGTCCCTGCTGACCGAACTGCTCGATGCCGGCACGGCCGTGGTGTCCGTGACGCACGACGCCCTGTTCACCCAGGTTCTGGGCGGCGACCGGCTGGTGCTGGGAGCCGACGCGGAGAAGGTGGCCGGGATTCCCGGCGCGGCGGTCCCCACCCGGGCGGTGCGGAGATGAGCGTGGACGTGCTGGCGCGGCCGCGGTCCTCGGCCTGGTTGGCCGGGGCCAACCCGCTGGCCAAGCTGGGCGCGGGCATGCTGGTCACGATCGCCCTGCTCACCAGCGTGGATGCGGTGTCCGCCACGGTGGCCCTGGTGCTGGAGTGCGCGCTGCTGCCGCTGGCCGGCCTGGGCGTGCGCCTGCTGCTGCTCCGCGGCTGGCCGATCCTGATGGCGGCCCTGGTGGGCGGCTACGGGACGGCCCTGCTGGCCCCGAAAACCGGCGAACTCCTGCTGGCCGCGGGGCCGGTGACGTTCACCACCGGTTCCGTGGAAGCCGGCGTGGCCATCGCCCTGCGCGGGCTGGCCATTGCGCTGCCGGGCATCCTGGTCCTCGCCAGCACCGACCCCACGGACCTGGCCGACGCGCTGGCGCAAAAACTGCGCCTGCCCCACCGCTTCGTGCTGGGCGCGCTCGCAGCCATGCGCCTGGTGGGCCTGCTCGTGGCCGAATGGCAGGTTCTGGGCATGGCCCGGCGCGCCCGCGGCGTGGGCGGGGCGGGCGGATTTTGGGGCCACCTGAAGGCGTCGCTGGGCCAGGCCATGGCCCTGCTGATCCAGGCCATCCGGCGGGCCACCCGGCTGGCCGTGACCATGGAGGCAAAGGGGTTCGGGGCCGGCCCGCGCACGTGGGCGCGGGAATCGAGGTTCACGGCCCGTGACGCGTGGGTGGCGGGCGGGGGGCTGGTGATCGCCGCCGCGGCGGTGGGTGCCGCCGTCGTGGTGGGCACCTGGAATCCGGTGTTCGGCTGACCGCCCCATCCCCCTGCGCCGCGCCTGCGGGAGCGCCGCCCGCGGCCGGCAGGCACGCCGCGGGCGGCGGCCCGGGGCCGGGCGGGGTAACCTTATGTGACGGTTAGATAACGCCGCCGAATAGAGATATCTCACCTAATGGTTAATTCAAGGTCTCTTTCGGGAAAATTGTTCAACAGGTCACGTATTTGGCCAGACATATGCCATTCGTGATATAAAAGTTCTCATGACTTACGTGGCAGCAGAAACCGTTGGCGTATTGGTCCGCGACGCCCGGACCGACAAGGGCTGGACGCAGGGCCAGCTGGCCGCGCAGCTGGGCACGAGCCAAAGCGCCGTGGCCCGGATGGAGCAGGGCAAACAAAACCTGAGCCTGAAGATGATCCAGCGGATGGAGGCGCTGCTGGGCAAGCGCATCGTCAACGTCGGCAACTCGCCCAAGAACATGGTCACCCACCTGCGCGTGCACGGCGGCCGTGAACTCTCGGGCAGTGTCGAGGTCAATTCCAGCAAGAATGCCGGCGTGGCCCTGCTCTGCGCCAGCCTCATCAACCGCGGCACCACCACGCTGCGCAGGCTGGCCCGCATCGAGGAGGTCAACCGGATTGTGGAGCTGCTGACCAGCATCGGCGTGCGCTGCGAGTGGCTCAACGCCAACGACCTGGCGATCCGGCGCCCGGAGCAGCTGGACCTGGCCGCCATGGACGTCGAGGCCGCCAAACGCACCCGCTCCGTCATCATGTTGCTGGGCCCCTTGCTGGACCAGCGGAACGTGTACCGCATCCCGTATGCCGGCGGCTGCGACCTGGGCACCCGCACCGTCGAGCCGCACATGCAGGCCCTGCGCGAATTCGGCCTCTCCGTCACCGCCCATGCCGGCTTCTACCAGGTGCACGCGCCGGTGAGCGACGCCGTCGACCGCACCTTCGTGCTCACCGAGCGCGGGGACACCGTGACGGAAAACGCCATCATGGCCGCCGCCCACCGCGAGGGCACCACCGTCATCCGCAATGCCAGCCCCAACTACATGGTCCAGGACCTGTGCTTCTACCTGCAGGGCCTGGGCGTGCAGGTGGACGGCATCGGCTCCACGACGCTGACCATCCGCGGCCGGGCCCGCATCGACGTTGACATCGAGTATTCGCCGTCCGAGGATCCCATCGAGGCCATGAGCCTGATCACCGCGGGCATCGTGACCAAGTCCGAGGTCACGGTCAAGCGCGTGCCCATCGAGTTCATGGAGATTGAGTTGAAGGTCCTGGAGCAGATGGGCTTCCACTACCGCAAATCCGCCGAGTACACGGCCCGCAACGGCAAGACCCGGCTGGTGGACATCACCACGCTGCCCTCCGAACTGCATGCCGCCCCGGACAAGATCCACCCCATGCCCTTCCCCGGGCTGAACATCGACAACCTGCCGTTTTTCGCCGTCATCGCCTCCTGCGCCGAGGGCACCACGCTCATCCACGACTGGGTGTACGAGAACCGGGCCATCTACCTCACCGAACTGAACCGCCTCGGCGCCGGCGTCCGGCTCCTGGACCCGCACCGCATCGACGTCACGGGCCCGGCGGCGTGGCGCGCGGCCGAGATCGGCTGCCCGCCGGCGCTGCGCCCGGCCGCCTGCATCCTGCTGGCCATGCTCGCCGCCAAGGGCACCAGCGAACTCCGCAACATCTACGTCATCGAGCGCGGCTACGAGGACCTGGCCGAGCGCCTGAACACCGTGGGCGCGGAGATCGAGTACTTCCAGGACTAGCTCAGATGGCCGCGAGGGCGGCAGCGAGATCCTGCTTCAGGTCCGCCAGATCCTCCAGGCCCACGGACAGGCGCAGGGTGCCGTCGCTGAGCCCGATGGCGGCCCGGCCCGCGGGTCCCATGGCGCGGTGGGTGGTGGTGGCCGGGTGGGTGATCAGCGACTTGGTGTCGCCGAGGTTGTTGGAGATGTCCACGATCGTCAGCGCATTCAACAGCGCAAATGCCGCGTCCTTGCGTGTGCCGGTGGCGGGCTCGGCCAGTTCAAAGGTCAGCACGGTGCCGCCGGCCTTCATCTGCTTTTTGGCCAGCTCGTATTGCGGGTGGGAGGGCAGCAGCGGATACAAGACCTTGCCGATCTTCGGCTGGGCCGCCAGGAACTCGCCCAGCGCCAGGGCGTTCGCCGAGGAATGGGCCACGCGCAGGCCCATGGTTTCCAGGCCTTTCGTCAGCACCCAGGCGTTGAACGCGGACAGGGCCGGACCCGTGTGCCGCATCAGGTTCTTGACCGGGCCGTCGATGAATTCCTTCGTGCCCAGGATGGCGCCGCCCAGCACCCGGCCCTGGCCGTCGATGTGCTTGGTGCCGGAGTAGACGACAATGTCCGCACCAAAGTCGCCGCACCGCTGCAGCAGGGGGGTGGCGAAGACGTTGTCCGCCACCACCTTCGCACCGGCGGCATGGGCCAGCTCGCACACGGCCGCGATGTCAATGATTTCCTGCATCGGATTTGACGGCGACTCAAAGAACACGGCCGTGGTTGGCACCGACAACGCCTCCCGCCACTGGGCCAGGTCCGGCCCGTCCACAAACACCGTCTCCACGCCCCAGCGCGGCAGGAGCTCGTTCAGGATGACAAAGCAGGAGCCGAACAGGGACCGGGAGGCGACCACGCGGTCCCCGGCGCCCAACAGCGCGCCCAGGGCGGTGAACACCGCGGACATGCCGGAGGCCGTCGCAAAGCACGCCTCCTTGCCCTCGAGCAGGCGCAGGCGCTCCTGGAAGGTGGCGACCGAGGGGTTGCCGTAGCGGGAGTACACAAACCGGTCCACCTCACCGGTAAACGACTGCTCGGCGTGTTCGGCGGATTCGTACACGAAGCCGGAGTTCAGGAAGATGGCCTCCGAGGTTTCCTGAAAATTGCTGCGGTCCAGCCCGCCCCGGACGGCCCGGGTGTCCTCGGCCCAGCCGGCGGCGTGCTCATTAAAGTTGCTCAATTGCGGTGTCCTTAGCTGTCGCTGATGCAGCACTACGTTCAGGGTCGGCTCGGTGCCGGCGCGGGCCTATTTCCAGGGCAGGTTGCGGTTCTTCCAGCCGTTGACGGTCCGTTCCCCGTAGCCGTCGGGCACGCCCTCAAAGCCCTCGAGCATGTTGAAGGCGGTGTACCCGGCGGCGGTGGCCGCCTCGGCGGCGGAGACGGACCGCGCGCCGGAGCGGCACAGCATCACGACCGTCCGCTCCGCCGGCACCAGCTCCTGCAACTGGGCCAGGAAGTCCGGGTTGGGGGCGCCGGTGGAGAAATTCCACTGGATGAACACCGGCTCGGCGCCCAGGGCGGAGACGTCCGGGACGCCGATGTGCGCCCACTCGCCGTCGGTGCGCACATCCACCAGGACGGCGCCGTCGGCGAGCCGTTCCCAGGCCTGCGCGGGGGCCAGGTCTCCGGCGTAGCTCATGCGATCCCCTCGCCGTCGAACTCTTCGGGGTCAACAAGTTTTTGCACGGCGTTGGCGACGGCGGCGTCGGCGCTGGCCACGGCGTGGGGGCGGATGAGCGCCTGCGCGCAAATGACGGCGGCGCCGTTGTAGGTGACGGCCGGCCCGCCGTGCAAAACGTAGCCCTCCGCCAGGGCGGCGGAAATCCGCTCGCAGAAGCTGCGGTCGTCGGGGCCGGTGATCAGCCGGTAGGCCAGGGCGGAATCCTCAACGCTCACGTGTCCTCCTCAAAAGCAAGCCGTTAAGACCGCAGGCGATCCTTGGCGCTGGCGCTCATTGCTCCCCTGAAAAGTAACATATCCGGTGCCGGGCGGGGCGGGAATTGTGGCGCAACATGACGTGGGCGTCAGTGGGTCTGCGCCAGCAGCGCGCTGAGCTCCGCCGTGAGGCGGGCCCGGACCTCGGCGGTGCCGATGTCCCGCCCGTCGATCCGATTGACCGGCGCCAGCAGCCGGATGCTGGAAATCAGCCACACGGCGTCGGCGTCCAGGAGGTCCGCCGGCTCCACGGGCCCGTACCCCAACTCCCAGCCGGCCTCGCGCGCGGCCGCAAACAGCGCGCCCTGCGTGGTGCCGGGCAGGATGCCGCTGTCCAGGTTGGGCGTGATGAGCCGCTTGATCGGCGTCCCGTCGTCGTCGCTCACATGCGCCAGCAGGACGGACGACGTCGGCCCCTCCAACACGTGCCCGTCACTGCTGGTGAAGATCACGTCATCGGCGCCCCGGGCGTGGGCGTGGCGCAGCGCGGCCATGTTGACCGCGTAGGAAAGCGTCTTGGCGCCCAGCAGCAGCCAGGGCGCCCGCTGGGCGATCGTGCTGTCATAGCCGCGCTCCAGCAGGAGCACGTCCAGGCCCCGGGCCCGCTGCTCGGCCAGGGCGGGCGGGACGGCGGAGGCCTGCACCCAGGCCGTCGGCGTGTTCGCGCCCTCCACGCCGCGGGAGGCGAACAGCTTGATGACGATGTTGGTGTTCCCGTGCTCGTCCGGGGCGGGCGGGGAGGCGGCGGCGAAAGCCGTCAGCGCCGTCGCAATGGCCCGCATCCAGGCGTCGGGGCCGGGGATGGCCAAGTCGAGGCTGTGGGCGGAGCGGCCCAGCCGGGAGAGGTGGGCGTCCACCTTGCGGGGGAGCCCGTTGACGGCGAGCAGGGATTCAAAGATGCCGTCGCCGCGGGTGGCGCCCTGATCGGTGGCCAGCAGGGCGGGGGCGGTGGCGTCGGCAAGGCGCCCGTCGGGGCGGGAGGGGTCAAGGAATACCAGAACAGTCATGCTTTAGAGCTTAGTGCGCCCGCCGGTCGGGGAAAGGGCGGAAAGCCGCACGGGGGCGGGTAGGCTGGTGTCCCTCGGAACCGATGTGGGGGAGGCCCGCTTGATTTGGACGGCATTGACCCTGCCCACCGGCAACGTCTGGCTCTCGGGCTTCCTGCTGCTGTTCGACCTGGTCATCCGCGTCGTGGTGCTCGGCGTCATCCCGGGCAACCGGCGGCCCACCACGGCCATGGCCTGGCTGCTGTGCATCTTCTTCCTCCCCTACATCGGCCTGATCCTGTTCCTGATGTTCGGCAACTTCCGGCTCTCCCGGCGCCGGCGGGAGACCCAGGCGGCCGTCAACGAACGGATTGTGGCGGGGACGCGCGAGATTGCCCGGCAGGTGCCGCCCTATGACGGCCCGTCGTGGGTGAATTCGGCGGTGGAGCTGAACCGGAACCTGGGCTTCTTCCCGGCGCTCGGCGCCAACTCGGTGCAACTGATTGGCGGGTACCAGGAGTCCCTGGATGCCATGGCGGAGGAGATCAGCCAGGCCCGGGACTACGTCAACGCCGAGTTTTACATCATGAGCTCGGACGCGGCGACGGACCGGCTGTTCCGCGAGCTGGAGGCGGCGGCCGAGCGCGGCGTGCGGGTCCGGGTGCTCTTTGACCACATTGGCTCGCTGCGGGTTCCCGGCTACCGCGGCATGATCCGCCGTTTGAAGGCCAGCCAGATCCAGTGGCGGCGCATGCTGCCGCTGCTGCCGGTGAAGGGCCAGTGGCGCCGCCCGGACCTGCGCAACCACCGCAAGATCCTGGTGGTGGACGGGCGCGTCGGGTTCACGGGCTCCCAAAACGTCATTGAACGCTCCTACCGCAGCAGGAAAAACGCCAAGGTGGGCCGCAAGTGGGTTGAGTTGATGGCCCGCCTGGAGGGGCCCATCGTGGGCACCCTGAACGYCATGTTCGCCACCGACTGGTCCAGCGAGACGGAGGAGAACCTGGAGAGCCAGCTGGCCACCCACCACTGGGACTCCTTCACCGGCGGGGTCCTGTGCCAGGTGGTGCCCAGCGGCCCCGGGTTCGTGACCGAAAACAACCTGCGCCTGTTCAACACGCTGCTGTACTCGGCCGAGGAACGCATCACCATCTCCAGCCCCTACTTTGTGCCCGACGATTCCCTGCTCTATGCCATCACGACGGCGGCCCAGCGCGGTGTCCGGGTGGAGCTGTTCGTCTCCGAGAAGGGCGATCAATTTCTGGTCCACCACGCCCAGCGTTCCTACTACGAGGCCTTGTTGAAGAGCGGGGTGCGGATCTTCCTCTACCCCAAGCCCCTGGTGCTCCATGCCAAGCACTTCACCGTCGATGAGGACGTGGCCGTGATCGGCTCCTCCAACATGGACATGCGCAGCTTCTCCCTCAACCTGGAGGTCTCCGTGATGATGATTGACAAGGACGTGGTGCAGGCGATGCACCAGGTGGAGGAACGGTACCGGGCCGTTTCACGGGAACTGCACCTGGAGGAGTGGCTCACCCGGCCCGTCATGGCCCGCTACGTGGACAACGTGGCCAGGCTGACTGCGACCCTGCAGTAGCCGTCCCGCGTGACGCAACCATGGCGTGCGCGTTCCCCCGCGGGAAGTGGCCGGACGCGGGTGCGCACTTTCCCCCTGCGCTGAACTCGAGCCGAGTCTTGCGCCCCTTGTCCACCGGCGCGGAACTGGTGACGAGTTTTGCGCCTGACGGTCGTGAAATTTTCCCCGGCGCGGAACTCAGGCCGGGTTTTGCGCATAACGGTTGAGCCCGGCCGGCCGCCGTCAGCCCGGGAACGTGGCACCCAGCGTTGAGAGGACCCCAAACGCCTTCGCCTGGATCTCCAACCACTCGGCGTGGTCGTCCGAGTCCGCCGTGATGGCCCCGCCCACGCCCAGCGAAAGGTGCGTGCCGCCGTCGTCGGTGTCCTGCAGGACCAGGGTGCGGATGGTGACGGACAGATCCATGGCCGCATTGAGCGARAAATAGCCGATGCCCCCGGAATAGATGCCGCGCGGCGCGCCCTCCAGCCGGTCCAGGATGGCCATGGTGCTGATCTTTGGCGCACCCGTCATGGACCCGGCCGGGAACGCGGCGGCCAGCGCCTGCGCCCGTGAGCTGCCGGGTGCCAGCCGCGCCTCGACGGTGCTGACCAGCTGGTGGACGGTGGCGTAGCTTTCAATCGCGCACAGGCGCGGCACCGTGAGCGTCTCCGGCAGCGCGAAGTGCGAGAGATCGTTGCGCAGCAGGTCCACGATCATCACGTTCTCCGCCCGGTCCTTCGGCGAGGACGCCAGATCGGCCCGCAGCGCCGCGTCCACGAGCGGATCGGCGTCGCGGCGCCGGGTGCCCTTGATGGGTTCGGCGCGCATCAGTCCGGCGGCGTCGATCCGCAGGAACCGCTCCGGGGAGGTGCTGCACACCGCCACGCCGCCAAACTTCAAGAACGCGGCGAACGGGGCCGGGCTGCGCCGGCGCAGTGCCCGGTAGCACTCCCACGCGTCCACCCGGCCGGCGGCGTGCGCGCTCAGCTGCGTGGTCAGGCAGATCTCGTACGAGTTTCCCTCCCGGATTTCGGCCCGGGAGGCGGAAATCATGGCCTTGTACCGCGCCTCGCCGTCGCGCAGCGTGAACGCGGGGGCCGGCGGCAGCGCAGGGGCGCCCGCGGCAGGCAGGTCCGCCACCGTTGCGCGCACCTGCGCCCTCCATGCGGCCGCTTCGGCCCGGGTGAGAGGATGATTGGCCTCGGTCAACGTGAGCAGGAAAACGCACCGCAGCTCATGGTCCAGGACGACCGCCCGGCCGGCGAACAGCAGTGCCGCCGCCGGCGGCGCGGCCGGGTGCGGCAAGTCGGCCGGTGGCGGTGCGCCGCCCGTTTCGCCCTTGAGCTCATAGCCGAGCCAGCCCAGCCAGCCGAGCGTGAAGTCGCCCGGGTAGTGCTCCGGCGCGCGCACCGCCTTCCGGCCCCAGACGGTGTCCAGCCACCGGAAGAACGGGGCCCGGATGCGGGCGGTGACCTGCCCGGCCCGCACCGTCGTCACGCCGCCGGAGTGCTCGGCCGTGCGGCCAAACCATCCGTCGGCGTCCGCCATGATGGAAAATCTGGACCGTCCCGGCGGGAGGCCGCCGGGCGCGATGGGGGCGCCCCGGCCGGAACCGCCCGCGCCGGCTGTGCCCACGCCGCCGGCTGTGCCCACGCCGTCGGCTGTGCCCACGCCGTCGGCTGTGCTGCCCGCGCCGGCTGTGCCCACGCTGTCGGCTGTGCCCACGCCGTCGGCGATGGAGCTGTCCAGCCACACCGCGTTCGCGGACTGCCCGTACAGCGCCGCAAAAAGTGCGGGCCCCGCGGGGTGAACCTCGAGCCGTTCAACGGATAGTTCCAGCCCGCGCCGCCGCGCCAGTTCGGGGGCCAGCACCGGTTCCAGGGCGGGTAGTTCGGTCAGCGCGGAGAGCACCTGTTCCGGCGCGGCGGCCACCCCGGCGGCGCCGTCGACCACGATGTCCGCCGTGGCCGCCACGGCGCCGCCGGCAAAAAGCAGGTTCTCCTGTGCGGCCCAGCGGTCCCAAAACGGGGCGTAGGTCTCGCCGTCGCGGTCCAGGGCGCGCTGCTTGCGCTGGAGCGCCGGCGCCTCCACCCAGATCACCACGTCCAAAAAGGGCAGGGCGCTGGCGTGGGCAGCCCCCACTCCTTCGACCAGCACGACGTCGGCCGCGGCGGTGGTGCGCGAGTCGCCGTCGTACTGGGCGGCCCAGTCCCAGGCCGTCCAACGGGCGTCACGTCCCTGGCTCAGCGGCGCCAGGACGGTGGAAACATACCGATCCACCCCGGCCGCCAGCCCGTCCCAGCCGGGATAAATGTCTTCCAGGTGGAAGAGCGAGACCGTGCGGTGGCGGCGCAGCAGGGCAGCCAGCTCCAGGGCAACGGTGGTCTTGCCCGCGCCGGAGCGCCCGTCGACGGCGATAATCACGGGCCGCGGCGCATCAGCCACGGGCGAAGGCCAGGATGCCGGGGATGGCCGCGGAAATCAGCGTCCAGCTGACCTCAAAGTCGCTGTGGTCCCCGAACCACGGGTCGTAGATGCCCTGCGCCTGCGGGTCCGCGCCCGCGACGGCGGGGTCGAAGGAGCGCAGCATGCGCACCTTGGCCGCCGCCTCGGGGCTGGGGGCGAGGGCGCGCAGCGCATTGAAGTGGTCAACGTCCAGGGCCAGGACCAGGTCCCGGTCGGCGAACCAGGCGGGGTTGAACTCGCGGGCCAGGTGGCCGTCGGCGGCAATGCCGTGCCGGGCCAGGACGTCCCGGGCCCGCTGGTCCATCGGGTTGCCCACCTCCCACGCAGTCGTCCCGGCCGAGTCCACGGCCACGTTCAGCCCGGCATCCGCCGCGGCCCGCGCCATCATGAATTCCGCCATGGGGGAGCGGCAGATGTTGCCGGTGCAGACGGTGATGATCCGGTAGGTCGACGTCATGGAATCAGTCTATCGGCGCCCCGGCGCCCGGACGGGTTCAGATCAGGGCCAGCAGGACGCCCACCCCGATGAACAAGATGCCGAAGATCCGGTTGAGGGTCAGCTGCCCGCGCTCGCTGGAGGTCAGATGCGTGAGCTGCTTGGCCCCGGCGGCGAAGATGAACCACATAACGATGATGTCGATGGCCACCACGGTGGCCGTGAGGATCAGGTACTGGGCCAGCATGGGCCGGTCGGGGCGGATGAACTGCGGCATGAACGCCAGGAAAAACACGATCGCCTTGGGGTTGAGCAGGTTCACCCAGAGGCCGCGGCGGAACATCGAGTACCCGGACTCCACGGCGGCGGGTGCGCCGGCGCCGTCGTCGGTCTCGGCCTTGGCCAGCAGTTTCCGCACACCCAGATACACCAGGTAGGCGGCGCCAACATACCGGATCAGCATGAACAGCAACGGTGAGCTGGAGACGATGAGGCCCACGCCGGCCGCGACGATGATCACGTGGATGACCAACGCCAACTGCTGGCCCAGCACGCCCCAGATGGAGCGCCGGAAGCCGGAGACCAGCGCATTGGACATGGTGTTGATGGCGCCCGCGCCCGGAGTCAGGCTGATCATGGCGCCGGCGCCGGCAAGGGCCAGCCACAAGGAGAATTGCACCAGCCAAGTTTACGACGCGCGCGCGCCTGGGCCGTCGCAGTGTTTGCAGGGTGGACGGTTTCCGAAAATGCCGCCCCGGCTACAGGCGCAGTTCCAGCAAGATCGTGTCCCGCCACTGCCCGGCATGCGGCCCGTAGCCCATGAGCCCGATCCGCTCGCGCCGCCCCACGCGACGGTAGCCGGCCTTCTCGTGCAGCGCCAGGCTGGGCAGGTTCCCGGCCAGGACGGAGGACTGGATGGTCCAATAACCCAGCGTCCGCGCCCGCCCGGCCAAACCGTTGAGGAGGGCCAGGCCCACGCCCTGACCCGCCGCCGCCGGGTCCACATAGACGGAATGCTCGATGACGCCGCGGTAGACCTCCCGGGTGGAGGTGCGAGTGGCCGCCACCCAGCCCCGCACGGCGTCCTTCTCGTCCAGGGCGACCAGGCTCAGCGCCGGAATCTTCGCGGCAAAAAACTCCGCCATGGACGGCGGGGCCTGGGCGAAGGTGGCGTTGCCGCCGGCAATGCCGGCGGCGTAGATCCGTTCGACGGCGGTCCAATCGGCCGCGGCCATGTCCCGAATGGCGGCGTTCACAGGGCCATGATGCTTTCGGACGCGGTTTCCAGCGCCCCGGGCACCAGCGAGTAGTAGGCCCAGGTGCCGCGCTTTTCCCGGTTCAGCAACCCCGCCTCCACGAGGATCTTCAGGTGGTGGGAGACGGTGGGTTGGCCCAGCGCCAGGGGTTCGGTGAGGTCGCAGACACAGGCCTCGCCGCCGTCGCCGGCGGTCGTCTCGGGGGCGTGTGCGGCGTTCATGTAACCATTATGCCCGCGGATTGACGGCGGTCGATATAGCGGGCGTCCCGGCCGGGTGGCAGCAGGCACAGTCCTCGTCGGGCCGCTCCGGGCCCGGAATTGGACTGCAGCACGCCTCTCCGCGCCAGGCGTCCCGTCCCTCCTTCACCGCGACGGCGGCAACCACCAGGGCGGCGACGGGGTCGGCCCAGGACCAGCCCAGGACGCTGTTCAGGAGCAGGCCGGCCAGCAGCACTGCCGAGAGGTAGGTGCACAACAGGGTCTGCTTCGAATCCGCCACGGCCGAGCGGGACCCCAGTTCCCGGCCCGTTCGCCGTTGCGCCCAGGACAGCAGCGGCATGACCGCCAAACTGACCGCGGCCAGGATGATCCCGGGGGTGGAGTGTGCGGCCTCCCGCCCGCCCACGAGGGAGGCGAGCGCGTCAGCGGCCACGAAGGCGGCCAGCGCGAAAAAGCAGACCGCGATGATGCGCAGGGCCGTCTTTTCCCGGGTCTCGGGATCCCGGGCACTGAACTGCCAGGCCAGGGCGGCGGCCGAGGAAACCTCCACCACGGAGTCCAGCCCGAAGCCGATCAGGGCACTGGATGACGCGCCGGCGCCCGCCCCCAGGGCGACGATGGCCTCGATGACGTTGTAGGTGATGGTGGCGCCGACGAACAGCCGGATCCGCCGGTTCAGCACGCCCCGGCGGGCGGTGGTGGGAAGCGGGCGTCCGAGCAGGTTGGCGCCCGCCATTAGCAGCACCCGTCGGTCGCCGCGGCCGCGCAGTATTGTGGATCGACCGCAAGCACAACCTCCAGCAGGTCCGCGAGGGCGTGGCCGATCTTCGGATCCGCGAGCTCGTACCGGGTCCGGCGCCCTTCCGGCACCGCGACCACCAGGCCGCAGCCGCGCAGGCAGGCCAGGTTGTTGGACAGGCTTTGCCGGCTGATGCCGAGGGTCTCCGCCAGCTCGGACGGATATGCGGGGGCATCCCGGAGCGTGAGCAGAATCCGCGCCCTCTTGGGGTCCGAGAGGGCGTGCCCGAACCTGCCCAGCACGCTCGAGTGCCTAACGGTTTCCATGCCTCGATTGTACACAAATTCTTGAATTCAATAAATGGTGAACGGATTGTTTCAGGGGGGTGCACAATAAGGGCATGAGGGCGCAGCGGCCCGGGCGGAGGATGACGATGGATGCGCTGCAAGAAGAGATTGTCGCCGACTACCGGCGCGCCTGCCGGGAGCTCGAGATCCGGCTGGCACGGGCCACGCCCACCCAACTGCGCAAACGCAGCGCCGGAACCAAGTGGACCAATGAGGAACTGCTGTTCCACATGGTCTTCGGGTACATGGTGGTCCAGGCGCTGCTGCCGCTGGTCCGCATCGTCAGCCGACTCCCGCGCCCTCTCGGCCGCGCATTTGCCCGGGCGCTCAACGCCTCCACGCGGCCCTTCGACGTGGTGAACTACTGGGGCTCCCGGGCCGCGGCGCTTGTCTTCAACCGGCGCCGCATGGGCCGGAAGCTGGTGAAGACCACACGTGCCCTGGCCGGGCGGCTGGAGCGGGAGACCCCGGCGTCGCTGGCCCGGGCCATGGACTTCCCCAGCAACTGGGATCCGTTCTTTGCCCCGCGAATGTCACTGGCTGACGTGTACGCCTACCCCACGCGGCACTTCGATTTCCACGCCCGGCAACTCTCCCTGTAGGGGTTTCACGCCGTGGCGGGTTTTCACGCCCGGGCGATGATTTCCGCGTTGGGGATCAGGAACCAGCCGTCGGCAGACGCGCCCCAGGTGCGCCACCCGGCGGAGATGCGCTCCAGCAGGGCCGCGTCGGCCAGTCCGTGGGCCGCGGCCTGTTCGGCAAACGCCGAGTGCGTCACCCGGTCCGCCCACACCCCTGCGTGCCAGGTGCGCTGTTCCGCCGTCGCGTACAGCCAGTTGGCCGACGACGGCGTCACGTCGGTGAAGCCGGCGGCCCGCGCCCAGTGGATCAGCCGCCGTCCGGCGTCCGGCTCGGCGTGGTTGTGCCGGGCCAGCTGCTGGTACAGCTCCATCCATTCGTCGAGTTCGGGCAGCTGCGGGTACCAGGACATGCCGTGGAAATCCGCGTCCCGCACCGCCACGATGCCGCCGGGCTTGGCCACGCGGCGCATTTCCCGCAGCGCCTCCACGGGATCGGTCAGGTGCTGCAGGACCTGGTGGGCGTGCACCACGTCGAAGGAGCTGTCCGGGAAATCGAGGGCGTAGATGTCCCCGGTGTCAAAGCTGAGATTTTGCAGATGCGCCTCGGCGGCCAGGGCGGTGGCGGCGGAAACCACCTCCGGCGACCGATCCAGGCCCAGCACCTCCCCGGGCGCCACGAGCCGGGCGAAATCGGCGGTGATGGTGCCCGGGCCGGAGCCGACGTCGAGCACCCGCAGCCCGTGCGTGAGGTGGGGAATCAGGTAGGCTGCGGAATTCGCCGCCGTCCGTGCGGCGTGCGATCGCAGCACGCTTTCATGATGCCCGTGCGTATAAACATCCTGGGACTCGGTGCTGAATTCCTCGCTCATACAGGGAGCGTACCCTTGCCGGAATTCAGGGGCCAGCACCGGCTGGTGGGTGGACGCTAACCCGCCGGCCGGCGTCGTCCCCGTCAGCCCAAATCGAAACATGAGCCAACCACACTCAACTTTATTTGACACCCCGAACAGCCCGAGTAAAGTTGAGTGCAGAACGCTCAATACCCGCTGGTTGGGTGAAGCCGCYGCGATGGCGGACTTGTTCGCACAGCGCCCATGAAAGGAACCACACTTATGTCACGTGCCGTAGGTATTGACCTCGGAACCACCAACTCCGTCGTCTCCGTGCTCGAAGGTGGCGAGCCCACCGTCATCGCCAACGCCGAGGGCGGGCGCACCACCCCGTCCGTCGTCGCCTTCTCCAAGAGCGGCGAGGTCCTGGTCGGGGAGATCGCCAAGCGCCAGGCCGTCAACAACATCGACCGCACCATCGCATCCGTCAAGCGCCACATGGGCACCGACTGGAACGTGCCGATCGACGACAAGAAGTACACGGCGCAGGAAATTTCCGCCCGCATCCTGATGAAGCTCAAGAACGACGCCGAAGCCTACCTGGGCGAGAAGGTCACCGACGCCGTGGTCACCGTCCCGGCCTACTTCAACGACGCCCAGCGCCAGGCCACGAAGGAGGCCGGGGAAATTGCCGGCCTGAACGTGCTGCGCATCGTCAACGAGCCCACCGCCGCCGCCCTCGCCTACGGCCTGGACAAGGGCAAGGAAGACGAGCTCATCCTGGTCTTCGACCTCGGCGGCGGCACCTTCGACGTGTCCCTGCTCGAAGTCGGCAAGGACGAGGATGACTTCTCCACCATCCAGGTCCGCGCCACCTACGGCGACAACCGCCTCGGCGGCGACGACTGGGACCAGCGCGTCGTGGACCACCTGCTCAACCAGCTCAAGGTCAAGGGCATCGACCTGTCCAAGGACAAGATCGCCCTGCAGCGCCTGAAGGAAGCCTCGGAGCAGGCCAAGAAGGAACTCTCCTCCTCGACCAGCACCAACGTCTCCCTGCAGTACCTCTCCGTCACCCCCGACGGTCCGGTGCACCTGGACGAGCAGCTGACCCGGGCCAAGTTCCAGGACCTGACCAGCGACCTGCTCGAGCGCACCAAGAAGCCGTTCAACGACGTCATCAAGGAAGCCAACATCAAGGTCTCCGACATCGACCACATCGTGTTGGTGGGCGGTTCCACCCGCATGCCGGCCGTCTATGACCTGGTGAAGGAACTGGCCGGCGGCAAGGAGCCCAACAAGGGCGTCAACCCGGATGAGGTCGTGGCCGTGGGCGCCGCCCTGCAGGCCGGCGTCCTCAAGGGCGAGCGCAAGGACGTCCTGTTGATCGACGTCACCCCGCTGTCCCTGGGCATCGAGACCAAGGGCGGTGTCATGACCAACCTGATCGAGCGCAACACCGCCATCCCCACCAAGCGGTCCGAGACCTTCACCACGGCTGACGACAACCAGCCGTCCGTGGCCATCCAGGTCTTCCAGGGCGAGCGCCAGTTCACCCGCGACAACAAGCCGCTGGGCACGTTCGAGCTGACCGGCATCGCCCCGGCGCCGCGCGGCGTCCCGCAGGTTGAGGTGACCTTCGACATCGACGCCAACGGCATCGTGCACGTCTCCGCCAAGGACAAGGGCACCGGCAAGGAGCAATCGATGACCATCACCGGCGGCACCGCCCTGTCCAAGGACGACATTGAGCGCATGGTGCACGAGGCCGAGGAGCACGCCGCGGAGGACAAGGCCCGCCGCGAGGCCGCCGATCTGCGCAACAGCGCCGAGCAGCTGCACTACTCGGTGGATAAGATCCTCTCCGAAAACGACGACAAGCTCCCCGAGGCCGTCAAGACCGAGGTCAAGGCCGACGTCGAGGCGCTCAAGACGGCCCTGGCCGGTGACGACGACGCCGCGGTGAAGACCGCGTTTGAGAAGCTGCAGGCGTCCCAGTCCAAGCTGGGCGAGGCCATCTACGCCGCCGCCTCGGCCGACAGTGCCGCCGCGAACGACGGCGAAGCCGACGCGGGCGCCTCCTCGGACGGCGCCGCCGACGAGGACATCGTTGATGCGGAAATCATCGACGAAGACGCAGACGAGAAGAAGTAGCCATGTCTGAGTCCGAATACCCCGAAGAGGGCATGCCGGAGAACGATCCCGTGGCGGATCCCGCCGAGCCCGTGGTCGAGCCCGCCGCGACCCCCAACGGTGATGCACTCTCCCAGGCCGAGGAGATCCTCAACGGCCTGGGTACGCCGGAGGCCGAGCCCGTCAAGACCGGGGCCGAGGAAGCCGCCGAGCTGAAGAACGACCTGCTGCGCCTGCAGGCCGAGTACGTTAATTACCGCAAGCGCGTTGAGCGTGACCGGGCGGTGGCCGGCCAGATGGCCGTCATCGGCGTGCTGAACTCGCTGCTGCCGGTGCTCGATGACATTGACGCCGGTCGTGCCCATGGCGACCTCGTCGACGGCCCCTTCGCGGCCATCGCCACCAAGCTGGAGGCAGCGCTGGCCACGTACGGGCTGGAACGAATTGACGCCACCGGCGTCCCGTTCGATCCGACCGTGCACGAGGCGCTCATCCAGCAGCCGGCGGCCGACGTCGAGGTTGACACCGTCAGCCAGGTCCTGCGCAACGGCTACAAGTCCGGCGAACGCATCTTGCGCGCCGCCCAGGTGGTTGTCGCCGTACCGGAATAGCGTGCCAGCGGTGGTCGATCCTGGGGATCGACCACCGCACAGCTTTGATCGGAGCGCAGAGCTTTAGACTACGAACATAGGAAAAGGAGGCGTCTTGGCAAGTCAGGACTGGGTCGAGAAGGACTTTTACAAGATCCTTGGGGTATCCAAAGATGCATCGGACGCCGACATCAAGAAGGCCTACCGTAAGCTCGCCCGCCAGTACCACCCGGATACAAACTCCGGGGATGCCAAGGCGGAAAAGACTTTCAAGGACGTCTCCGAAGCGTATTCCGTGCTTTCCAGCAAGGAAGACCGCGAACAGTATGACGCCATCCGTGCCATGGGCGGCGGCGCCCGCTTCCGGGCCGGCGGTGCCGGCGGCCAGGGTGCCGGCAACGGCTTTGAGGACATTTTCGGTGACCTTTTCGGCGGCGGCCGCGGCGCGCCCCGCGGCGGTCCGCAAACGTTCAACGGCTCCGGCCTTCCCCCGGAATTCGCCGACCTCTTTGGCGGCGGCGGCGGTTTTGGCGGCTACCAGCCCCCGGCCACCAAGGGCGCGGACCGGACGGCGTCGACGACCATTTCCTTTGCCGGTTCCATCAAGGGCACCAAGATCGGGTTGCGGGAGCCCAACGGCGACGTCATCGACGTGCGGATCCCGGCCGGCATCAAGAACGGCCAAAAGGTCCGGGTCCGGGGCAAGGGCCAATCGGGCCCGGCCGGCGCCGGGGACCTGGTGGTGACGGTAAACGTCAAACCGCACGAGGTCTTTGTCCGGGACGGCAACAACATCCGCATCCACGTGCCGGTGACCTTCCCCGAGGCGGCCCTTGGCGCGGACATCGGGGTCCCCACGCTCAACGGCGACACCGTCAAGGTCAGGGTCCCCGCCGGGACGCCGTCCGGGCGGACGCTGCGGGTCAAGGGTGCCGGGGTCAAGACGGCCAAGGCCGAAGGCGACCTGCTGGTCACCATTGATGTGGCCGTGCCCCAAAAACTGACCAAGGAAGCCGAGGATGCGGTGCGCGCGTTTGCCGCGGCCACCGCCGATGGCGACCCCCGGAAAGCGCTGAAGGACAAGGCAAAACTGTAGTCACCGGGATGCGAGCCGCTCACCCGCAGGAAAGGAGATCGCCATCATCACCGACCCGTACCTGCCCATTTTTGTGATCTCCGTGGCCGCGGAGCTGGCGGAGATGCACCCGCAAACCCTGCGCCAGTACGATCGCCTGGGCATTGTCAAGCCCAGCCGCGCCCCCGGCCGGTCGCGGCGGTACTCCCAGCACGACGTTGAAATGCTCCGCGAGGTCCAGCGCCTGTCCCAGGAGGGCGTCTCACTTGAGGGCATCCGCCGGATCATGCAATTGGAAAACCAGGTGGAAGCGCTCCGGGCCCGGGTCAATGAACTGACCGCGGAGCTGGCGGCCGTCTCGGTCGAGGTCCGATCCCGGCCGCCCCGGCAAAACACCAGGATCTTTGCCGCCGGCCTGACCGGCGACGACATCGTGGCCCTGGCCCGGGGCCAGCGCCCGCGGGCCCGCAGCCAGGCCCTGGTGGTCTGGCGTCCCGGCGCCAACAACTGACCCGCAAAAGATGTCGAAAATTGCCTGAAAATCGGCGATTTTCGACATCTTTTGCGGGTCAGTTCGTGATGGGGGGGTCGGTTCGTGGTGGGCGGGTCAGTTCGTGGTGGGAGGGTTAGTCGCGGAACAGGCCGGCGAGGTCCGTGGCCGTCAGCGCCCCGCCGGCCAGCGAGTCCCCGCTCATCACATCGGTGAAAAGCTGCGACTTCTTCGCCTTGAGCGCCATGACCTTTTCCTCGATCGTGTCCTTGGCGACCAGCCGGTACACCATGACGTTCTTCTTCTGCCCAATCCGGTGGGTGCGGTCCACGGCCTGGGCCTCGGACGCCGGATTCCACCACGGGTCCAGGATGAACACATAGTCCGCTTCGGTCAGGTTTAGGCCGAACCCGCCGGCCTTGAGGCTGATCAGGAACAGCGGGGCCGTGCCGGTCTTGAAATCCTCGACGACGGCGGCCCGGTTGCGCGTGGACCCGTCCAGGTAGGTGAAGTCGATGCTTTCGGCGATGAGCCGCTCGCGCACCTTGCCCAGGAAGCCGGTGAACTGGCTGAAGATCAGGGCCCGGTGGCCCTCCTTGACCACATCCTCCAACTGCTCAAAGAGCACGTCCAGCTTGGAGGAGCGCACGCCGGCCAGGCCGTCATCCACCAGGGAGACGTCCAGGCTGAGCTGGCGCAGCAGGGTCAGGGACTGGAAGATGGTGAAGCGGTTCTTGTTCACATCCTCCAAGAGCCCCAGGATCTTCGCCCGCTCACGCTGCAGGTGCGTTTGGTACACCTTTTGGTGCCGCGGGTTCAGCTCGACCTCCAGGATTTGTTCCTGCTTGGCCGGCAGGTCCTTGATGACCTGTTCCTTGGTGCGCCGGAGCATCAGCGGCTTCACCCGGGCGCGCAGCTTCGTCAGCAGCGCGGCGTTGCCGTTCTTTTCAATGGGCCGCTGGTAGAACTCGGCAAAGCGCTTGGGGCTGGGAAACAGGCCCGGCGCCACGATGGAGAGCAGCGTCCACAGCTCCATCAAGTTGTTTTCCAGCGGCGTGCCGGTGACGGCCAGCTTGAACGGTGCGTTCAGCTTGCGCGCGCACTGGTACGCCTTGGATTGGTGGTTCTTCACAAACTGGGCCTCGTCCAGGATCAGCCCGGCAAAGGGCTGGCGCCCATATTCGGCAAAGTCGATCCGGAACAGGGCGTAGGAGGTGATGACAATGTCCGCACCGGCAAAGAACGCCGCCGCATCCAGGCCGCTCTTGGCAAACGTCTCACCGACCGTGACCACCTTCAGGCCCGGGGCGAACTTGATGCTCTCACTGGCCCAGTTGCCCACCACGGAGGTGGGGGCCACCACCAGGAAGGGCTTGTCGTTGCCGCCGGCGGCCTTGACCTGGCAAATCAGCGCCAACGCCTGCACGGTCTTGCCCAGGCCCATGTCGTCGGCCAGCACCCCGCCGAGCCCGTGCGTATACAGGAAGTTCAGCCAGTTGAAGCCGTCGCGCTGGTACGGGCGCAAGGTGGCATTCAGCGTCTCTGGAGTGGGCAGTGGCACTGGGGCACCGCCGTCGAGCAGCCCGGTGACGGACTTCCGCCACGCCTCCGCCTGCTCGTCCACGATGCCCAGCCGGGCCAGCTCGTCCCACAGCCCGGCCTGGAAGCGGCTGATTCGCAGCTCCCCGTCCTTGGTGTCGTTGAGCCCGCGGGCCTCGTCAATGAGCGCCCGGAGCTGGTGCAGTTCAGGGCGGTCCAGCGAGAAGTAGGCGCCGCTGGGCAAGAGCATGCGGGACGCCCCGGCGGCCAACGCCGAGAACACGGCGGCGAAGGAGACAAACTGGCCCTCGACCGTGATGACGATGCCCAGGTCGAACCAGTCGCGTTCGTCGGTGGCGTGCGTGGAGATGGTGACGATCGGCGCCTCGGTGACTTCCCGGTAGCTGGCGATGTCGCCGCTGGTCTCCACCAGCACGTCCGGGAGTTCGCGCAGGCGCGGCAGCACCGTTTCGGTGAACACCATGGTCTCCAGCCCGGTCACCACGGCGGAACCGGCCAGGCGCGGCTCGCCCCAGGCGTTGTTGGCGGCCGCGCCCATGGCGGCCACATCCTCCCAGGGCTGCCCCAGGCTCGCAATGATCCGCTCCTCGGCGCCGGCATCCCGCACCCCGTTTTCGCCGGGCTCCGGCCACAGCGGCCGGGAGTTGATCCGGTTCCCCACTTGGTAGTGCCACTCCCAGTGCAGGCGCAGGGTGTGGTCGTCGCCGTAGGCGGCCAGCAGCGACAACGCCGGCTCGACGTAGGCGGGCAGCTCCACGGAGTGGTCGGCGGACACCACGGGCGCCGTCTGCTTCAGCTGCGGGTAAAAGTGGGTGAGGAACTTCTCCTCACCCTCCGCCGGGACGTGAACGGATTCCCGGCGCAGCGCGAATTCGAGCATCTGGGCCGAAGTTGCCGCAGCCAGCGGGGCCAGGGTGATGGTGCCGCGCACGACGCCGGCGCCCGGCTTCTCGCCGTGGTCGGGCTGGTCGCTGAAGAACAGCCCGTGCGCGGGCGAGCCGATGGTGCCCACGATCGTCTCGGTGACGGGCACCCCGGCCGCCTCGATGAGGGATCCCACGTCCAGCCCGCCGGCGGCCGCCCGGGACACGTCAAGTTGCACCCTGGCGTCGTCGTTGCACACGCGCACGGGATCCCCGGTGCCGGCCTGGACCAGCGCCACTCCGCGCTTGGCGGCCTCGGCCAGCAGCTGCCAGAGGTTGCGCCCGGCAAAATCGTTCAGGGCCAGCCACGACGCCGCAATGCTGTGGCTGTATTGCCGGGGACTGTGCGCGGAGAGGAACTCGCTGAGCCATTCCAACTGGGCCGGATCATGCTTGCGCCCATAGCTGAGGTAGCCCAGCGTGTTCCAGCTGATGCCGCTCTTGACCCATTTGCCGCGCGATCCCATGACCGCGGGCCGGACGTTGAGGATGGGCGCGGAGGCCACCTTGCCGCCCTTGCCGCGGTAGGAGAAACGCGGCGGCGGGACCTGCAGTTCAAATTGCAGCGCCAGCGCGGGGGTGTCCGGGCTCGGCGCGGCGGCGGTCGGGGGTAGCAGCTCCGCCAGCGTGGTCTCCCAGCTGGGCTCGGCGTCGAATGTATCCATGGTGCCGGTGCGCCCGCCGTCGGCGGTGTGGCCGCGGCCATTCTTGGCGTTGGCCAGCAGGCTTTCCAGGAACGTCGGCTCCTGGTGCACGTCCTCGGGGACGAAGAAGTCCTGGAAGGCGGGGTCGGATTCGGCGGCCGCGATCAGCGCCACCACGTGTTTGCAGTTTTGCCGGACGGGGCAGCTGCAGATGCCCACCCGGCAGGCGATGACGCCGTCGTGCGCGCGGACCAGCTTGGCGGTGGATTTGTACGGCTTGGTGCCCATGACTTTTCCGGACAACAGTCCGGTGGCCGGTTCCAGGGTGATGTCCTGGACCCTGCCGTCGGCGGCGTAGTCGCAGCCGGCGGCAATGGAATTGGATGTGAACTCGGCGATTCGCGTCAGCATCTGTTGCGAACCAGCGGAGGAATACGTCACAGAACTTTTCTTCCTAACGGAAATTGTGCGGTCCAAGGAACGGAACCACATCTAACCAATCTTAGGCGGGATTGGTCGGCGGTTTCACCTTCCGGCTTCCCCACACGCCGTCAAGGGGGCAGATTGGCGTGATTTGGCAGCCTTTGGCGCACCTCCCTCAGGTGTTGGCCCGGTAGGCGCGCAGCAGGATCCCGGCCGCCTCGGCGTCGAGCTCGGCGGGCCCGCGGAGCCTGATCTTGCGGGTGAACGGGTCCTGTGCCCGCGTCTTGACGGCCTCCAGCCGCCCGCGCGCCGGCTCGTCCAGGCGCAGGAAGATGTCGACTGCGGTCTTGGTGCCGGGGGTAACCTGGGCGAACTTGCGTCGCGGCGTGTGAAGGGAAACGTACGTCTTGCGCAGCGAGATGTCCACGGCGCCCCGTCCGTCGTCCGCCCAGCCCAGCACCAGCTCGATCACCGCGTCGGCGATCGGGCGCAGTTGCGGGCGGTCGGCGTACTGGCCCTCGAGCAGCTGTGCGGCGTCCTTGAGGAAATAGTCCGGGTAGCCGTACAGCTCCCACATGACCGGGTTTTGGGCGTAGCCCGTGACGCCGTGATCCGCCAGCCAGCCCCGGGTGGCCCGTGCGGAGGGCAGGTTTTCCGCCCGGGCGGCGGCCAACCACCAGGTGACGTCCCGTCCCGTTCGGCGGGCGAGCAGTGCCGTGTTGTGATCCAGCATGGTCTGCCAGGTCTTGAAGGCGGGGGTGGGGGCGGCGGGGACTGCGGGGCTTGCGGGCTCATGGCGCCACCCTATGCCGACTTCCGCAGGAAGGTGAGGTCGAAAATGACCCGGCCGGCCTTGTGGGCCTTGTTTTCAAAACTTGTCAGGATGCGCCCGTCAAAGCGCGGCGCCCACCCGCCAATGTCGTCGGGCTCAGAGTTCACGTCGCAGTCGACGCCGGTGCGCCGCGCCTCGGTGAGCGGACTGGCGGCACCGGCGCGTTCGCCGTCGTGCACGTTTAAGAAATCCGTGGCGGCGGCGCCGACGTCGCGCATCTGCTCGGCATAGGCGGACCAGTCCGTGGCCAGCCGCCACAGGCCGCCGGGGGCCAGGACCCGGGCCACGAGCGGGGCGAAGGTGTCCTTGACCATGCGGCGTTTGTTGTGCTTGGTCTTGTGCCACGGGTCCGGGAAGAAGACCCAGACCTCGGCCGCAGACCCGGCCGGCAGCATGGTGCGCAGCACTTCCGGCGCGTTCGCCTGGACCACGCGGACGTTGCTCAGCTGCGCGGAGACGATCTTTTGGATGGTCTGGGCCAGGCCCGGCGTGTAGACCTCCACGGCCAGGAAGTCCTTCTCCGGGTTGTGCTTGGCGGCGTTGACCACGGCTTCGCCGAGCCCGGAGCCGATCTCCACGATCAGCGGGGCGGTGCGGCCAAACGTGGCGGCCGCCTCAAAGGTGTAGTCCGGGTGCACGGAGGTGTCCGCAATGTGCCGGGGGACATCGACCGCCAGGGTCGCGGAGTGGTCGTCCCACGCCTTTTGCCGACGCCCCTGCAGGCGCGTGCCGCGGCGCACAAACGAGACGGGCTGGGCATGATAGGTGCCCTGCGCGGCCTGGCTGCCCGGGGTGACGGGGCGGGCCGAGCCGTCGTGCGTGCGCGGTGCCGTGCCCTCGTGCGCGGGGGCGCTCTCGGGTGCGGCGGGGACTGACACTGGGTTTTCACTCATCGGGTTAAGCGTACCGGGGTCCCGGGAGCCCATCGGCCGGGTTTCCCGCACCCGCCCCCGCCGTGAGTGCCTAGATAAGGCGGTTCCCGGGGCCGGGAACCGCCTTATCTAGGCACTCACCGGCCTACACGGGGTCCTCGGCCAGGTCCTTGCCCCTGGTCTCCGGGATGGTGAAGACGAACACGGCGCTGACCACCAGCAGCAAGACAGCGTAAATGTTGAACATCCCCGCCAGGTTGATCGAACCAAACCAGGCCTGCAGATACGGTGCGGTGCCGCCAAAGAGGGCCACGCAGATGGAGTAGGGGACGCCCACGCCCACCGTGCGGATGCTGGTGGGGAACATCTCGGCGTAGACGGCCGGGATGATGGAGGCGCTGGCGGCGATGAAGATCAGCATCACCGACATGCTCACGGCCAGCTCCCACGGCTGGTCCTTGAGCAGCCACGTCATGGGGAAGTGCAGGGCGGCGGCGCCGAGTGCGCCGGCCCACAGCACCTTCTTGCGGCCGATCACATCCGAGAGCTTGCCCCAGAACGGCAGGGCGGTGATGAAGACGATGTTGCCGATGACCCCGGCCCACAGGGCCGCGCCGCGGTCCATGCCAAGGGCCGTGGCCGCGTGGCTCGGCGCCACCACGCCCCAGATGTAGTAGATGACTGTCAGCCCAACCGTCAGCCCGATCACCTGCAGCGCCTGCTTGCGGTGGCGCACGATCTGCGGCCAGATCGGCGCCCGCTTGGCCTTGGCGTCCTCGTTGGTGAACACGTCGGATTCGTGCAGCCGGGAGCGCATGAACAGCGCGTACAGGCCCAGCACGGCGCCGATGGCGAACGGCACCCGCCAGCCCCAGGCCTGCATGTCCACCTTGGGTAGGGCCACCGTCATGACGGCGCCGAGCAGGGTGCCGAACAGGATGCCCACCGTCCCGGAGGTGTAGATCAGGGTCGCCCAGAAGCCGCGTTTTTCCTTCGGCGCCATCTCGGCGAGATAGGTCTGCGAGGACGGCAGCTCGCCGCCGTGCGCCAGCCCCTGCAGGAGCCGGGCGATCAGCAGGGTCGCGGAGGCCAAGGCGCCCACGGACCCGTAACTGGGGGCGACGGCGATCAGCAGGCTGCCCACGGAGGCCAGCCCGACGGCGAGCGTCATGGAGGACTTGCGCCCGATCCGGTCCCCGATCCAGCCGAACAGGAACCCGCCGAACGGTCGGGCGACGAAGCCAACGGCGAAGATCGCCAGCGTGGACAGCACCGCCGAGGTGGGRTCCTGCGGGTTGAACAGGGCGCCGGCCAGGAAGGGCGTGAAGGTGGCATAGACGGCCCAGTCGTACCACTCGACGGCGTTGCCGATGCCGGTGCCGAGCAGGGTGCGCCACATTCTGGGGTGGCCGGTCGCCGTGCCGGACTGCGGGGTGATTGCTGTAGTCATGAGGGAACTTTCGTTCGATTAGCGGGGAGTGGACGCCGCCGCGGCGGCGGAGAGGGAGCCCAGCCGGCTGATGGCCAGCTCGGTGTACAGGGCGGTGCCGTCGGTGAGGACGGAGTCGTCAAACAGTGCATAGGGGGAATGGTTGAAGGCGGTGGTGGTGGGGTCCTGCCCCGGCGCCACGGCGCTGAGGCCGATGAACGTGCCGGGGACGGCGGCCATGACACGGGAGAAGTCCTCCGAGCCGCTGATGGGGTTGGCCAGGCGCGTGAGCCGCTCGGTGCCGAACATGCCGGCGATGATGTGCTCGGCATGTTCGGTTTCGGTGACGTCGGTGATGCTGACGGGGTATTCCGTTTGGTAGTCGACCTCCACCTCCAGCCCGTGGGCGGCGGCGATGTGGCGCACCAGCCGTGGCGCGGCCTGGCGCATCCGTTCCTGCGACTCCTCGGAGAAGGTGCGGATGGTGGCCTCGAAATGGGCCGTTTCGGGGATGACGTTGCGCTTGCTGCCGGCCTGCAAGAGCCCGACCGTGAGCACTACCGGGTCAAACATGTTGAACTGGCGGGTGACCATGACCTGCAGCGCCGTGACGATCTCGGTGATCACGGGCACCGGGTCCTTGGCCATGTGCGGGGCGGAGCCGTGGCCGCCGGCGCCGCGCACCGTCACCACCAGGCCGTCGGAGGCGCTCATGATGACGCCCGGCTTCGTGCAAAACTGCGCGTGCGGGACCAGGCCGGAGAAGACGTGCATGCCGAACGCGGCGTCGGCGCGGCGGCCGGCGGCGTCCAGGACACCCTCTCGGATCATGACGGACGCGCCGTCGAACCCCTCCTCGCCGGGCTGGAACATGAGCACGACGTCGCCGGCAAGTTGTTCTCGACGGTCGGCCAGCAGCCTGGCGGCGCCGGTGAGCATGGCGGTGTGGAGGTCGTGGCCGCAGGCGTGCATGGCGCCGTCGATGCGGGAGGTGAAGTCGACGCCGCTGCGTTCCTGCACGGGCAGCGCATCCATGTCCGCGCGCAGCAGCACCACCGGCTTCTGCCGGCCCGCGGGTGCGCCGCCGCCGCGGAGCACGGCCGTCACGGAGGTGGTCTCAGTGCCCAGGGAAATCTCGTAGCCCAGGCCGTCCAGGGCCGTCAGGACCTTCTCCTGGGTGCGGGGAAGATCCAGGCCGATCTCCGGCTCCTGGTGCATCAGGTGGCGGAATCGGATCAGGTCCGCGGTGAGGTCTGCGGCGGTGAGGGACATGGCAACTCCTGTGGGGTTCGGCGGTCCTTCCAGTGTGGGGTGATTCCTGTCACAACTATCCAAATCACTGGAACAATGCAGATAATTGATTCATTCACTAATTTTCATGCACCACTTTTTCGGGGTGCATGGCAGCTGTTGAAGGGTTCACGTGATGGAGACCCATGCCCCGCTCAGCGAAGAGGACCTGGCGCTGATCCACGCCCTGCAGATCGCCCCGCGCGCCGGCTGGGTGGAGGTGGGCGCCGTGCTCGGCGTCCATCCGACCAGCGCGGCCGCACGCTGGGAGCGCCTGACGGCCGACGGGGCCGCCTGGATCACGGCCCACCGGGCCGGCGATCCGCTGGCGGTCTCCCTCGCGTTCATCGGCGTGGACTGCCGCATGGAGGGACAGTCGCGCGTGGTGGCCGCGCTAAGCGCGGTGCCGGAGATCATCACCGTGGAACAGACGGCGAGCAACCGGGCCCTGATGCTCACCGTCCTGACGAATTCGCTGGCGCACCTGAGCGGGGAGATCATCCCTCGGATCCGGGGCGTTGACGGCGTGCTGGGCTACCAGACATCGCTGTGCACCCGGCAGCATGTCAACGGCAGCTCGTGGCGGCTGAACGTGCTCTCGCGTCACAAGCAGCAACAGATGCAGGCCCTGGTCCGTGCGGATACCGGGCCCGCACACCTGCCGCCAGGCCACCTCGACCTGCTGCCCTTCCTTGCCCGGGACGGGCGGGCCACCGCCGCGGCCATGGCCCGGGCGCTGGGGCGGACCCCCGCCACGGTGCAGCGCCAGCTCAACCGCGTCCTGGCCTCCGGGATCCTGTCCTTCCGCTGCGAAATGGCCCAAAGCCTCTCCGGCTACCCCGTCACGTGCCAGTGGTTCGTCAAGGTGCCCCCGGGCCAGCATGAGAACGCCGCGGCCACGCTGCGGCGCCTGCGAAACGTCCGGTTCGTTGCCTCCACCACCGGGCACAGCAATTTCACCGTCATCATGTGGCTGCATTCGGTGGCCGACGTCATGGACGTGGAGCTGACGCTGCAGCAAAACATTCCCGGCATTGAGCTCCAAGAAAGCGTGGTGATGCTCTCCTGCGCCAAGCGGGTGGGCTGGATTCTGCGACCGGACGGCACGGCGGCCGGACCGGGGCCGGACGGGCTCGACCGGGGGATCATCCCGGCGGAAGGGTGAGGTGGGGCACCCGGGTGCGTGGCCGGCGTCGGGCGACTGCTAGAATGGCATTACTTAATGCGCGCCATGCGCATTCTGCGTCGATGAACGCATTCAACTTGTCCCACATGTTTTATTGCCAGCTCCTGGAGCGGGCCGGATTTTGCGGCCCAGTGCATTCGTGGTTGACACGCTCTGGCAATGAATCGGCGAACCCGTGGTCAAAACTGATCGTGGGACGTTGAACCGCCTTAAGAAAGATTCCCTACCCTTTATGACAACTTTCGCTGCCCTTGGTGCGCCCAAGGAAATCGTCGCTTCTCTCGCCGCCGACGGCATTGAAGAGGCCTTCCCCATCCAGGTCAAGACCTTGCCGGACACGCTGGCGGGGCGGGACGTGCTCGGCCGCGGTCGCACCGGCTCCGGCAAGACCATCGCCTTCGCCATCCCGCTGGTGGCCCGCCTGGCCGAGCGTGAGGCGCCGTACTTCCGCAAGCCGGGCCGCCCCCTGGGCCTGGTCCTGGCCCCCACCCGCGAGCTGGCGACGCAGCTGAACAACACCATTGAGCCGCTGGCCAAGGCCATGGGCCTGAACACCACGGTGATTTATGGCGGCGTGTCCCAGGCCCGCCAGGAAAAGGCGCTGCGCGCCGGCGTCGACATTGTCATCGCCTGCCCGGGCCGGCTCGAAGACCTCATGAAGCAGCGAATCGTCTCGCTGGAAAGCGTCGAGATCACGGTCCTCGACGAGGCCGACCACATGGCCGACCTCGGCTTCCTGCCCGTCGTCAAGCGCCTGCTGGACACCACGCCCACCCAGGGCCAGCGCATGCTGTTCTCCGCCACGCTGGATAACGGCGTGGACAAGATCGTCCAACGCTACCTCTCCAACCAGCTCACCCACTCGGTGGACGAGGCCAAGGCCGCCGTCTCCACCATGGAGCACCACGTGCTGGTGGTCAGCGACCAGACCGTGAAGAAGCAGGTCATCGTCGAGCTGGCCTCCGGCGCCGGGCGCCGCATCCTCTTCATGCGCACCAAGCACCACGCCCGCAAGCTGGCCAAGACCCTCACCGACGCCGGCATCCCCGCCGTCGACCTGCACGGGAACCTGTCCCAGAACGCCCGCGACCGCAACCTGGCGGAATTCTCCACCGGCGGCGTGCGCGTCCTGGTGGCCACCGACGTGGCCGCCCGCGGCGTGCACGTGGACGACATTGAACTGGTCATCCACGTCGACCCGCCCACCGAACACAAGGCCTACCTGCACCGCTCGGGCCGCACGGCCCGCGCCGGGCACGACGGAACCGTTGTCACCCTGACGCTGCCCGAACAACAAAGCGACGTCAAGAAGCTCATGAAGGCCGCCGGCGTCGACGTCAACTTTGAGCGGGTCACGGCCAGCTCGCCCGTCATCGCGACGCTGGTGGGCGACGTTGCCGAGAAGATCGACCCCCGCACCCGGGCGGCCCTGCTGGCCGCCAAGGCCCCCGTGCAGGGTGGCGGACATTCCACCGGGGCCAACGCCGAGCGCAAGCACGCCCGCCGCGGCGCGTCCCCCACGGCTGGTGGCCGCGGCGGCCGCGGCGGCCGCGGCCGCGTGTCCGCAGACGCTTCCGCCGGCGACGCGGGCAACCGCTCGGAGCGTCGCGAGGGTCAGCCGCAGGCCGCCCGGTTCGCCGCCCGGTTC
>NZ_JBFREA010000021.1:0-82796 GCF_052114065.1 Specibacter sp. RAF43 | reverse complement strand
CCGCCGTTCCCGCCCGGGGCGGCCGCCGGCCGCGGCGCGGTGCGTGCGGGCGCCCCCGCCGCCCCGGGCCCGGCCTCATCGTCCAGGCGCAGGGTGAGGGAGATCCGCTTGCGTTCGGGCGCCACCTCCAGGACCTTCACCCGCACCACCTGGCCGGACCGGACCACCTGGCGCGGGTCCGCGACAAACGAGGCACTCATGGCGGAGACGTGGACCAGCCCGTCCTGGTGCACGCCAATGTCCACGAAGGCGCCAAAGGCGGCCACATTGGAGACCGTACCCTCCAGGATCATGCCGGGGCGCAGGTCCGTGATCTTCTCAATGCCTTCGGTGAAGGCGGCCGTTTCGAAACGGGGGCGGGGATCGCGGCCGGGCTTTTGAAGTTCGGCCACGATGTCCTTGATGGTCGGCAGCCCGAAGGTGTCATCGACGAAGTCATGCGGGTTGACGCCCGCGACGGCGCGCACGCCGCCGGCGATGGTGGCCGCCCCGGCACCGACGGCGGCGAGGATCCGCCGCGCCACCGCGTACGCCTCGGGGTGCACGCTGGAGCCGTCCAGGGGCTCCGTCCCCCCGGTGATGCGCAGGAAGCCGGCGCACTGTTCAAACGCCTTGGGACCCAGGCGTGCCACCTTGAGCAGCTCGTGCCGCCGCCCGAACGGGCCGTGCTCGTTGCGATGGGCCACGATGTTCTCGCTCAGCAGCGGGCCCACGCCCGCGACCCGAGCGAGCAGCGCCGGGGAGGCGGTGTTCAGGTCCACGCCCACGGCGTTCACGCAGTCCTCCACGACGGCGCCCAAGGAGCGTTCCAGCTTGGCCGGGGTGAGGTCGTGCTGGTACTGGCCCACCCCGATGGATTTGGGGTCGATCTTCACCAGTTCGGCCAGCGGGTCCTGCAGGCGGCGGGCGATGGAGACCGCCCCGCGCAAGGAGACGTCCATCCCGGGCAGCTCGGCGCCGGCCAGGGCGGAGGCGGAGTAGATGGACGCGCCGGCCTCGGACACCACCACCTTGGCGACCGTCCGGTCCGGGTGGGTGCGCTTGAGTTCGGCCAGCAGTTCCGCGGCCAGCTTGTCCGTTTCGCGGCTGGCGGTGCCGTTGCCGATCGCCACCAGCTCCACCCGGTGCGTGGTGCACAGCTCCACCAGGGTGGCCAGGGCTTCCCGCCAGCGCCGGGCCGGGGCGTGCGGATAGATCGTGTCCGTGGCGGTGACCTTGCCGGTGCCGTCCACCACGGCCACCTTGACGCCGGTGCGCAGGCCCGGGTCCAGGCCCAGCGTGGCCCGGTTGCCCGCCGGGGCGGCGAGCAGCACGTCGCGCAGGTTGGCGGCAAAAACGCGCACCGATTCCTCCTCGGCGGCGTGGAAGAGGCGTACGCGCAGGTCCACGGCCAGCCGGGTCAGGATGCGGGTGCGCCAGGCCAGTCGCGCACCGGTCATCAGCCAGGTGTCCGCGGGGCGGCCGGATTCGGCGATGCCCAGCGACCGCGCCACGGCGTTTTCGAAGGCCGCCCGGGCCCGGGCGTGGGCGTCGGCGTCGCGGGTGTCCGCCTCGGACACCTCCAGCGCCAGCACCCCTTCCTTCTCCCCGCGCAGCAGGGCCAGCACGCGGTGGCTGGGCAGCGTGTGGAGCGGTTGGGCAAAGTCGAAGTAGTCCTGGAACTTTTCCCCTGGCTCGGCCCGGCCGGCCTTGACCTGCGAGCGCAGCCGCCCGGTCTTCCAGAGGCGTTCGCGCAGCTCGCCCACCAGGGCGGCATCCTGGCCGGCCCGCTCGATGAGGATGGCGCGGGCCCCGGCCAGCGCGTCGTCCGCGGAGCCGATGCCCCGGCCGGCGTTCAGGAAGGCGTCGGCCGCGACGGCCGGCGCCTGGGCCGGGTTCGCCAGCAGCGCGTCCAGGAGTGGTTCCAGCCCGGCCTCCCGGGCGGCGTCGGCCTTCGTCTTCCGGGTGGACTTGTACGGCAGGTACAAATCCTCCAGCTCCGATTTGGTTCCGGCCGTCTCAACGGCGGCGCGCAGGGCGGCGGTCAGCTTCCCCGCGCCGTGGATGGATTCAAGCACGGTGCCCCGGCGCGCCTCGAGTTCGCGCAGGTAGCGCAGCCGCTCGTCAAGCTCGCGCAGCTGGGCGTCGTCAAGGGTGCCGGTCACCTCCTTGCGGTACCGGGCGATGAACGGGACGCTGGCGCCGTCGTCCATCAGCCGGACGGCGGCGGTCACCTGTGCCGGGCGCACGCCCAACTCGGCGGCGATGGCGCGGGCGATGCGCGCCTCCACCGTGGCGGCGTCGGGCAGGGCAAGGGGCGTGGGGGCGGGAGAGGAAGCAGTCACCCCCCAATTCTGCCGCACCCGGCGGCCGCGGCGGCGGCGATCAGACATCCCACCTGAGTTAGGCCATGCTAAGTCGAGAGCCGGATCACAAAGTGCCAAGATGAAGGCATGCGCATGGATCATGTTTCTTACGCCTGTGAATCAGATGGTTTGGCTGCCACCACGGAGCGAATCGCTTCCGCCCTCGGGGTCGATGCAGTGCGCGGTGGAGTTCATCCGCGCTTCGGCACCCGCAATATGATCATTCCCCTCCTGGACCACCATTATTTGGAGGTCGTGGAGGTCCTTGACCACCCCGCGTCGGACAAGGCCCCGTTCGGTCAGGCCGTGCGGGCCCGCTCCCAGGCCGGCGGCGGCTGGATGGGCTGGTGCGTCGCCGTGGACGATCTGTCCCCCTTCGAGGAACGCCTGGGCCGCAGCGCCGTCCCCGGCAACCGCAAGTTCCCCGACGGCCAGGAACTCGTGTGGCAGCAGATCGGCATCCGGGGCCTGATCGCCGACCCCCAGGTGCCGTACATGCTCAAGTGGGAGGGCGACCCCGCCCTTCATCCCTCGCTGGCCCGTCCCTCCACCGTCCGGCTGGCGTCCCTGACCATCGCCGGCAGCGCCGAACGCGTCACCGAGTGGCTGGGCGAACCGGTGGAAGCGCCGCTTGAAGACGTCGCGGTCGAATGGATCGCACCCCGGGGCACGCCGGGGATCATGAGCGTGACCTTTGAAACGGCCCACGGCATCGTCACCATCTAGGTAACGCACACGCCGCGGCACCCACCCTTGCGGGTCGGGTGCCGCGGCCATTTGGGCGCCCTGTTGTGTGGGGGCCCAGGGTCGCCCGCCGCGTCAGCCGAACCCGAGCGCCGGACCGAGCGTGAATGCGGCGATGTCGACCAGCGCGTGCGCCACCACCAGCGGGGCCACCCGGCCGCACTTCTTATAGACCCAGCAAAACAGCAGGCCCAGCAGGAAATTGCCGATGAATGGGCCAAATCCCTGGTACAGGTGGTAGCTGCCCCGGAGCAGGGAGCTGGCAAGGATGGCCGCGATGGGGGCCAGGCCGATCCGTTCCAGCCGGTCCAGCAGGTACCCCACCATGATGACTTCCTCCACCACACCGTGGCGGATGGCCGACAGGACCAGCACCGGAATGGTCCACCAGTACTGGTGGAGCGCGTTCGGGATGATTTCCGTGGTGATGCCCAGCGCCCGGCCCGCCGCGTACAGCCCCAGCGAGGGCACCCCGATGACCACCAGCAGGCCCAGGGCGCCGAGCCCGTCGCGGACGGGGTGGCGCCAGTCCAAGCCGATCCGCCGGAAGACCGACGTCCCCGGTGCGGCCAACAGGAAGAACACCAAGAACACGGGCATCAGGGCGAAGAAGATGTCCAGCACCTGGTAGGTCAAATCAAAGTACTCGCGATTGCTGCGCACCGCGTTCAGCGTGGATGTGCCCTGTGCCAAGGGGGCCCGGGACATCTTATCGAGCAGCTGCACGAGGGAATACACCGCCGACTGCCCCAGGGAGAGCCCCAGCACCAGCAGCACCTCCAGGATCAGCCGGCGCCGGGATACGGTGCCCTGCCCGTGGCGGGCGACGCCGGGCGTCCCCCCTGGGGCGGACGGGCCGCCGTCGGGCTGGGCATTGGGGGGCGCGGCATCACTCATGTACGTAATCATGCCCGCAGTTGCCCCGATTGTGCCGAAAGCGGGCCTAAGCTCGTCGGTATGAGCGCCCCTCGCCAGATCCTGATGATCCGACACGGACAGTCGGCGGCCAACCTGGACCAGAGCATCTACGACCGCATCCCCGACTATCGGATCCCGTTGACGAAGGACGGCAGGGACCAGGCGCGGGCCGCCGGCGAGAAGATCCGCCGCCAGCTGGACGGCCAAAAGGTGTGCGTCTACGTCTCGCCGTACCTGCGGGCCTACCAAACGCTGGAGGCCCTGGACCTCGGAGACCTGGTCGAGCAGACCATGGAGGAGCCCCGGCTGCGCGAACAGGACTGGGCCAATTTCCAAAATCCGGCGGAAATCGCCGACCAAAAGGAGCTCCGCAACGCGTACGGGCATTTCTTCTACCGCTTCCGCGAGGGCGAATCCGGCTCCGACGTGTACGACCGCGTCTCGTCATTCATGGAAACCCTGTACCGGCACTGGGCCAGGGACGACTACGCACCCAACACGCTCCTGGTGACGCACGGGCTGACCATGCGGCTGTTTTGCATGCGCTGGTTCCACTGGTCCGTGGAGTACTTCGAGTCGCTGAACAACCCGGGCAACGCCGAGGTCCGCACGCTGGTGGCGCGGGGCGGCGGGTATGCCCTGGACACGGCCTTCGAGCAGTGGGCGCCCGCCGACCCGGGCACGACGGTCCTGGACGCCTCCTCGTCGACTGACCCGCAATAGATGTCGAAAAAAGGGCAATTCGAGCGCATTTTCGACATCTATTGCGGGTCAGCTGCGCATGGGGCGGTGCCGGCGGGTGGGCTCAGGCGGCCGGGGCGACGATGACTTCCGTGCCGGAGCCGCGGAATGCCTCCAGCTGGGCGGCGGTGATGCCGGCGTCGGTGATCACCTTGTGGAAACGGTAGTCCTCCATGGTGGCGAACGCGCGCAGGCCGATCTTGGAGGAGTCGGCCAGGATGTAGGCCTCGGAGGCGCGGCGGGCCATGCGGGAGTTCACGGAGGCCTCGCCTTCGTCGTTGATGGTGGGGCCGATGCCGGGCTCGATCCCGTTGACGCCGATGAACGCGAAGTCGAGGGCGACCTTTTGCAAGATGGAGTCCGCATACGGGCCCACCAGTTCATAGGAGCGCGGATTGACGATGCCGCCGGTGACCATGATCTTGAAGTTCGGCCGGATGGCCAGTTGCGCGGCAATGTTGATGGCGTTGGTGACCACGGTCAGGGTGGGCCGGTTGGAGTGCTCCATCAGGTCCTCCCGGGTCGAGAGGACCTGGGCCAGGGCCGTGCTGGTGGTGCCCCCGCACAGCCCGATCACGGCACCCTTGGGGATGAGGTTGCTGGCGGCGAGGGCGATCTGCTGCTTCTGGACGGCGTGGTCGTCCCGGTTGTAGCGGCCCGGGAGGTCGTAGGAGACGGAGCCGGACGTAGCGCCGCCGCGCGTGCGGGTCAGCAGCCGTTCATTTGCCAACGAGTCCAGGTCGCGCCGGGCCGTCGCCGGGGACACGCCCAGGGTGGAGACGATCTCATCCACCTCCACTTGGCCGTCGGCGGCCAGGATGTCCAGGATCGCCGTGAGCCGTTCCGTGCGGTTCATGAAACCTCTCCCCTGCAGACGTCGGCGCCGCTTGTCCTCAAGCGGCGCCCGCAAACAAACTTAGCAGTCGTCGCGCCTCGGGCATGAGGGCCGCCCGGCCCGCGCCCAGGTAGGTGCGCGAATCCACCACGGCGGGGTTGGCGGCCAGGTACTCGCGCACGGCCCGGGTGAAGAAGCCGTTCAGGTGCGTGGAGACGTTGATCTTGGTCATGCCGGCGGCGATGGCGGCCACGAGGGCCTCATCCGAGACGCCGGAGGAGCCGTGCAGCACGAGCGGGACGTCCAGGGCGGCCTTGAGCTCGGCAATGCGGCCCAGGTTCAGCGCGGCGCTGCGTTCGGTCATGGCGTGGGAGGACCCAACGGCCACGGCCAGCGCGTCGACGCCGGTGGCGGCCACGAAGGCGGCGGCCTCGGCCGGGTCGGTCAGCACGCCCGGGGCATGCGCCCCGTCCTTGCCGCCCACGGTGCCGAGCTCGGCCTCAACGTAGACGCCGCGCGCGTGGGCGTAGGCCGCCACGCGCGCCGTCGCGGCCACGTTGTGCGCATACTCGAGGCGGGCGCCGTCGTACATGACGGAGCCAAGGCCCAGGTCCACGGCCTGGTACGCCAGGGCCTCGTCCTCGGCGTGGTCCAGGTGCACGGCAACGGGCACGGAGGCGGCGCGGGCGGCGGCCAGCGTGGCCAGCGCCACGGGCTCCAGGCCGCCGTGATACGCCGCGCAGTTCTGCGAGATCTGCAAGATCACGGGCAGTCCGGCCGCCTCCGCGCCGCCGATGAGGCCCTCGAGGGTCTCCAGGTGGATGACGTTGAAGGCGCCCTGCCCGGTGCCGGCGCGTGCGGCCAGGCCCATGAGCTCGCCGGTGCTAACCAATGCCATGACAAATTCCTTCGTGGTTGGTGATGATGAGTTGATCGGCCAGTTCGGCGTGCCGCGGCGAGATTTCCCCKGCGCCGGGCATGAGGACCGCCGCGGCGCTCCAGGCCGCGGCGCGGCGCAGGATCTCGCGCAGGTCACCGATGCCGTGGGCCAGTGCGACGGCGGCCGCGCTCACCGCCGCGTCGCCCGCGCCGGTCGGGTTGCCGCGCAGCGGGGCCGGCAGCCGGGCCCGCAGGTAGCCGGGGGTGTCGGCGTCGAAGGCGAGCATGCCCTCCTCGCCGACGCTGACCAGCACGCGCCGGGCGCCCAGGCCCAGGAGCTGGCGGGCGGCCGCCACCAGGTCGGTCGCCCCGAGGGCCTCCCGGAGCTCGTGGTGGTTGGGCTTGAGCAGGTCGGCGCCGGCCCGGGCGGCGGCCAGGATGCCGGGGCCGGACGTATCGATGACGGCCGGGACGCCGGCATGGTGCGCCAGCGCCACCAGGGCCGGGTAAAAGTCGGCGGGCGCGTTGGCCGGCAGCGAGCCGGAGCCCACCAGCACCCCGGGCCTGCTGGTGCCGGCCGCCGTCTGGACCCCGGCCAGGTGGTCGACGACGGCGGCCGCCAGTGCCTGCCAGGTCGCGGCGTCGAGCGCGGGGCCGGCCTCGTTGAAGATGCTTGTTTCGCCGCTGACGGTGTCGACCAGGGTGATGGTCCGCCGCGTGTCCGAGGGTACCGGCACCAGGTGGTGCGGGATGCCCGAGGCGAGCAGCTCGGCCCGGAACTGCTCGCCGGAGCCGCCGCCCGCCGTCGCCACGGCCAGCGTGGGGTAGCCCAGCTGGTGCGCCACGCGGGAGACGTTCAGGCCCTTGCCGCCGGCCCGGGCCAGCGGTGCAGGGACGCGGTGGGACTGCCCCAGCCGAACGCCGTCGACCAGGTAGGTCAGGTCCACGGCGGGGTTGGCGGTCACGGTCAGGACCCCCTGGGCCCCGCTCATCCGCCGGCCGCCGCGGCGGTTGCGGCCCCTGCCGCCCCGGCCGCCGCGGCCACCAGCGCGCGCGCCTTCAGGGCCGAGCCGATCAGCCCGGCGTTCTCCCCCAGCGCGGCGTGCACGAATTCGGGGCGGCGCTGAAAGGTGAGCAGCCGGTCCACGCGCGCGGCCAGCGGCTCGAACAGGTCGGGCCCCGCCATGGACAGGCCGCCGCCCAGGACGACCGTGTCGGTGCCCAGCACGGCGACGCATTGCGCCACGCTGAACGCGAGGGCATCCACGGCCTCCGCCCAGATTCGCTGCGCCGCCGGGTCCCCGGCCCGGGCCAGCTCCAGGACCTCCCGCGCACCGGGGACGGCCTGCCCGGACGCCGCCGCGTAGCGCCGCGCCACGGCGCCGGCGGAGGCCACGGACTCCAGGATCTGCAACGAGCCGTCCGGAGCGGGAACCAGCGCGTGGCCGATTTCCCCGGCATAGCCGGCCCCGGAGACGCGCCGGCCGTCACACATGACGGCCCCCGCGATGCCCGTGCCGATCACCAGCACGACCACGTCCCTGCGCCCCACGGCGGCCCCGATCTGGAATTCGGCCAGGCCGGCCAGGGCGACGTCGTGCCCAAACGCCACCGGCAGGCCCAGCGCGCCGGTCAGCGTTGCCGTGAAGGCGTAGTTCCGCCAGCCCAGGTTCGCCGAATACACGCCCACCCCGGCGTCCTCGTCCACGATCCCCGGCACGGTCACCCCAATGGCGGAAAAGTCCAGTTGCGGGTGCCGGCGGCGGTAGTCACGGGCCAGCTCGACGATGCGGGCGCACACGGAATCGCCGGAGCGTTCGCCGTCCAGCGGCGTGGGGTGGCGCTGCAGGTCCTGGATCCGGACGCCTCCAGCTTCGGCACCGTCTTCGACCCCGGCGCCGGGGTCCCGCGGCCCGCCCACGACGATCCCCACCTTCAAATCGGTGCCGCCCACGTCAAACGCGAGGACGGCGCCGGAGGGCGAGCCTCCCACGATGGCCACCGGTCCTAGCCCTGGGCGGGATCGGCCAGGATGACGGAGCGGGTCAGGTTGCGCGGCAGGTCCGGGTTCATGCCGCGGGCGCGGGCGCGTTCCAGGGTGACGCGGTGCACGCGCGCCAGCTGGGCCAGCGGATGCATGTCCAGGTTCAGGTACCGGGCGCCGGTCCTGGCCACGTCCGCATCCAGGCCCGCGGGCTGCTCGCCAAACATCCAGGTGACCCGGTTCGGGGCGGCGATGGAGATGGGCCCGTGGCGGTATTCCTTGGCCGGGTAGGACTCCGTCCAGCCCTGCACGGCCTCGCGCATCTTCAGCCCCGCCTCGTGTGCGAGCCCGACCGTCCAGCCGGTGCCCAGGAACGTGAACTGCTCGGCGTCGATGAGCGCCGGCTCCACCGGGTCCGCCACGGCCGCCCCGGCATCCGCGACGGCGGCGGAGAGATCCATGCCCACGCTGGTCAGCAGGTAGGCCAGGGCCGTGGTGGCGAAGCGGGTCTGCACCACGGACTTCTCGTCCGCGTAGGGCAGTGCGACGACGGCGTCGGCCAAGGTCATGATCGGCGAGGACGTGTCGCCCACCAGGGCAACAGTCCGCACGGCGCCCTTGAGGGCCGTGAGCACCTCCAGCACCTCGGTGGTGGTGCCGGAGCGGGTGATGGCGATGACGGCGTCGTAGCCGCGCCCGGCCCCCAAGAAGGCCTCCGAGGCCGCGAACGCGTCGGTGACGCCCTTGCCGGCGGATTCGCGGGCGGCGGCGTAGCTTTGCGCCATGAACCAGGACGTGCCGCAGCCGATGACGGCCACGCGCTGCCCGTCGGCCGGCAGCAGGTGCTCGGACCGGGCCTGGGCGATGGCCCGCGCCCACACCTCGGGCTGGCTGGTCAGTTCGGCGTCCATGTGGGCGCCCAGGGCGCCGGCGGCTTCACTCATGCTGTGCCTTCTTCTTTCGTGCCGGCCCTGCTCGGACGCGGGACCGGCGGCGTATCCATAGTATGTCCGCCACTCTACCAGCCCTATGATCAAAGTTGATCATAACTATGTTCAAATAATCATCTTCGCTCCTCGGGATGGGCCGAACCGTCGGCCCGCGGCCCTCAAGGGGCCCTCAATCGGGAACTGACCCGCAATAACTGTCGATTTGGGCCCCGATTTCGCTTATTTTCGACATGTATTGCGGGTCAGTCTTTCCGGGCGCTTGCCTTGGCCGCGGGAGTCCTACGCCGCCCGGGTCCCGGCACGCCAGACGGCGGCGGTGAGGGGAATGCCGGGGCGGTAGGCCAGGTGCGTGGCGGAGGGCGCCTTGAGCAGGTGCAGGTCCGCCCGATGCCCGACGGCGATGGACCCGACGGCGCGGTGCCCGTCCTCGTCCCGCCCGGTTTCCCGGTGCAGGGCCAGGGCTCCCCCGTAGGTGGCGGCGCGGACGGCCTCGTGCACGCTGAGCCCCATCTGCAGCACGGCGGTGGTCACGCAGTACGCCATCGAGGAGGTGTAGGAGGTGCCCGGGTTGCAATTGGAGGCGATCGCCACCTGCACGCCCGCGTCCAGGAGCCGCCGGGCCGGCGCCAGGGGCTGCCGGGTGGAGAGGTCGCAGGCCGGGAGCACGGTCGCGACGGTGCCGCGCACGCCGCCGCGTGAGGGCTGATCGGCACCCGCATCCCAGCCCGTCCACGACTGCGCCAGGAGGTCGACGTCGTCGTCCGCCAGGAAGTTGACGTGGTCCACGCTGGCCGCCCCCATTTCCACGGCGAGCGCCACGCCGGCGCCCGGGCCCAGCTGGTTGCCGTGCACGCGCAGGCCCAGCCCGGCCTCGCGGCAGGCGGTGAGCACGCGGCGGGACTGCTCGGCCGTGAACGCGCCGGTCTCGCAAAACACGTCGGCCCAGCGCGCGTACGGCCGCACGGCGGAGAGCATCTCGCCGCAGACCAGCTCCGTGTATTCCTCGGGATCAACGCCGGCCGGCACGAGGTGGGCGCCCAGGTAGGTGACCTCGTCGGCGATGGTGGCGGCGATCCTGGCGCTGCGGGCCTCATTGGCCACGTCCAGGCCGTAGCCGGTCTTGGTCTCCAGATACGTGGTGCCCTGCGCAACGGCCTCCGCCACGCGCCCGAGCGCCATGCGCGTCAGGTCAAAATCGCTGGTGGCGCGGGTGGCGTTGACGGAAACGGCGATCCCGCCGGCCGTGTAGCTTTCCCCGGCCATGCGCGCCTCGAATTCGACCGTCCGGTCGCCGGCAAAGACGAGGTGCGTGTGGGAATCCACCCAGCCGGGCAGCAGGGCCCGCCCCTCCGCGTCGGTGACGGTGTCCGCGGCCGGCGCGTGCACGGCGTCGCCGATCCACGCGATCCGCTCCCCCTCCAGGACCACGGCCGCATTGCGCCGGGTCCCCTGCTCGCGGTCCTGTGTCATCAACTCGCCGATGTTCGTGATCAGTTCACTCATGCCCCCAGCGTACGACGCCGGCGGGCCGGGCTGGCCGCCCGGGCGGCGGTAGCGTCCGGGATGGCAGACGCTGGCCCGGGCCCGGCCGGTGGAATACTGGGGACATGAGTGAAGTGAGTGAACGCCCCGGCACCGCGTTGCTGGTCATCGACCTCCAAAACGATGTTGTGGCAGAGTGTTTCGACCGCGACGGCGTGCTCGCGCGGACCGCGACGCTGATTGCCCGGGCCCGCCGGGCGCAGGTCCCGGTGATCTTTATCCAGCACGAAGATTCCACCCTGCCGCGCGGGTCATCCGGCTGGGAGCTGGTCGGCGCCCTCGCTGCCCGACCCGGTGACGTGCTGATCCCCAAGACCTACCGGGACGCCTTTGCCGGGACCCGCCTGGCGGCCGAACTGGCACGGCTGAACGTGGGCCGGCTGGTGCTCTCCGGCGCCCAGTCCGACTACTGCGTGCGCAGCACCGCCCATCGCGCCGCCATCGAGGGCTACGATTTTGTGCTGGTCAGCGACTGCCACACCACGCAAGACACCGTCTTTGGGGGCGTTGCGGTGACCGGGGAACAAATCGTGGCCCACACCAACTTGTACTTCAGTAATTTGACGTATCCGCAGCAACATTCCTCGATCGCCACCCATCGGGACGTGGCACTCGCGCCCTGATGCGGGCCGGCGCGCGGTGTCGGCCGGATCACACCCCATTGCCCGGCCCGGCACGCCGGGTAGATAATTCAAGCCATGACCGTCCTCTCCCTGCTGGCCTTTGCCGGCCTGTGCCTGCTGCTCTCCGTCACTCCCGGACCGGACACCTTCTTGGTGCTGCGCATCGCCTTGAACCGGGCCGGTGCCGGCGTGGCCGCCGCGGCGGGCTCGGCGGCTGCCGCCATCCTGTGGGCGGGGCTGGTGGGCGTGGGGCTGGCCGCCGTCCTGGAACAGTCGGCCGAGGTGTTCCGCTGGCTGAAGATTGCCGGCGGCATCTACCTCGTGTATCTCGGGGTGTCCTCGTTCCTGAAGACCCGCAAGGCCGCCAAGGCGGGCGTTGCCGCGGACCCTGACGGCAGCGCCACGCTGCCCTACAGCCGGTGGGCGGGTTTTGGCGCCGGCGCCCTGTCGACCCTGCTCAACCCCAAGGTGGGCTTGTTCTACCTGGCCGTCGTGCCGCAGTTCATCCCGCACGGCGGCAACACCCTGGGCACGGCGATGATCCTGGGGTCGATCGAGGCGGTCATCGCGTTCGTGTACTTGACGGTGGTGGCGGTCGTGGCGTTCAAGGCGATGAAGTGGCTGCGCCGGCCCAAGGTCAGCAGCACCCTGGAGCGGGCCAGCAGCGGCATCATCACCGCCCTGGGCGTGGGCGTGCTCGCCTCCGGCGCGGCCAGCTGACCAAGACCGGCTGAGCAAGACTAGACCGGCCGCGGCGCGGATCAGGCGCCGGGCGTTGCCCCGCGGGCGGCGACAAACGCCCGCACGCACGTTTCGACGTCGTCCGGGCTGTGCGCGGCGGAGAGCTGGACCCGGATGCGGGCGGCGCCGCGCGGCACCACGGGGAAACTGAACGCGGTGACATACACGCCGTGCGCCAGCATTTCATCGGCGATGCGCGCGGCCTCCACGGCGTCGCCGAACATGACCGGGACGATGGCGTGCTCGCCCGGGAGCAGATCGAAGCCCTCCTCCGTCATCCGCCGGCGGAACAGGGCGGCGTTCTCAAAAAGCGTGGTGCGCAGCTCGCCGGAGCCGGCCACCAGCTCCAGCGCCTTCAGCGTGGCCGCCACTATGGCGGGGGCGAGGGAGTTGGAGAACAGGTAGGGGCGGGCCTTTTGGCGCAGCATGGCCACGATCTCGCCGCGGCCGGAGACGTAGCCGCCGGACGCCCCGCCCAGCGCCTTGCCGAAGGTGCCGGTGTAGATGTCAACCCGGTGGCCGACGCCGGCGTGCTCGGGGGTGCCGGCCCCGGTGGCGCCCATGAAGCCGACCGCGTGGGAGTCGTCCACCATCACCAGGGCCCCGTATTTTTCGGCCAGCTCGCAGATGGCCTCCAGCGGGGCCAGGAACCCGTCCATGGAGAACACGCCGTCGGTGACGACGATCGTGCGGCGGGCGCCGGCGCCGTCGTTCAGGGCGGCCGCGGCCCGCAGCTGGGCTTCCAGGTCGGCCATGTCCTGGTTGGCGTAGCGGAACCGGGCGGCCTTGGACAGCCGGATCCCGTCGATGATGGAGGCGTGGTTCAGGGCGTCGGAGATGATGGCGTCCTCCGGGCCGAACAGCGACTCAAACACGCCGCCGTTGGCGTCAAAGCAGGAGGAGAAGAGGATGGTGTCCTCCGTGCCCAGGAACTCCGACACCTTTGCCTCCAGGGCCAGATGCAAATCCTGGGTCCCGCAGATGAAGCGGACGCTGGCCATGCCGAAGCCGCGGTCGTCCATGGCCGCCTTGGCTGCCGCGATGATCTGCGGGTGGTCGGCCAGCCCCAGGTAGTTGTTGGCGCAAAAGTTCAGCACGGGCGCGGTGGCCCCGTCCAGGGGCCCGGCCTGCACATGGCTGGACTGGGCCGAGGCGATGATCCGCTCGGTCTTGAACAGGCCGGCGGCACGGATTTCGGCCAGTTCGGTGGTGAGCTGGTCTTTCAGGGCGGTATACACAAAGGCTCCTTAGGGTGTGGCGAGGCAAGACTTAGGAGAAGACGGTCCAGTCCAGGACGACCTTGCCGCCGCGGCCGGAGCGGGCGATCTCAAAGGCCTGTTCCCAGTCGGTGGCGGGCAGCTTGTCCGTGACGACGCCGGCGACGGCGGCACGCAGCACCGGGTTGGAGGACAGCATGGCGCTCATGGCGTACCAGGTCTCAAACATTTCGCGGCCGTAGATGCCCTTGAGTGTGAGCATGTGGGTGACCACCTTGCCCCAATTGATGTCGATGGGCGCGCTGGGCAGCCCGAGCATGGCGATGCGCCCGCCGTGGTTCATGTTGTCGATCATCTCCGGCAGCGCCGTCGGGTGGCCGGACATTTCCAGTCCGACGTCGAATCCCTCGCGCATGCCCAGCTCCCGTTGGGCCTCGCGCAGCCGGGTGGTGGCCACGTTCACGGCCAGGTCGGCGCCCATGCCGGCGGCCATGGCCAGGCGGGGCTCGGAGACGTCGGTGATGGCGATCTTGCGGGCGCCGGCGTGGCGGGCCACGGCCACCGCCATCAGGCCGATGGGACCCGCGCCGGTGATCAGCACGTCCTCCCCGACCAGGGCGTAGCTCAAGGCGGTGTGGACGGCGTTGCCCAGCGGGTCGAAGATGGCGCCCAGCTCCGGGGTGACGGAGGGGTCGTGGTGCACCCACACATTGGACTGCGGGATCACCACGTATTCGGCAAACGCGCCGTCGCGCTGCACGCCGACCGAGACGGTGTTGATGCACATGTGGCGGCGCCCGGCCCGGCAATTGCGGCACATCCCGCACACCACGTGGCCTTCGCCGGAGACCTTGTCCCCCACCATGACGTCGTGGACGTCGGCGCCGACCTCCACCACTTCGCCGTAGAATTCGTGGCCGGGGATCAAGGGGGCGTTGATGGATTCGGCCGCCCACGCATCCCAGGCCTGGATGTGCAGGTCGGTGCCGCACAGCCCGGTGGTGGCCACCTTGATCTTCACGTCGCGGAGACCGGTCACCGGCTCGGGGCGCTCGACCAACTCAAAACCCGCGTGGGGGCCGGACTTGTACAGTGCTTTCATGGAACGGCTTTCCGTCAGGGGTTGACCAAGGGGTGTCACTGTCCATTACAGCCCCCGATACCGTTTAGCACAATCGAAAAATACTCCATCATCGATTAAGTCCGCGCTAATTGATAGGGTGGCGGCGTGGAACTTCATCAACTACAAATGTTGCGCGAGCTGGGCGAACTGGGCAGCGTCAAGGCCGTGGCGGAGACCATGTCCGTCACGCCGTCGGCCGTTTCCCAGCAGATCGCCCTGCTCCAGCGCCAGGTGGACGCGCCGCTGACGCGCAAGGACGGCCGGAACCTCGTGCTGACCGGGGCCGGGAAGGTCCTTGCCGACGCCGGCGCGGACGTCATCAACGCCATGGCCACGGCCAAGGCGGCCATCGGCGCCTACCAGCACGAGCGCGGCGGCACCGTCACCGTCTGCGGCTTCCACAGCGCCGGCCAGGCCCTGTTCGCGCCCCTGGTCCGGCACCTGGCGGCCATGCGGGATGGAACCGGGACTGCCGGCGCCGCTTTTGCCGGGGTGCCCCGGGTCCGGCTTTCCGACGAGGACGTCGCCCAGCACGATTTCCCGGCCCTGACGGCCCGGTACGACCTGGTGCTGGCCCACCGCATGGACCACAGCCCGCCCTGGCCGGAGTCCCGCGTGCGGGTCATCCCGCTGGCCCACGAGCCCCTGGACGTGGCCCTGTCGGTGGACCACCCGCTCGCGGCCAAAAAGTCGCTCGCCCCGGCGGATGTGGTGCGCTACCCGTGGGTGACCAGCCGCAGCGGCTACTCCCCCGCCGACGTCCTCGCCGCCGTCGGCGCCGTGGCCAGCGTCCCCGTCAATGTGGTGCACCGCATCAACGACTACTCCGCGGCCGCCGCCCTGGTTTCCACCGGCGACGTCATCGGCCTGCTCCCGCGCTTCACCTCCAGCCCGGCGCGCAGCCCCGGCGTGACGCTGCGCCCGCTCACCGGGATCAGCACGCGACGGCGCATCGACGTGCTGGCCCGGCCGGAAAACCTCAAGCGCGCCTCCGTCATGCTCGTCGCCGAAGCCCTGCAACAGGTCATGGCGGAGCTCACGGGAGAGTGAGCGGACCCCGTGACCCCACGAATTCCGCCAAACGCCGTCCGGTGGCCACACTGGGTGCAGGAATCCCCGCCTGACCCGTAGGAGAAAATAGTGTCAAGCTGCTGCAGCCCGAAGGGCCGCCCCGCCTCCGTTCACCTCGGCGCCGATGCCGGTCAGCACCCTCCGGCGGTCCCGTCGGCAACTGCCGGGCCGGGAGCCGGGCACGAGGACGTCGCCCTGCCTGCCGGCACCTTCGCGATGGGCGACCCCTTTGGCGAGGGCTACCCGGCCGATGGCGAAACGCCCGTCCACCAGGTGCACGTTGCGGAGTTCCGGATTGATGCCGCGGCGGTGACCAATACCCAATTCGCGGCCTTCGTCGACGCCACCGGGTACCGCACGGAGTCGGAGGTATATGGCACCTCGGCCGTGTTCCACCTGGYCGTCCAGGCGGCGCCGGCGGACGTGCTGGGCACGGCCGCCGGCGCCCCGTGGTGGCTGAACGTGCGCGGGGCGGACTGGGCCCACCCGGCCGGGCCGGCGTCCCGCTGGCAGGACGTGCCCGACCACCCCGTCACCCAGGTCTCGCACACCGACGCCCTCGCCTACTGCGCCTGGGCCGGCCGCGCCCTGCCCACCGAGGCGCAATGGGAGTATGCGGCCCGCGGCGGCCTGGCCCAGGCCCGGTACCCGTGGGGCGACGAGCTGCACGGCGTGACGGACGACGGCGGCATTTTGCACCGCTGCAACATTTGGCAGGGCTCCTTCCCGTCGGTCAATCGGGGCGAGGACGGCTACCTGACCACCGCACCCGTGCGCAGCTTTGAACCCAACGGCTACGGCCTGTACCAGTCCAGCGGCAATGTCTGGGAGTGGTGCGCGGACTGGTTTTTGCCCAAGTACTACAAGAGCTGCGCGGCGCAGGGAATCGTGGTGGACCCCGCCGGGCCCACGATCGGCCGCGGCCGGGTCATGCGCGGCGGCTCCTATCTGTGCCACGACTCGTACTGCAACCGGTACCGGCTCGCCGCGCGCAGCTCCAACTCCCCCGAATCCGCCAGCGGCAACTGCGGGTTCCGGACGGTCGCCGTCGGGGAGTGAGCCCGCCGGCAGCCGTCAAGGCGGCACCCCCCCGCAACAGTGCCTAGAGGCGGGTCTTGAGCCAGCGGAGCAACGCGTCGGCTTGTTTCCGCTGGAATCCGCGCAGGGCGGGGATGCCGGGGGGCGCGGGCCGGCGGGACATGTCCAGGTAGTAGCCGGCCCAGCCCGCCAGCACGCCGGTCACCGCGTCGGGTCCGGCGTCGGCAAAGATCGGATGCCGGGCCAGCACGTGCCCGGCGTGCACCTCCACGGGGTCGGTGTTGACGTCAATGAGCACGCTGAGCGCGTCGAGCCACGCCGCACCCCGGGCGGCGTAGGGCCAGTCGACCAGGACGGCCCGGCCGCCGTCGGTCAGCAGGATGTTGTCGGAGCGCAAATCCCCGTGGACAAGGGACTCCCCGGCCAGGCTGGCGGTGCCGTGCCGGGCCATCTCCACCAGCACGTCCATATTCTCCGCGGCCCACGGGTCCAGCCCCTCGAGGGGGCGGGACCGCAGTTTTTCCCACCCCCGGTAGGCCCCGTGCAGGGAGTCCTCGCTGCGCGGCAGGACCAGTCCCGGCGGCAGCGGCGCCGCGGCCACGTCCGCCAGCGCGTCCAGGACCACCATGGTGTCGCGCAGCGTCCAGGGAGCGTCCGGGTGCCGGCCGGCGACGTCGGTGAGGACCAGCGCAACCCAGGTGCCGTCGTCGTATACGCCAAGAAGCCCCGGGACGGGCAGGAAGTGCGGCAGGGTCGCGGTGACGGCCGCCTCGCGGCGGTGCAGGGTCGCGGCCACGGCGTTGGTTTGTGCGCTGGCCGCCTTCACGAACGCGCCGCGCCCGGAGGCCAGCCGCACCCGGTCCGCCGAGCCCGGCGAGAACCCGCCGGGCTGCGAGGCCGCCGACACCACGGGCTCGCCGAGGATTTGCTCCACGCCGGCCCGCACCGGCGCCGGCAGCTCCGGCCAACTGATGCGCCCGCCGCCGCCGCTCACGGCCGCGGGGCCAGTGCCAGGACGGTGGCGTCGTCGGCCACCTCGCCGATCGCGGCCTGCCGCACCCGCAGCGCGTGCATCAAATCCAGGGCGCCAAGGGTGGTGGCGGTACGTTCGAGGAACTCCTCCGGGCCGCTGACCAGGCCCAGGTCGACGGCGCGCCAGGCCCCGTCGCTCGCCATCACCATGAGCGCGGGCCGGCCCAGCTGCACGACGTGGGCGTGGTCCGCCGCCTCGGGTTCGCGCCGGGCCACCCAGAGGTTCCCGGCTGTATTCCGCACTTCCCGTTCCCGCTCGAGCAGCAGGAGACGCCCCTGCGGCGATATCGGCCGCCGGGACTCGCCGGACCGGGCCACGGCAGCCTCCACCCGGGCGTCGGCGAGTTCGGCGCGCACCACGTGGGTGACGCCGTCGTCCGCCCGCACCACCACGGTGCAGTCGGCCAGGCTGGCCACCTCAACGCCGTCGCGGTTGAGTTGGGCGACGGAGATGGCGGCGCTGGGGAACCGGACCCGCTCGGCCCCGACCAGCGGCGTGGCGGCGGCGTCAACGGCCGCCAGCGCGGAGGCCAACCGGGCGCGGACGCCGGAGCGGGCCGGGTCCGCGTAGGGCCCGGCCAGGGTCGTGCTCAGCAACTGGGCCAGCCATTGGGGATCGGACGCCGCCGGCAGCCCGAGCTGTTCGAGCAGCGGCGTGGCCCCGTCGATCACCCACGCATTGGGACCGTTGAAGCCACACGCGTCCTCGATGACATGGGCGTCGCCCTCGAATTGCACGCGGGCGCGAATGTCCCAAGCAAGCGTCATGATCCCATCCTGCCACAGCCGCGGAGCCCTGAAATTGCGGGAACGGCGGACCGGTATTTCCCGTAGGCTGCGTAAAGGAGACCGTAAGGCCGCCCGCGGCCGTCGGTCGGATAGCAGCCGAGGGAATGCCGGCCCCCGCCGGGCCGCCGCCGGGCCCGACCAGCGGGCCCGGGCAGGGCGGACCAGCGGGGCGAGCTACCCTTCGACGCCGAGCGTCTTGAGGATCAGTTCGCGGACGCGGCCGGCGTCGGCCTGGCCGCGGGTGACCTTCATGACGCCGCCGACGATGGCGCCGACGGCCTGGATTTTGCCGGCGCGGATCTTCTGCGCAACGTCCGGCTGGGCGGCCAGGGCGGTGTCGATCGCGGTCTGCAGGGCGCCGTCGTCGGAGACCACGGCCAGGCCGCGCTGGGCCACCACCTCGGCGGGCGTGCCCTCGCCGGCGAGGACGCCGTCGAGCACCTTGCGGGCCAGTTTGTCGTTGATGGCGCCGGAGCTGATGAGCTTGTCGAGCTCCACGACGACCGCGGCGCTGACGCCCAGGGCGGCGGGGTCGACGTCGGCCAGCTTGGCGCGGCGGGCGATCTCGCCCATCCACCACTTGCGGGCGACGGCGGCCGAGGCCCCGGCGGCGACGGTTTCCTCGATCTCATCCATCAGGCCGGCATTGACGACGTCCCGGAATTCCAGGTCGGTGTAGCCCCAGTCGGCCTGCAGGCGCTTGCGGCGCTCGGCCGGCGGCTCGGGCAGGCGGGAGCGCAGTTCCTCCACCCACTCGGCCGTCGTCACGATCGGCACCAGGTCCGGTTCCGGGAAGTAGCGGTAGTCGTCGGCGTCGGACTTGGGCCGCCCGGAGGTGGTGGACTTGGTGTCCTCGTGCCAGTGGCGGGTTTCCTGGGTGATCAGCACGCCCGAATCCAGGACGGCGGCGTGGCGCTGGATCTCAAACTTCACCGCATTTTCGACGGCGCGCAGGGAGTTGACGTTCTTGGTCTCCGTGCGGGTGCCGAACTTTTCCTGCCCGTACGGGCGCAGCGAGACGTTGGCGTCGCAGCGGACGTTCCCGCGCTCCATCCGGGCGTCGGAAACGCCCAGGTTTTTCACGATTTCCCGGATGGCCGCAACGTACGCCTTGGCCAGTTCGGGGGCGCGGGAGCCGGCGCCCTCAATGGGCTTGGTGACAATTTCCACGAGGGGCACGCCGGAGCGGTTGTAGTCGACCAGGGAGAAGTCGGCGCCCTGGATGCGGCCGGTGGCCCCGCCCATGTGCGTCAGCTTCCCGGCGTCCTCTTCCATGTGCGCGCGCTCGATCTCCACGCGGAACACGGTGCCGTCCGCCAGCTCGATGTCGATCCAGCCGTCGTAGCAGATGGGGTCTTCATATTGGGAGGTCTGGAAGTTCTTGGGGGTGTCCGGGTAGAAGTACTGCTTGCGCGCAAAGGTGCAGTGCGGGGCGATCTTGCAGTTCAGCGCCAGGCCGATCAGGATCGAGGACTCCACGGCCTTCTTGTTCACCACGGGCAGCACCCCGGGCAGGCCCAGGCAGACCTCGTTGACGTTGGTGTTGGGCTCATCGCCAAAGACGTTGGGCGCGGAGGAGAACATCTTGGTCTTGGTGTTCAGCTCCACGTGGACCTCGAAACCCAACACGGGATCGTACTTCTCCATGGCTTCGTCGAAGCTCACGATGGTCTCAACGCTCATTAGTTGGCCTCCTTGGCTGCAAGGGCTGTCTCGGCGAGTGCGGGGGCCTGGTCCAGGATCGGCCCGCCCCACTGCGCCTCCAGCAGGGATTCGAGCACGGCGCCCACCCGGTACAGGCGGGCATCCTCGCGGGCCGGGGCCAGCAGCTGGATGCCGACGGGCAGGCCGTCCTCATCCGCCAGGCCGCCGGGCAGGGTCAGGCCGGGGACCCCGGCCATGTTGGCCGGGATGGTGGCGACGTCGTTGAGGTACATGGCCAGGGGGTCGTTGAGCTTCTCGCCCAGCTTGAACGCCGTGGTGGGCGTCGTCGGGGAGATCAGCACGTCCACCTGGGCGAACGCGGCGGCAAAGTCGCGCTGGATCAGGGTGCGCACCTTCTGGGCGGAGCCGTAGTAGGCGTCGTAGTAGCCGGCGCTCAGCGCGTAGGTGCCCAGGATGATGCGGCGCTTGACCTCATCGCCGAAGCCGGCGGCGCGGGTGGCGCCCATGACGCGCTCGATCGTGAGCGGGCCCTCGGTGGGCAGGGTGCGCAAGCCGAAGCGGACGCCGTCGAACTTGGCGAGGTTGGAGGAGGCCTCGCTCGGCATGATCAGGTAGTAGGCGCCGAGCGCGTAGCCGAAGTTGGGGCAGGAGACCTCGACGATTTCGGCCCCGGCCCCGCGCAGCAGCTCCAGGGATTCGTTGAAGCGGTTTTCGACGCCGGCCTGGTAGCCCTCGCCGTGCAGTTCCTTGATGATGCCGACCTTCATGCCCTGCACGTTGCCCAGGCGGGCGGCGGCGGCGAGGCCGGTGGAGGGGTCGGTCAGGGAGGTGGAGTCCTGGGGGTCGTGCCCGCCAATGACCTCCTGCAGCAGGGCGGCGTCCAGGACGGTGCGGGAGACCGGGCCGATCTGGTCCAGCGAGGACGCCATGGCGATGGCACCGTAGCGCGACACCGCGCCGTAGGTGGGCTTGACGCCGACCGTGCCGGTGACGGCGCCGGGCTGGCGGATGGAGCCGCCGGTGTCCGTGCCCAGGGCCAGCGGGGCCTCAAAGGCGGCGACGGCGGCCGCGGAGCCGCCGCCGGATCCGCCGGGAATCCGGTCCAGGTCCCAGGGGTTGCGGGTGGGGCCGTACGCCGAGTGCTCGGTGGAGGAGCCCATGGCGAATTCGTCAAGGTTCGTCTTGCCGAGGATGGGCATGCGGGCGGCGCGAAGCTTCTTGACCACCGTGGCGTCGTAGGGGCTCATCCAGCCTTCGAGGATCTTGGAGCCGGCCGTGGTGGGCTGGCCCATGGTCACGATCAGGTCCTTGACGGCGATCGGCACGCCGGCCAGCCCGTGCAGGCTCTCGCCGGCCGCACGCCGGGCGTCCACGTCGGCGGCAACGGCCAGGGCCTCCTCGGTGTTGATGTGCAAGAAGGCGTTGACCCCGCGCTCCCCGCCGTCCACGGCGGCAATGCGGTCCAGGTGGGCCTGCACCAGCTCCACGGAGGTGATTTCGCCGGACGCCAGCTTCGCGGCCATCGCGGACGCGCTGGAACGGATCAGTTCATTGGCGGTCATGGATTAGCTCTCCTCCAAAATTGCGGGCACCTTGAAGCGGCCGTCGAGGGCATCGGGGGCGCCGGAGAGCGCCTGTTCGGCGGTCAGCACGTGGCCCACCACATCCTCGCGCATGACGTTGGTCAGCGGAATCGGGTGCGAGGTGGCGGGAACGTCATCCCCGGCAGCCTCGCTGACGATTTTCACCGAATCCACGATCACGGCCAGTTCGGTGGCCATGCGGTCCAGTTCGTCGTCACTCATCTCGATGTGAGCCAGTTGCGCCAGATGCGCCACGTCGTCACGGTTGATCGCAGCCATGGATCTCCCCTGCAGAAAGAAAAATTGTGTCGCCTTCTAGCTTAGTCGCCCGGGGATGGGATGTTTTCCCGCCCCGTGCGGCGCCCTCGCTAGACCTCCAGGCGGTACACGCGCAGCATCTTGCCGTTCTCGGGGATCGGCCAGTCCCGCTCGGGCACCCGGGTGAACCCGAGCCGGCGGTACAGGGCATGGGCACCGTGCCAATCGTCGCCGGTGGTCAGGCTGACGGCGCGGATGCCCTCCATCCCGCGCGCCCGGTCCAGGATCGCCTCGACCATGGCCCGGCCGGCGCCGCTGCGCTGCACGGTCGGGTCCACCACCAGCAGCCGGAATTCCAGCTCGTCGGGTAGGGCGATGTCCGCCCATTCGTCACCGTGCACGGCCAGGGTCGCGGAGCCGATCACCACCCCGTCCCGCTCGGCCACCAGGATCGGGGCCAGCGCCGCACGCTCCCCCACCCGCATGATCTTTTGCATGTAGGGGTACTCGGCGCTGTCAAAGTACCCGGCCCCCAGGTAGGCGTCCGCGGTGATGCGGGCCACGGCGTCGTAGTCGGAAGGGGTGATGGGGCGGACGGTCAGGTTCATGCGCGTAGGGGTTCCTGTTGCTTGGGTAAGTGATGTTCGACGCCGGGACGCGCCTTTTGTATTCTGCCCAGCCAGTGCCCTTGCTCGCAAACTCGCGTGATCCGACGCGCCACCGCCGGTGTTCCGCCGCGTCAGCCGCCCGCCGGCCAGGCCGGGGCGGCCGATCCGTAGCCGCGGGCCTCCACCGTGGTGCGGGCCGGGACGCCGTCGACCACCAGGGCCGACGGCAGGCGCAGGCCCGGACCCCAGCGGGTGTTTTCGGGCAGGCGGGCAAAGGTGGCGGCGGCGGGCAGCGCATCCGGCTGCCGGCTGGGTCCGGTGCGCAGCAACTCCACGGCGGTGCGCACGAGGGAGAGTTTCGCGGTGCGAACCGTGCCGTCCAGCCGCGCGCGCCATGCGTCGAGGGCGGCCGCGGCGACGAGGTAGCCCGTGGCGTGGTCCAGGGCCTGGACCGGCAGCGGGAACGGTTTGTCCTTGTCGAAGTGGTTCATCCCGGCGTCCGCCAGGCCGCAGCTCATCTGCACCAGCGAGTCAAAGCCGCGCCGGCCCGCCCACGGCCCGCTCCAGCCGTACGCGTCCAGGGCAATGTTGACCAGTCCGGGGTGCCGGCCGGCGAGGTGCGCATCGGAGAGCCCCAACTTCTCGAGCGCGTCGGGCCGGTAGCCGTGGATCAGGATGTCCGCCCCGGCCATGAGTTCCTGCAACCGACGCAGCCCCTCCGGCGTCCGCAGGTCCAGCCGGGCGCAGCACTTGCCAACCGTCATCTCCGCCTCCAGGGCGGGCTCATTCCAGTCCGGCGGGTCGATCCGCAGCACGGTGGCCCCGTACATGGCCAGGAATCGGGTGGCCACGGGGCCGGCGATCACCCGGGTCAGGTCCAGGACGCGCACCCCGGCCAGCGGCCGCCCCGGGGTGGCCCTCCCCGGCCCGCCGCCGGTGGCGGGCGAACCGGACGGGCCGGGACCGGCGTCGTCCCCCGCCCGCGGGAGGAGAGTTCGAGGGACGGGAGGAACGGTGCGCGGCGCACTCCACGCCACGAGCGGCTCGGCGGCGACGGCGGCGCCCTGGGGATGGGCCAGCCACTGCGGGCGGGAGCGCATCAGCGCCGCGCACCCGTTGGCGGCGACGACGGCAAGTTCAAGGTCCTCCCCGGACCAGCCCGCGACGGCTGCACCCACCCGCGCGCGGTCCGCATCCGGGGCCAGGCCCAGGGCGGCGAGGGCGGCGGCCCGGTGGTGCGGGGCGTTGGTGTGGAGCCGGATCCAGCCGTCGGCGCAGCGGTAGTCCCCGGCAATGGCGTCCCAGACCGGCGGCAAGTCCCAGCCGGTGGGCGTGAAGGACATGCCAAACCAGGCCGAGGCAAGGGCCCGGTCCACGGTCAGCTCGGGGCGGGGCGCGCCCAGCCGGCGGGATAGCTCGGCCACCGCCTGCCCGGCCGCCGCCAGGGAGGCCACCGCCAGCCCGGTGACGTCAAAGGCGGACGGCAGCGTCCCGGCGCCGATGACCCGCACGCCGTCCGGGACGGTGAAGTTCGCGTTGATGACCGTGAGGTTCATGGCAACAGGCTACGCCCTCCGGGGACCGTCACCGCCGGAGGCCGTGACGGTCCCCGGAGGGCGAAGCCACGCTCCGAGGCCGGCCAGCCGGCCCTGGCTGATGGCGATGCCTGCCACCACGATGACGGCGCCCACCGGCTGGTTCCAGGCGACGGGTTCGGCCAGAATGGCGACGCCGAGGCTGACGCCGACGATCGGCGTCAGGTACGTTACGGTGGACGCGTTGGCCGCGCCCCACGCGGCCACCAGGTTGGTGTTCCAGACATAGGCCAGGCCGGTCCCGGCCATGCCGAGGATGAGGATGCTGCCGACAACCCGCGGGGACAGGTGGACGGGAGCCGTGGCGATCCACGGGGCCAGTGCCACCATGATCAGCGCGCCGAGGCCGACCTGCACCGTGGCGAGGGACAACGAGGGCAGGCCCCGGGGCGAGACGAACCGGCGGAGATAGACAAAGCCAATGCCGTAGCAGGCAGTGGCCAGCAGGCAGGCCCCCTGGGCGGCCAGGGTGCCGCCGCCGGTCCCGCGCCAGGGGCCCAGGACCAAGAGGACACCCAGAAAGCCGGAAAACAGGCCAAGCAGGCGGACCTTGGTGGGCCGTTCCTGGGGCAGGGCCACGAGCGCCACGAGCGTGGTCATCAGCGGCGTTGTCGCATTGTAGATGCTGGCCAGACCCGAGCCGATGCTTTGTTCGGCCCAGGAAAACAGCAGGAACGGCGCAACGCACAGCAAAACGGAGACGACGGCCAGGTGGGCCCACACGATGGGGTCGGTGGGCAGCCTTTGCCGGCTCACCAGGGAGATGGCGGCCAGCGCCACGGCCCCCGCACAGAGGCGGCCCAGCACCACCTGGGCCGGTGACAACCCCTCCAGGCCGATGGCGATGAACAAGAAGCTGGCGCCCCAAGCCAGGGCCAGCAGGACAAATTGGGCCAGCGGCCATTTGTTGGTTCCCTGGGTCGACACTCGCATCTCCGTTTCGGTTGCTCACGGCCACCGCCGCATGGGTGGCCCACCGGGTAGACGTTCACCGGCGGCAAAACGTGAGGTTGACGGGTCGGCGGCAGCCCGACCCCAGGATCAGTCCTGCGGCGCGAAGCTTCCTTCCATTCCCGGCACGCAGGCTCCCGTCCACACGGAGAGGACCTCCTCACGGCTGGGCAGTCCGTTCATGGCCGAGCTGAGTTCCGGGCGGTGCACCCAGGCGCCGGCTTCCTGGGCGATCAGCGCGCCGGCGGCAAAGTCGTGCTCAAACAGGCCGAATTCCAGGTACGCATCCACCCCGCCCTCTGCCACCGCGCACAGCTCCAGGGCGGCGGAGCCCAGCCGGCGGAAGTCACCAAAGTGGTCCATCTTCGCATCCAGCGCGGCGATGAGGCGACGCCGGGTGGGCACGTCACTGGTCACCGCGGTCGCGATCAGCGTGCCATGGCGCGGTTGGGTGGGTCCGTGCAATTGGCGCACGGAATGCTGCCCGTCGGCCCGGGTCTCCTCCAGCCAGGCGCCGCCGCCGCGGGTGGCGAAATAGCTGCGCCGCAGGGCCGGTGCGTCAACGACGCCGGCCAGCCAGGCCCCGTCGGGCCCCACCACGGCGACTGAGGTGCAGTGATAGGCGATGTTGCGAATGAAGTTCATGGTGCCGTCGAGCGGGTCGATGCTCCACCGGTAGCCGGACGGCTCGGCGGGCAGGGCCGGGGCCAGCTCTTCGCCGGTGATCACGTCGTGCGGGCGGGCCTCGGCGATGACCGCCCGGACGGCGCGCTCGGCGGCGAGGTCAAAGGCCGTCACCCAGTCGGCGTCGGAGGATTTTTCGGCGGCTCCGAAAGCGGACGGATCCCGCCCGGCCAGCACCGCGGCACCGGCCGCGGCGGCGCGGCGGGCCACCTCAAGCAGGTCATCGGCGGCTATCCCTGCCTGGTTCATGCGTTCTCCTCCACGTCGACGTCCGCTTCCTGCCCCGACTCTACGGCAGAGGCGGCGGCGGGCCCGTGTGCGAGCAGGCGCACGAACCCGTCCTCGTCCAGCACCGTCAGCCCCAGCGACTCGGCCTTGTCCAACTTGGTGCCGGCATTCTCCCCCGCCACCACGAAGGACGTGTTCTTGGACACCGAGCCGGACGCCTTGCCGCCGCGGCTGATGATGGCCTCCTTCGCCTCGTCGCGGCTGAAGGTCGCCAGCGTGCCGGTGACCACGACCGTCAGGCCCTCCAGGGTGCGGGGCATCGACTCATCCACCTCATCGGCCATGCGCACGCCGGCGGCCGCCCACTTCTCCACGATGGCCACGTGCCAGTCCACCGCGAACCACTCGATCAGCGCCCGGGCAATGATGGGCCCGACGCCGTCGACGCCCGCCAATTCCTCTTCCGACGCCGCCCGGATGCCCGCCATGGAGCCGAACGCGGTGGCCAGGGCGCGCGACGCGGTCGGCCCGACGTGGCGGATGCTCAAGGCCACCAGCACCCGCCACAGCGGCTGCGACTTGGCCTTTTGCAGCTCCTCGTAAAGCTTTTCGGTCATCTTGGTGGGCACCGAGGGCTTCCTGGCCGTCGCCTTGGTGTAAAAGTACGGCACCTGTTGGAAGCGCCCGGTGCCGACGCCCTTGGCGCGGACCTCCCGCCACACCACGACCCCGGAGAGGTCCAGGGCGGCGATGTCAAAGACGTCGGCCTCATTGTGCAGCGGTCCCGGCCCGGCCGCCGCAATGATGCCGCCGTTGTCGGCCGGGTCCGGCCCGGGCCCGGTGGTCAGGGCGGCGGCTGCCTCGTAGCCGAGCGCCTCGATGTCGAACCCGCCGCGGCTGGCCAGATGGGCCACCCGCTCGGTAAGCTGCGTCGGACAGGACTGGGCATTGGGGCAGCGGATGTCAATGTCGCCTTCCTTGGCCGGGGCCAGCGGGGTGCCGCAGGACGGGCAGTTGGCGGGCATGACGAATTCGCGCAGCTCCCCCTCCCGGCCCTCGCGCAGGGCCATGACCGGTCCCACGATCTCCGGAATGACGTCCCCGGCCTTGCGCAGCACCACGATGTCGCCAATGAGCACCCCCTTGGCCTTGACCACGTCCTGGTTGTGCAGGGTTGCCATTTCCACGGTGGAACCGGCCACCTTCACCGGTTCCATCACCCCGTAGGGTGTCACCCGGCCGGTGCGTCCGACGTTGACCCGGATGTCCAGCAGTTTCGTGTGGACCTCCTCCGGCGGGTATTTATAGGCCACGGACCAGCGCGGCACGCGGGAGGTGTTGCCCAGCGCCCGCTGGGTGGCGAAGTCATCGACCTTGACCACAATCCCGTCAATTTCATGGATGAGGTCGTGCCGGTGCTCGCCGTAGTGGGCGATGAAGTCCAGGATTTCCTCCAGCGTGGACAGCACCTTGTAGTAGGGGCTGGTCGGCATGCCCCATGACGTCAGCAGCGCGTACGTCTCCGACTGACTGGTGGTGGACAGCCCGGCGCGGGCGCCGATGCCGTGCACGTACATGCTCAGTGGCCGTTTGGCGGTCTCCGCGGGATCCTTTTGGCGCAGTGAGCCGGCCGCCGAGTTCCGCGGGTTCGCGAACGGGGCCTTGCCGGCGGCCACCATCTGCTCGTTGAGGATGATGAAGTCCTTCGAGGCGATGAATACCTCGCCGCGGATTTCCACCTCGGTCGGGAAGCCTGTCCCGTGCAGCCGCTGCGGGATGTCCTTGATGGTGGCCACGTTGTGGGTGATGTCCTCACCCGTGGTGCCGTCCCCGCGGGTCGCCGCCCGGACCAGCACGCCGTCGCGATAGAGGAGGTTCACGGCCAGGCCGTCGATCTTCAACTCGGTCAACCACTGCGGAGCCGTGCCGCGCTGCTTCTCCACCGACGCCTCGGCCCGTTGCACCCATGCCTGGAGCTCCGGGAGGGAGAACACGTCCTCCAGGGAGTACATGCGGCTCAGGTGGTCGACCGCCGCGAAGGCCGTGGAGACCTCCCCGCCCACCTCCTGGGTTGGGGAGTCATTGCTGACCAGTTCGGGGTGGAGCGCCTCCATTTCCTCCAACTCGCCGTAGAGGGCGTCGAATTCGGCGTCGGAGACCAGCGGGGCGTCGTCGGTGTAGTAGGCGGTCCGGTACTTGCGGACCAGCTCCACCAGCTCGGCGTAGCGCTCGCGGGCCGCTTCCGGCGGGATCGGCGGGGCAACGCCGGCGTCCGGCGCACCGGTTTCCCGGGAGAGGGCGGCTTCGGCTGGAGTCTCATGGCTGGTCACGGTTCTATCTTGCCGCATGTCCGCCGGTGTGAGGAGCCCCGGGTCCCGGGGCCCGCCGGCTACAGGATTTCGCCGAAGTGAAGAGTCACCCCGTCGCCGAGGTCGGCCCGGTCATCGGTCTTCAAGACCACCTGTTCCCCGGGGGCCAGCCGGCGCGGGTCCTCCCCGGGGCGGATGAGGACGGTGCCGTTGGTGGCATGGAGGTCGATGAGCAGGACCTGCCAGCCGTCCACGCGAATTTCCGCATGGGAGCGGGAGATGTCCCCGCCGCTGTCCACCTGCACCAGGCGGGGCATTTCCGCGCCCTCCACCCGGTCAACCGACGGCAGCCGGCCAATGATCAGGGTCCGGTCCAGGTCGATCACGCCGCCGTTGGAGATGTGCATGCGGCCAACGCGCGGCCGCACCACCTCAACCAGTTCGCCGGCGACGGCCTCGCCGCAGTGCCAGCAGGTGGGCCGCCCGGGCGGGTTGGCGTGCCCCTGCGGGCACAATTGGGCGACGACGACGGGGCCGGTGGGGGGCGGCGACTGGTCACGCCCCGGCTCCGCCGTTGCGGCGGGCGCGGCCTCGGGCGTTGCGGCGGGCGCGGCCTCGGGCGTTGCGTGGGGCGCCGCGTCGGGCGTTTCGTGGGGCGCCGCGTCGGGCGTTTCGTCGGAGCCGGCGGTCCAGGCTGACACCGTGGGCGGGGTGGGAGGCATTGGCGGTATGTTTCCGGCCGCCGGCGCCCCAATGCCGTGCCCGGCTGCCTCGGGACCCTGGTCGTCGGGCGCAGAGCCGTCCGGCTCCGGGTCCATCCGTTCGAGGTCGTCAGGTTGCCGGTCCTCTGGCTCAGGGACGTCGGTGTCCAAGACGCCGAACTCGCCGCCTGCAACAACCATGCCCTCGGGGGCGAAGTCCCCTGGCTCGACCCTGTCGAACCCGTCGGAGCCGTCCATTTCGAACGCCCCATCATCGGGCGCGTCGACGTCGGCGTCCAGGTCGATGGCGGACTCCGGGTCCAGCTGTGCCCGCCACTCGGCCTCGGCCGCCAACGCAAAACGGGCGTAGGCGTCGTCGTCCGCCGGGTCGCCAATGGCTTCCGGGGATTCGCCGTCGGCCGGCATTTCCGGCTCCGGCAGCGGCTCCGGCAGCGGCGCAAGAGGCTCTGGGCCGGCCGGGACGGGAACGTCCGCGGCGCACGGCGCGGCGACGACGCCCACCTGCGGTCCGGGACGGGTGTAGAGGATCTCGCCGCAGTGGACCACGGCCTCGCCGAGCGGCCAGAAGGTGCCCGGCGCGCCCAGGCCCGCCTCGGCGTCGTCCGGTGCGCCCAGGGCAAGGGCGTAGCCGTCCGGCGGCGGCATGGACTTTTCGCTCCAGGTGGTGACGTTTTGACCGGAGACGACGGTCGTCTCGGCGCCGTCGGCAACCTCCAGTGTCATCTCGCCGCGGAGCACGGCGTGGAGGCGGTCGCCGTGAAGCAGGATGCCGAAGGGCGGCATCTCGGTCAGTTCGGTGGCGAACGCGCGGGTGACCTCGTTCAGGATGCCGTCCATGGCGGGGGCGTCGGCCAAGAAATCCCACAGCGCGGCCACGATGCGGGGGTCGGTGTCCGGACCCAGGACGACGACGGCGCCGGAGCGCACGATTCCCAGCCAGGTGCCGGTGCGGTAGGTGGTGCTATCCATGGTTTTCCTCAAGGCGGAGCGGCACGCCGGCGGTGGCGGTGGCGGTATTTTTGGTGGACTCGGGCGCGTGGTCGGCATCCGGGGTGGTGCCGGCGACGTAAACCACGACCACGGTGACGTTATCGTGTCCGCCGGCCCGCAGGGCCAAGTGGATCAGTGCGTCGGCGGCCTCCTGCGGTTCGTCGGCGGTGGCCAGGATGTGCTGGATCTGCTCATCGCTGACCTCGCCGGTCAAGCCGTCGGAGCAAACCAACAGCCTGTCGCCGGTTTCGATCGGGATTCGCCAGTAGTCGGCCTCGGCATTGCCGCCGGCACCCAGCGCACGGGTCACCACGTGGCGGCGCGGATACACCAGGGCCTCGACCGCGGTGAGGTAGCCGCCGTCCACCAACTCCTGCACCTCGGAGTGGTCCACGGTGACCTGGCCAAACGTGCCGCGGCTCATCAGGTAGGTGCGCGAATCCCCCACATTGAACACCAGCCAGTGCGGGATCCCCTGCTCCTGAACGACGACGGCGCCGGACAAGGTGGTGCCGGCACGGGCGTTGGTGACCTCGCGAATGCGGGCATCGACGTGGCGCAGGGCCGCCTGGATGTCTTCGGCGGTGGCATTTCTGGACCCGGCGGTCAGGACGGGCTGTTGGCGCAGCACGGCCACGCATTCGCTGCTGGCCACTTCCCCGGCCTCGTGGCCGCCCATGCCGTCCGCCACGGCAAAGAGGGGGTCGAGGGCGATGAACGCGTCTTCATTGATTTCGCGGACCAGCCCGCGGTCGGTGCCGGCGCCAACCAACAAGAGCGGTGTGGTGCGCCCGGCGCTCATGCGCGGCCCGCGGCCGAAGGGGCGCGGCGGTGCGTGCCGTTCCCCTCGGATACAGCCACTCGTAAATGGATCATTCCACCATCTTAACGGGAAGCGTTTCCACACTTCCGCCCACGGCCGGCACCAGGGGGTGGTCCCGGCTCCCGCGACGCATGCGCCCGGGCGGCGACGTCGGTCCCTAGTCGACGACGATTCCCACACCGCGGCCGCGTTGGAGCAGGACCGGGGCGATCTCGCCGAAGCCGCGCACCTGTTCGACCGGGAGTTCCGTGAGGATGAAGCGCTCATCGCCGGCCAGGGCGGCGGCGGTCACCGAGTCGATCAACACGGTGCCCGGTTGCGCCAGGGAGGTGAGCCGGGCGGCCAGGTTCACGGTGGGCCCGTAGATGTCGCCCAGCCGGGAGAGCACCCGGCCCCACACCATGGCCACGCGGGCCTCGGGCAGGAACTCGTCGGCGGCCATGGCCTCGGCCAGCGCCAGGGAGATCTGCGCCCCCGCCACGGGGGTCTCGCAGTTGAACAGCACTTCATCACCAATGGTTTTCACCAGGCGACCACCGCCCACACTGATGATTTCGGCGCAGATGTTTTCAAAGCGCTGCACCAGCTTGGCCAGCGTTTTTTCATTCATTCGCCGCGACAGCGACGTATAGCTGACCAGGTCGGCGAAACCCACGGCACGGGCCAGCGGCAGGGGCGCGTCGTCCTCGTCCCCCTCCCGGCCCAGCTGGCTGGCGGCCAGTCCCTCTTCGGCCCRGACGGCCAGGCGCTGGATGCCGGCGTTGAGCTGGCGGCGGTACAAATAGATCAACAGCTTTTCCAGCGGCGCAATGAGATTGGGCAGTTCGGACACGACGGCGCGGCGGGCCTCGGCGTCGCTGACGTCGTGCTCGGCGACCAGGTCCTCCACGAGCGCCTCAATCTGCCACACGGCCATGCGGTCGGTCATCTGGCCGATCGAGCGGGTGACGGAGATGGCGGTCTCCTCCGTCAACAGGCCCTCCCGGACCATGGTGACCACAATGTCCAGCGCCGCCAGGTCGCGCGGGGTGAATGCGACGTCGTCGTCGCCGAGATTGGGGAAGCCCATGGCGCGCCAGATTTTGCGTGCGGACAGCAAAGAGACGCCTGCGCCGGCGGCAACGTCACGCCGTTTAAGGGTGCGTTCGCCGCCCAACAGCTGTGCTTCCAGGGCTTTTGTCTGGCTTCGGGTGGCAGGGGACAGCAACGGCTCGGGTGGATCAGTGGTCTCTTCCAAGCTTGCGCAGCTCCTTTCCGGTCATGCCAACCCCATCAGCGTAGTACGCATCCATCACCGGATGCTGATAGGAGGCCCGAAACAGTTCGGTCCAGGCCTCGTGGGTGAAGTTCACGAATTGTTGGATTTCGGGGACGTCGGGGATGGTGCGGATGCCGTCGGGGCCCATGTCGAAGTCCAGCTCGCCCGCCCGGACGGGCCGCTGGCGCATCTTTTGCCGAAATCCCACATGGTGCACCCGGGCAAAGACGTAGTTCTGCTGGCGCCGGCGCAACAGTCCCTGGCGCACCACCATGCGTTGATTGGTCAGCAGGTATTTGGTGCCGGCCCAGCGGACCACCCGCCGAAGCGGATACGCGGCCTCGACCAGCAACACCACCGTCAACAGCAGCACGATGGCCGGCTGCCGGAACGCCTGGCCGGCCGGCGCCCACCGGGCAAACTGCCCCGGCTGCAGCCAGGCGAGGGCGGCCGAGCCCGCTACGACCAGCAGTAGCCCGACCGCGATGGGGAAAACCAGCATGCGCGGGTGCGGCCGGCACCGCACGATCAGCTGCTCGCCGTCGGCCAGCCAGCTACGCATAGCCCACGCCGCTGCCCGGGTTCCCCGCGCCGTCCAGCACCCGGCGCAGGTGCACGACGTCCCCGGCGCTGACGGCGTGCAGCGCCCCGGCGGCGTCGCGGACGTTGAGTCCGCCGTCGGCGCCAAGGCTCTCCGCCGTGCCGAACAATTGGCGTCCGCCGGGCAACTCGGCGCGCACCCGGGCGCCCAGCGTGGTCATGGCCAAGCCGGCCAGCGCGTGCAGGGACAACCCGCTTGAGTGCCCGTCGGACACGGCGCCGGCGAGCGGCCGGCGGGCGTCCCCGCCCACGGCCACAAAGTCCCCGTACAGGCGGCCGAGACGGTTGAGGTATTCCGGCAGCATCACATTGCGGTCCAGCCCGGCAATGTTCGGGAGAGCAGTCTTCGGGCGGGCAGTGTTCGGGCGGCCCGGGTCCGGCCCGCGGCCCGGCAATTCGAGGCGCAGGGACGTTGCCCGGTCCACCGGCAGCTGCGCGCGCGTCTGTCCGATGTTGACGCCGGCGCCGACGACGACGGCAGGTCCGGCTTCGTCCGGGCTTGGGGAGACGACCTGGGCGAGAAGGCCGGCGAGCTTGCGGCCGTCAACCACGACGTCGTTGGGCCACTTGAGCGCGGCCGGCACGCCGGAGACCGCCCGGACCGCCTGGCACAGCGCCACCCCGGCCAGGATGGACAGCCAGCCGTACCCGGTCAGCGCGAAGCGCGGCGCACCGATGCCGGCGGCATGGGCGGGCGGACGCAACAGGACGCTGGAGATCATGGCCGAGCCCGCCGGCGCCTCCCAGACCCGGTCCAGCCGACCCCTGCCCCGGACCTGGGAGTCGGCGATCACCACGCTCAGATCCGGCCAGTCCGCGGGCGACGCTGCGGCGTCGGCGGCCAGGTCGGCGTTGGTGGAGCCGGTCTCGGCCACCACCTTGACGCGGCGAAATTGGCCGCGGGGCCGCATGAGCGCATGGGTCAGGGCACTGTTGTCCAGGGCGGGCAGTGTGTGGCTCATGTGGCCAATCTTATCCGGCGGCACCGACCTTTCTCACGGCACCACCGGGCGCGGCGGCAGTGCACCGCGGGGCGCGGTTGGGAGCGCGCAAATCCCCGGTCCCGGACGCACCGGGCGGTGGGGAACTTCGATTCCCGGCCGACGACTTTGTAGGGTTCCTACACAGGCAGGTGCCGTTTCCGTCATTAGACTGTCAGTAGCGTTAGCCCTTTTGTGCGATTCCTACTTAAGGGATGCAAGTCGTCCACCCAGCGAGCGAAGAGAACCTATGAGCCACGATCTTTCGACAACAGCAGGCAAGATTGCCGATTTCCGAGACCGTCTGGCCCAGGCAGCCGTCCCCTCGGGCGTAGCCGCGGTGGAAAAGCAGCATGCACGGGGCAAGCACACGGCCCGCGAGCGCATCGACCTGCTCGTTGACCCGGACTCCTTCGTGGAATTTGACGCCCTGGCCGTCCACCGCTCCCAGGCGTTTGGCATGGAGAAGAAAAAGCCGCTGGGCGACGGCGTGGTCTCCGGCTACGGCACCGTGGACGGGCGCCTGGTGGCCGTCTTCAGCCAGGATTTCAGCGTGTACGGCGGCTCGCTGAGCCAGGTCAATGGGGAAAAGATCGTCAAGGTCCAGGAGTTCGCGCTGCGCAACGGCTGCCCGGTGGTGGGCATCAACGACGGCGGCGGCGCCCGCATCCAGGAGGGCGTGGCCTCCCTGGCCATGTTCGCCGACATCTTCCGCAACAACGTCCATGCCTCCGGGGTGGTGCCGCAAATCTCCTTGATCATGGGCCCGTGCGCCGGCGGCGCCGCCTACTCGCCGGCCCTGACCGACTATGTGGTGATGGTGGACAAGACCAGCCACATGTTCATCACCGGCCCGGACGTCATCAAGACCGTCACGGGCGAGGACGTGGACATGGAGACCCTCGGCGGGGCCCGCCAGCACAACACCAACACCGGCACCGCCAGCTACCTGGCCACGGACGAGTCCGACGCCATCGACTTTGTCCGCGAACTTTTGGACTTCCTGCCGTCCAACAACCTGGCCGAGGCCCCGGTGGCCGAGCATGAACAGGAGCCGGAGCTCTACGACGCCGACCTCGCCCTGGACACGCTGGTCCCGGACTCGGCCAATCACCCCTACGACATGCGCCGGGTGATCGAGCAGGTGGTGGACGACGGGCACTTCCTGGAGATGCAGTCCCTGTACGCGCCGAACGTGATGATCGGCTACGGCCGCATCGAGGGCCATACCGTGGGGGTCGTGGCGAACCAGCCCATGCAATTTGCCGGCACGCTAGACATTGCGGCCTCCGAGAAGGCCGCCCGGTTCGTGCGCCACTGCGACGCGTTCAACGTCCCGATCATCACGCTCGTGGATGTTCCCGGCTTCCTGCCCGGCAAGGACCAGGAATTCCAGGGCATCATCCGCCGCGGCGCCAAGCTGCTCTACGCGTATGCCGAGGCCACCGTGCCGAAGCTGACCGTCATCACCCGCAAGGCGTACGGCGGAGCCTACATCGTCATGGGCTCCAAGAAGCTCGGCGCCGACCTGAACCTGGCCTGGCCCACCGCCCAGATCGGCGTCATGGGCGCCCAGGGCGCGGTGAACATCCTGTACCGCCGCGACCTGGCCGCCGTGGAGGCCGCGGGCGGCGACGTCGAGGTCCGCCGTGCGGAGATCGTCAAGAACTACGAGGAAGAGCTGCTCAACCCGTACCAGGCCGCCGAGCTGGGCTATGTTGACGCCGTCATCGCCCCCGCCGACACCCGCATCCAGCTCATCAAGGGCCTGCGGGCCCTGCGTGAGAAGCGGGCCAGCCTGCCCGCCAAGAAGCATGGGAACATCCCGCTGTGACGAACGAACCAACGCCGGACCAGCCGGCGGCCGGCGGGACCCCGTGGCTCAGCGTGACCCGCGGCAACCCGACGGCCGAGGAACTGGCGGCCGTGACCGCCGTCGTGCTGGCCATGCAGGGCGGGGCGGAAGCGGCCCCGAAGCGCCCGGCAACGCGGCTGTGGGCGCGGCGGGCGCAGCTGAACCTGCCGCCCAAGCCCGGCGCGGGTGCCTGGCGGCGTGCGCGCGGCTGATTTCCGAAGAGGCGCCGCACACTCGGGATAGGCTCGGGCCATGAGTCTTGATGCAACGCGCCTCAGCCGCGCCGCCACTGCCATTGATGGCGTCGCCGACGCCTACACCGACCGGTTGATCGAACTCGATCCCGGCTTCGCCACGACGCTGGGCCTGCCCGGCCACGAGACCGAGTATGCGGACTACTCCCCCACCGGCCGGGCCGCCCAGGCCGACGCCGCCCGCCACGCCCTCGCCGAGCTGGCCGGGCAAAAGCCGGCGGACGACGTCGACCGCGTCACCGTGCACGCCATGCGGGAGCGCCTCGGCCTGCTGCTGGAGGCGGACGCCACCGGATGGCCGTTGGCCGAGCTGAATAACATCGCCTCGCCCGCACAGGAAATTCGCGCCATTTTTGACCTCATGCCGACGGCCACCCCCACCGACTGGGAGCACATCGCCGGGCGGCTGGCGAACGTTCCCGCCGCGGTCAACGGGTACATCGCGTCGTTGCGTGCGGGCGCCGCCGCCGGCCGGGTGGCCGCGCGCCGTCAGGTGTCGGCGGTCATTGAGCAGTGCGAGCGCCACGCCGCCGCGGACGGGTTCTTCGCCTCCCTGGCGTCGGGCGCCGCCGATTCCGACGCCGGCGCCTCCCTCCCGGCCGAGCTCATCGCGGCGCTGGCGGCCAACGCCGCCGCCGCCCGGGCCGGCTACGGCGGGCTCGTCGCGTTCCTGCGCGAGGAGCTGCTGCCGGCGGCACCGGTGAAGGACGCCGTGGGCCGGGAACGCTACGCCCTGGCCTCGCGGGAATTCCTGGGCTCCGCCGTCGACCTTGAGGAAACGTATGCGTGGGGCGTGGCCGAGCTGGACCGGATCATCGCCGAGCAGCAGGCGGTGGCCGAACAAATCCGCCCGGGCGCCTCGATCGAGGAGGCCAAGGCGCTGCTCAACGCCGATCCCGCGCGCCAGCTGCACGGCACGGCGGCACTGACCGAATGGATGCAGCGGCTCTCCGACGCCGCCGTCGCCGACCTGGCCGGCACGCAGTTCGACATCCCGGAGGCCATGCGCACGCTGGAGTGCAAAATCGCGCCCACCCAGGACGGCGGCATCTACTACACGGGACCATCGGAGGACTTTTCCCGGCCCGGGCGCATGTGGTGGTCGGTGCCCGAGGGCGAGGACACGTTCACCACGTGGGCCGAAACCACCACGGTCTACCACGAGGGCGTGCCGGGACACCACCTGCAGGTCGCGACGGCCACCTACCAGAGCGGGCTGCTGAACAAGTGGCGCCGGAACGCCTGCTGGGTCTCCGGTCACGGGGAAGGCTGGGCGCTGTACGCCGAGCGACTCATGGACCAGCTGGGCTACCTGTCCGATCCGGGCGACAAGATGGGCATGCTGGACGGACAGCGCATGCGGGCCGCGCGCGTGGTCTTTGACATCGGCGTGCACCTGGAACTTCAAGTCCCGCAGCAGTGGGGAACCGGGGTCTGGACGGCGCAGGCCGGTCACGACTTCCTGCGCCAAAACCTGGACATATCCCCCGGCCAGCTGGACTTTGAATTCAACCGGTACCTCGGCTGGCCGGGCCAGGCCCCGTCCTACAAGATCGGCCAGCGCCTCTGGGAGGAAATCCGCGACGCCCGGGCCGCACGGGACGGTGCCGCCTTCTCGCTGCGCGACTTCCACACGCAGGCCCTGAACGTGGGCTCGGTGGGGCTGGACACGCTCAAGGCCGCCCTGCTCGGCTAAGCCCGCGCTAAGCCCGCGCCCGGGCGGCGCCGGGGTCCCTCCCGCCCGGGACCCGGTTGGCCGCGGCCCGGCTCGCCGGCAACACGAAGCCGGCGGCAACCAGCCACAGCATCCCGGCGAATCGCCCGATGGGCAGCAGCACCTGCAACGGTTCCACGGCCAGGGACAGGAAGCTGAGCTCGGACAGGGCCGCGATGACCAGGCCCGTCCATGCCAGCCAGCGCGGAAACAGGCTCAGGATCAGCGCGGGGACGGCCAGGCCCGCCACCAGCAGGCCGAGCCCCACCACGCAGCCGGCGCCGCCGGCGGCGAAGGCCAGGAACGCCAGGGCCCGGGTCAACGGGATGTCCACGGTGACCTCCGGCCGGCTCAACAGCCAGCCCAGCAGGCCCGAGATCATCAGGAACAGGGCCGCCGCCATGCCGCCAAAGAAGCCAATGGCCGGGCCGGGGACCTTCACGCCCAGACGCACCACCCGGGCGTACACGGTGGCCGCGAAGATCCCCAGCGGCACGGCCGCACCAAATTGGAGCATGCCCCCAATCCGCGCGGCGGCGACGTTTTGCTGATAGAACCGCACCACGTCGGCGGCCGGGGCAAACGGGGACACAAAGACCTGGCCGCCGGACAGCAGGCCGGCCAGAAGCAGCGAGAACAGGAAGATGCCCAGGCTGACGGCCGCCAGGAGGCCCGGGTGCGGGCCGCCCGACCGTCGGCTCGGGGGCACGGGCCCGATTGAGGTTGCGGTCACGGCAAGATCATCCTCCTTCATTGATGCTTTCCTAGAATGATTCACTTGTTGAATCATTCTGTCAAGAATGTATTATGAAGACATGGCAATCCAACCCGCCGGAACGCCGCGGCGCACGGCCTTCCTGCTTTCGCAGCTTGGCTCGCTGTCCGCCGCCCGGTTTGCGCAGCGAACCAAGGAGCTTGGCCTGACACCCAGCGATGCCGGCACCCTGCGCCTGCTCGGCCACAGCCCCGGCCTGAGCCAGCGGTCCCTGGCCGACCGGCTCGGGGCCGTCCCGAGCCGGGTGGTGCCGTTGATCGACTCGCTGGAAGCCCGCGGGCTGGTTGCGCGGGCGCGCAGCAGTACGGACCGCCGCAACTACGAGCTGCACCTGACCAACGACGGGCGGGCCATGCTGCGGCGGCTGCGCGCCGTGGCCGTCGACCACGAGGAAGAGCTGCTCGCCGCCCTCACACCCGCCCAGTCCGCCGAACTCGGGCGACTGCTCGCCCTGCTGGCGGACGGCAACCAGGTCGATCGGGAGATTCACCGAGACCCGGGCGGGCCGGTTGCCGATTGACCCCCGCGGGGCGCCCCGGCACAGTAGGATCGTCACCACCACGGTGGCCCGGGCGCCACGTTGCTGGACGAACGAAAGGCACGCACATGATCATCGTGACCACCAACGACCTGCCGGGCTACCGGATTGACGCCGTTTTCGGCGAGGTCATGGGCCTGACCGTCCGCTCCCGGCACCTTGGCGCCCAATTCACGGCCAGCTTCCGCGCCATGGGCGGCGGCGAGCTGCCCGAGATGACCCGGGCCCTGTACGAAAGCCGCCAGGAAGTGGTGGCGCGCATGGTCACCGAGGCCGAACAAAAGGGCGCCAACGCCATCGTGGCCACGCGCTTTGATACCTCCGAAATGGGCCAGACCTGGACCGAGGTCTGCGCGTACGGCACGGCGGTGTTCGCCATCCCGATCCCCGAAGGCCAGCCCGGCGCCACCGGCCAGTCCGCCTACCTCACCAAGCACCCGCCGGTCCCGTAGCGTCCCGGGAACGAATTTAACTTGCATAAAGTGCAAACTTGCACTTAGTGTAAAGGCATGAGCATCCCTTCCGGCACCGTCCCGTCGCGCCGCGAACTGAACAAGGCCGCCACCCGGGACGCCATCGCCGCCGCCGCCCTCGATTTCCTGCGAACCCGCAAATTCAGCGAGTTCACGGTCGACGACGTCGCCGCCGCCGCCGGCGTGTCCCGGCGCACCTTCTTCAACTATTACCCGTCCATGGAAGCGGCCGTGGCCAGCTTCACCCAGCGCTACCTCGACTCGGTGATCACCGAACTGGAAGCGCGACCACTGGATGAACCCCTCCTGGAATCGGCGCAGATTGCACTGACCGCCGTCGACAGCCCGGACCACCTGGCCGCACTGGCGGAGACCTTCACCCTGACCCAGGACCCCCAGCTGGGCCGCTTCCAACTCCAGGCGTGGGAGGACTGCAGCGTAAAGATCACCGAGGTCGCCCGGCACCGCCTGCCCGAGACCACCGACGAACTGTACATCCATGCCCTGGTGGGCGCCGTCGTCGGCAGTTGCCGTGCCGCCTTCCAGGTGTGGTTCCGCGAGCACGGGACCGACACCTCCCCCGCCTCCCTGGCCCACCTGCACCGGCTCTTGGGCAGCACCATCTCCCTGGTCCGCAACGGCTTCCAAAACTAACCTCCAGGCTCCGCCCCGCCCGCGCCCGCATTCACCACAAAGGACAACTCATGGCTCTCTGGCTTTACCGACTCGGCCGTTTTTCGGCCCACCGAGCATGGCTGGTGATCGCCGCCTGGGCGGTCATTATTGGCCTGGTGGGCGGCGCCGCGGCGCTGTTCATGGGGCCCATGTCCAACAACTTCCAGATTCCGGGCACCGAGACGCAGCAAATGGCGGACAAGCTCAAGGCCGATCTCCCGGCCGCCTCGGGAGGCTCGGGCTCGGTGGTGTTCACCAGCACCAACGGCGAGAAGTTCACGCCCGCCCAGGAGAAGGCCATCACGGCCGCCCTGAAGAAGGTGCTGAGCGTCCCGAGCGTCAAGGGCGTCATCGACCCGTTCGCAACCGCCGCCACCGTGGCCAAGGGCCAGGCCACCATCACCGAGGGCAAGACGAAGCTGGCCGACGGCGCGGCGCGGTTGACGGCCGCCAAGACGGCCCTCGACGCCTCCGCGCAGCAGCTGGCCGACGCCAAGGCCCAACTTGACGCCGGAAAGGCCCAGCTGGATGCCCAGCGGGCCCAGCTGGCGGGCGTGCCCGCCGGCTCCCCGCAGGCCGCCGCGGGCGCCGCGCAACTCGCCGCGGCCCAGGCACGCCTTGATGCCGGCCAGGCCCAATGGCAGGCCGGGCAGGACAAATACACGGTGGGCAAGGCTAAGTACGACGCCGGCGTCGCCGAGCTCGCGGTGAGCAAGGCAGAGCTTGCCACCGGCGAGCGCACGGCCCAGGCGGCGTCGGGCCTGAAATTCGTCTCCGGGAACGGCAAGGCGGCGATAGTCCAGATCCAGTTCACCGAATCGATGAACGCCGTGGCGCCGGCCAACCGCAAGCTGGTCCAGGACACCCTGAACTCGCTCGACGGCAGCGGCGTGCGCGTATCCTTCAGCAAGGACATCACCGAGGACGTCTCGGCGCTCTTTGGCCTCGCCGAGGTGGTCGGCATCGCGGTGGCGGCCGCCGTGCTGATCATCATGCTGGGCACGCTGATCGCCGCCGGGCTCCCCCTGCTGATGGCCGTCATCGGGGTGGGCATCGGCGTGGGCGGGACCATGGCGCTCACCGGTGTCATCGAGATGTCCACCATCTCGCCCATGCTGGCCCTCATGCTGGGCCTGGCCGTGGGCATTGACTACTCCTTGTTCATCGTCAACCGGCACCGCCAGCAGCTGCTCGCCGGGGCGGAGCTGCGCGAATCCATCGCCAAGGCCACGGGAACGTCCGGCAACGCCGTCCTGTTCGCCGGACTGACCGTCGTCATTGCCCTGGCGGCGCTGTCCGTGACCGGCCTGCCGTTCCTGTCGGTCCTGGGCCTGGCCGCGGCGGCCACCGTGGCGGTGGCCGTGCTGATCGCCCTGACGCTGACACCGGCCCTCCTGTCACTGCTGGGCCGCCGCGTGATCTCCCGGCGGGCCTGGGCAAAGAATGCGACGCTGCGGGCGGCCCGGGACGCCGAACGCCAACCGGACGGCACCACCCTGTCGGCCGAGCAGCTCAAGGCCGCCGACGAGGCCAGGGACATCAGGCACAGCCGCCGCGGCTGGGGCGCCCTGGTGACCAGGCACCCCGTGCTGGCCGTGGTTGCCGCGGTGGCGGCGCTGGCCATCGTCGCCATCCCGGCGGCGGACCTGCGGCTGGCCCTGCCCGACGGCGGCTCCGAGCCCGTGGAATCCAGCGCCTACCAGGCCTACTCCCTCACCGGGGAGAACTTCGGGGAGGGCATGAACGGACCCATCGTGGTGGTCGGCTCGCTGCCGGCCGGGCTGGACAAGGCGAGCGCCACCACCTTGAACCTTGACGTGGCCGACCAGCTGCGCCGGGTTCCCAACGTCCAGGCCGTGGTGCCCGCCGCGGTGAGCGAGGACTTCCGCACGGCCGTGTACCAGATCATCCCGGCGCAGGGACCGGCGAGCGCCGGCACGGTCCAGGTGGTGCATGACCTGCGGGCCGAAGGGGCGGCCATCGCGGCCAAGCACCACGTCACGATCGGGCTGACCGGGCAGACGGCCGCCAACGTCGACGTCTCCGCCAAGTTGGGGGCGGCCTTGCCGCCCTACCTGGCCATCGTCGTCGGACTGTCCCTGATCCTGCTGATTCTGGTGTTTCGCTCCATCCTGGTTCCGATCCTGGCGACCGCCGGCTTCCTGCTGTCCCTGGTAGCGGCCTTTGGCGGCGTGGTGGCCGTGTACCAATGGGGCTGGCTGGGGGGCATCTTTGACGTCGCCAACCCGGGTGCCGTGCTGAGCTTCCTGCCCATCATCCTGATCGGCGTGTTGTTCGGCCTGGCCATGGACTACCAGGTGTTCATCGCCTCCGGCATGCGCGAGGCGTTTGTCCACGGGCAGAACGCCAAACAGGCGGTGCGCACCGGGTTCTCCCATGCGGCCCCCGTGGTCACGGCCGCGGCGATCATCATGACGAGCGTGTTTTCCGGGTTCATCTTCTCCCATCTGACCATGGTGCGCCCGCTCGGTTTCGCGCTGGCGTTCGGCGTGCTGATCGATGCATTCCTGGTGCGTATGACCATCATCCCCGCCGCCATGCACCTGTTGGGCCGCTCCGCCTGGTGGATCCCGAAATGGTTGAACAAGTTCCTCCCGGATGTGGATGTGGAGGGCGCAAAGCTCGATTCCCGGCCGGAGAAGGCAGCCCCGGCGCCCGAGCTCGCCGCACCGAACCAAGTCCAGGCAGGATAGCCGGAGTCGGGCCGGCCTTCAGTGCAGCGCGGGCCGGCGCGGGCGAGGGATTGCATTCAACCCCTCGACCCCGCTCCCGGTAGTCCCCGGGGTCCTTCGGGTGGTCGTTTTGCGACCATATACAGGCGCCCCCGGGACTGCCACAATGGGATCTCAACGCCCCATCAAGGTGCCGGGAGGAAGATCGTGAGTGAGGACCCGCAGGCCCGCCAGGAACTCTCCGCACACATAATACAGCGCCGATCCAGCATTCTGGCGTTTCTTCGCGACGCGCGGCCGCGCCGAAACCGGCTCATCAACATCAGCATCTTTGGCAGCGCCCTCGCCGCCGTCCTCACGGTCGGACCCGCCGTGGGCGGCACACGGTTCACCGGCGCCGTCCAGGGCATCTTTTCGCTGCACGACGATTCGATCGTCTGGCGAGTGCTGTGCCTGGCCGCCGTGCTGCTGTCCCTGGCGGCGGCGCTGGCAACCAACCTGGCCAACTCCCACGCCGTGGCCGCCCAAGTCACCGCGGCCGAGGCGTGCAGCGCCGAATTGGACGGTCTCGTCTCGGCCCTGGCCTTCGGGCACCTGCCCACGGACAACGCCGTCGAGCTGTACCGCCAGTACGTGGCGAAGGTGTCCTTCATTGACGATGCACCGCGGCACTAGCCGCACGCCGCCGGGGGATACACTGTGAAACAGCGCACACCCCCGGCATCGAGCGGGCCCGGGCCGGTGCCCGCTCCGCCGACATCCGTGGTTTGGGAGAGTTCATGTCCTCGACGCAGCACCTGCTGGACCGGTTCCGCCCCGATCGGCTGCGCCCCCTGGTGCGTGAATCCTGGCAACGCTCCCTGACCAGTCAACCCTCCCCGGTTGCCGCCACCCCTCCGATCGTGTGGGAACGCCGCGAGCTTGTCGACATCCGGGGCAACCACCCGCTCGCCGCGATCATGCCCGTGATCCAGCGGCTGCTTGTGCTGCCCAGCCACGACACCGGGCTGCTCATCGCCGTGGGCGACGAACACGGCCGGCTGCTGTGGGTGGAAGGTGATGCCGCGGCCCGGCGCCACGGCGAGGACATCAACTTCACCACGGGCACGGATTGGTCCGAGGCCGCCGTGGGCACCAGCGCCCCCGGCACGGCCCTGGTCCTGGGTCGAAGCGTGCAAATCATGGGCGCGGAACACTTCAACCCGGCCGTGCATTCCTGGAGCTGCACCGCCGTCCCGGTCCACGACCCGGACTCCGGGGGCATTCTGGGCATCGTGGACATCACCGGCGGCGCCAACGCCGTCGGCGCCAACACGCTGTCCCTGGTCCAGGCCACGGTCGCCGCCGCCGAGGCCCAGCTGCGCATCCAGCGCCTGGAATACCTGGCCGGCGCCCGCCGCGGCCCGGCGACAATGAGCACGGCCACAACGGGCACGGCCAGGACGGGCACGCCCAAGAGCGGCGCGCGACCCCTGTACCGCGACAGCCTGCAGGTCCTGGGGCGCGACCAGGGCGTGCTGCACATTGCCGGCGCCGCCGTGACGCTCAGCGAACGGCATACCGAGATCCTCACCATGCTGGCCCTGCACCCGGGCGGGCTCAGCGCGGAGGAGCTCAGCGACATGGTATACCCGGACGGCACGTCACTGACCAGCATCCGGGCCGAAATGGTGCGCCTGCGCCGGCTCCTGCACCAACACGACCCCAGCCTGGTCCCCGAGTCCCGGCCGTACCGGCTCCCCCGGACCCTGGTGGTGGACGCCGAACAGGTCCTGAACTACCTCCACCGCGGCGCCCACCGGCTGGCCCTGGGCATCTACCGCGGCGAGGTCCTGCCCCGGTCCCAGGCGCCGGAGATCGCGGCCCTGCGCACCCGGGTGGGCCTGCTGTTGCGCGAGGCCATCCTCAGCGACGCCAGCCCGGACGTGGTGCTGGCCTACCTCCAGCTGCCCGAGGCCGCAGACGACGCCGAGGCCTGGCACTGTGCCCTTCGCCTGCTGCCGCCGCGCTCACCCAGGCGGGCGGCCGTCGTCGCCCATCTGGAGGCCCGGCAGGGCTAAGGCGCCCATGCAACGTGGTTGCAACGTAGCTCCCCGTACGCTTCAGGGCAAGGACGCCGATGTCCCCCAGCGCAAAGGAGTTTAGGCAATGACTGTTTATGCACAGCCCGGCCAGCCCGGTTCGAAAATCACGTTCAAGGACCGCTACGAGAACTGGATTGGCGGCGAATGGGTGGCCCCCGTCAAGGGCCGGTATTTTGAGAACATCTCCCCCGTCACCGGCAAGCCGTTTTGTGAGGTGGCCCGCGGCACGGCCGAGGACATCGAGCTGGCCCTGGATGCCGCGCACAAGGTGGCCCCGGGGTGGGGCGCCACGTCGCCCACGGAGCGCGCGGCGGTGCTGAACAAGATCGCCGATCGCATCGATGCGAACGTGGAACTGCTGGCGGTCGCCGAAACCTGGGACAACGGCAAGGCCGTGCGGGAAACCCTCAACGCCGACATTCCGCTCGCGGCCGACCACTTCCGCTACTTCGCCTCGGTGGTCCGCGCCCAGGAGGGCCGTCTCACCCAGCTGGACGAGAACACCACCGCCTATCACTACCATGAGCCGCTCGGGGTGGTGGGGCAGATCATCCCCTGGAACTTCCCCATCCTGATGGCCGTGTGGAAGTTGGCGCCGGCACTCGCGGCGGGCAACGCCGTCGTGCTTAAGCCGGCCGAACAGACTCCCGCCTCCATCCTGGTGCTGATGGAACTGATCGCCGACATCCTGCCGGCCGGCGTCGTCAATGTCGTGAACGGCTTCGGCGTGGAGGCCGGCAAGCCGCTGGCCTCCAGCAAGCGCATCCGCAAGATCGCGTTCACCGGTGAGACCACCACGGGCCGGCTCATCAGCCAATATGCCAGCCAGAACCTGATTCCCGTCACGCTGGAACTTGGCGGCAAGAGCCCGAACATCTTCTTTGCCGATGTGGCGGACCACAATGACGCGTTCTACGACAAGGCGCTGGAGGGCTTCACGCTGTACGCCTTCAACCAGGGCGAGGTGTGCACGTGCCCGTCGCGGGCGCTGGTGCAGGGGTCCATCTATGACTCCTTCATGGCGGACGCGATTGCCCGGACCGAAAAGATCATTCAGGGCAACCCGCTGGACACGGAGACGCAGATGGGTGCGCAGGCCTCCAACGACCAGCTGGAGAAGATCCTCTCCTACATGGACATCGGCACGCAGGAGGGCGCCCGGCTGCTCACCGGCGGCGGGCGCAAGATCCTGCCCGGGGACCTCGCGGAGGGCTACTACGTCCAGCCCACCATCTTCGAGGGCACCAACGACATGCGCATTTTCCAGGAGGAGATCTTCGGCCCCGTCCTGGCGGTGACCAGGTTTGACGACTACGCCGACGCCCTGCACATCGCCAACGACACCCTCTACGGCCTCGGCGCCGGCGTCTGGTCCCGCAACGGCAACACCGCCTACCGGGCCGGGCGCGAGATCCAGGCCGGACGTGTGTGGGTCAACAACTTCCATGCCTACCCGGCCGGGGCGGCGTTTGGCGGCTACAAGTCCTCCGGCATCGGCCGGGAGAACCACGCCATGATGCTGGACCACTACCAGCAGACCAAAAACCTGCTGGTCAGCTACAGCGAAGACAAGCTCGGCTTCTTCTAGGCCGGCCCTTTGGCGCACGTGCGCCGGGCACCCGCTTCGGGTTCCCGGCGCATGGGCGCCCCACAGTGAATCGAGCAAGGACATGAAAGATATTTTGGATTCCGCCGTCACCATCGCCGGGGAGACGTCCTCCCGGGTGGCACTGTCAGGGACGGCGGTTGAATTGTTGCAAAAACTCTGGGGCATGCATGGGCCCCTGATGTTTCACCAGTCCGGCGGCTGTTGCGACGGCTCCTCCCCCATGTGCTACCCGGCGGGCGAATTCCTGACCGCGGAGGCCGACATCCTGCTCGGAGTCTTCGAGCTGCCGGAGTGCGGGCCGCTGGAGTTTTGGATGTCGCGCGAACAATTCAACTACTGGTCCCACACCCACCTGACCGTGGATGTCGTGGCCGGACGCGGCGGCGGATTCTCGCTGGAATCACCCGAGGGCCGGCGGTTCCTCATCCGTTCCCGGCTGGTCGACGGGTTCGTTCCCGCCGGTCCCGCCTAGCCGAGCGCCGCGGAGCCTCGCCTCTACTTCCGTGAGCGCTGCCATTTCTGGACCACCACTGCAACAACTGCCAACACAATGGCTCCGGCCATGGCGATTTCCATAGTTCCATCCCTTGCTAAGAATTGGTGCGGACGACACGTTCATGGGCTGGCGCCAGGGATGAACGGGTCCCTCCTTCCAGCATAGGCGCGAACCGCCCGTCACCGGCCCGCCGCGACGGCGGGCCGTGCGGGCGGCCGTGGGCGCCGCCCTATCCGCGGCACTCGTTGCGGGCCCGTAGGCTGGAACCATGACGCCCGACGCCCACCTGATCCTTGCCTCCGCCTCCCCCGCCCGCACCAAACTGCTCACCGACGCCGGCATCACCCACCGGGTCATGGTCTCCGACGTTAACGAGGACGCCGCCACTGCCGCAGCCGGGCCCCGCACCCCCGCCGAGACCGCCCTGCTGCTGGCCCGGGCCAAGGCGGAGGCCGTCGCCGCCGCCGTCTCAACCGGGCTGGTCCTGGGCTGCGACTCCGTGTTCGAACTCTCCGGGGTCCCCTACGGCAAGCCGTGGGAGCCCGAGGTGGCCCGCGCGCGCTGGCGCCAAATGCGCGGCGCCTCCGGCGTGCTGCACACCGGCCATTGGCTGATTTCCCTGGACGACGCCGGCACGCCCGTCGCGCACGGGGAGGTCACCAGTGCGGTGGTCCGCTTTGAGGATGTGACCGACGCCGAGATCGACGCGTATGTCGCCACCGGCGAACCGCTGCAGGTGGCCGGCGGGTTCACCATCGACGGCCTGGCCGGGGCCTTCATCAGCGGCGTCGACGGCGACCCGCACACGGTGGTGGGGCTCTCGATCTCCACGCTGCGCCGGCTCTTGGCCAAAATGGGCGTCTCCATCACGGAGCTGTGGGCATAGCCCCGCCATCGGGCGCCGGGCCCGCCGCGGGTTCGGCGCATGGCGGAAGAATCGTTCCGCCGGGCGCCGCACTCGCCGCGAGTTTTGCGCCCGCGGCCCACTGGCGCAAAACTCGTGCCGGGTTCACCGCATAAGGTCATCGAAACAACGTCCCTGCCGTTGCGTCCCGCGCCCAGGCCGCGGCGGGACCGGCAGGGAACGGCCCACCCGCCCAAGACGTCCCATTTGTAGGATCCCCACAAAAGAACCACGCATCACACGCGGAAACAGCATGCTATCTGGGCCAAATCCTCACAACCGCGTTAGAGTCGCAGGAAGAATAGAAGGAGTTTCGTGTGACCAACTCACAGCCGCTTACCAAAGTCCTGATCGCCAATCGCGGTGAAATTGCCGTCCGCATCATCCGGGCGGCCCGCGACGAGGGCATTGCCTCCGTGGCTGTGTATGCCGACCCGGACCGGGAAGCCCTGCATGTGCGCATGGCCGGCGAAGCTTTTGCCTTGGGCGGGACCACCGCGGCGGACTCCTACCTGGTCATGGAGAAGATTCTCGACGCCGCCCACAAGTCCGGCGCCGACGCCGTCCACCCCGGTTACGGCTTTCTGGCCGAAAACGCCGAGTTCGCCCAAAAGGTCATCGACGCCGGGCTGATCTGGATCGGCCCGTCCCCGGCCGCCATCGCCGCGCTGGGCGACAAGGTCCAGGCCCGCCACATCGCCGAAAAAGTGGGCGCCCCCCTGGTTCCGGGCACGAGGAACCCGGTGGCATCCACCCAGGAAGTCCTGGACTTTGCCGACGAGTTCGGCCTGCCGCTGGCCATCAAGGCCGCCTATGGTGGCGGCGGGCGCGGCATCAAGGTGGTCCGCAGCCGGGAGGAAATCCCCGAACTCTACGAATCCGCGGTGCGCGAGGCCGTTGCCGCTTTTGGCCGCGGCGAGTGCTTCGTCGAACGCTTCCTGGACGCGCCCCGCCACGTCGAGACCCAGTGCCTGGCGGACGCGGCGGGCAACGTCGTCGTCATTTCCACCCGCGACTGCTCGCTGCAGCGCCGCAATCAGAAACTGGTGGAGGAGGCCCCCGCACCGTTCCTGACGGTGGCGCAAAACGCCCAGCTCTACGCGGCATCCAAGGCCATCCTGACCGAGGCGAAGTATCAGGGAGCCGGCACCTGCGAATTCTTGGTCGGCACCGACGGCACCATCTCCTTCCTGGAGGTCAACACGCGCCTGCAGGTGGAGCACACCGTCTCCGAGGAGGTCACCGGCATCGACCTGGTCCGCGAGCAGTTTCGCCTCGCCCGCGGCGAGGACATCGGCTACCCCGACCCGGAAATCCGCGGACACTCCCTTGAATTCCGCATCAACGGCGAGGACCCCGGCCGGGGCTTCATGCCCGCCCCCGGCACCGTCACAACCATGACGCTGCCCACCGGCCCCGGCATCCGGGTCGACTCCGGCATCCAGGTGGGCGAGGTCATCGGCGGCAACTTCGACTCCATGCTGGCCAAGCTGGTCGTCACCGGCGCCACCCGCCGCCAGGCGCTGCAGCGGGCCGGGCGGGCCTTGGCCGAGATGGAAATCGGCGGCATCCCCACCGTCCTGCCCTTTGACCGGGCCGTCGTCACCGACCCCGCATTCGCCCCCGCGGGCGAGGAGGCGTTCAGCATCCACACCCGCTGGATCGAGACCGAGTTCAACAACACCATCCCCGCCCAGGCGTTGACGCCGGCCGCGTCCACGGACGACGCCGGCCCCCGCCAAAGCGTGACCGTCGAGGTGGGCGGCAAGCGGCTTGAGGTGACGCTGCCGGCGTCGTTGGCGGCCAACCGCGAGCGGTCCGCGGCCAAGAAGGCGAAGAAGTCCGGTCGCAGCCGCAGTGCCGGACCGGCCGCGGCGAACGGCAACTCACTCACCTCCCCCATGCAGGGCACCATCGTCAAGGTTGCCGTGGCCGACGGCGACGTGGTGGCCGAGGGCGACCTCATCGTGGTGCTGGAGGCCATGAAGATGGAACAGCCGCTGACGGCCCACCGCTCCGGCACCGTGACCGGCCTCGGCGCGGCCGCCGGGGACACCGTCGCCGCCGGCGCCGTCCTGGCCACCATCGAGGACTGACCCGCACTAGATGTCGAAAAACCCCGAATTCTCGGGGTTTTTCGACATCTAGTGCGGGGCAGTTGCCCAGGAAGCGGGGGCCCTACATGTGCACGTGCAGGCGGCGGGCGGCCTCGGAGATGGAGCCGGAGAGTGACGGGTAGACGGTGAACGTGTTGGCGACGTCGTCCACATGCAATTTCTGCGTCACGGCCAGGGCGATCGGGAAGATCAGCTCACACGCCCCGGCACCCACCACCACCCCGCCAATGACGGTGCCGGAACCCTTGCGGGCAATGATCTTGATGAAGCCGTCGTCCACGTTGCGCATCTTGGCCCGGGCATTCGTGTGCAGCGACAGCTTCACCACGTCGCCCTGGTACTTGCCGGAGTCCAGGTCGGCCTCGGAGACGCCCACGGAGGCGATTTCCGGGGAGGTGAAGATGTTGGAGGAGACCTGGTTGAGCTTGAGCGGGCGCACCCCGTCGCCGCCCAGGTGGGCGACCGCGATGCGGCCCTGCATGGCCGCCACGGAGGCCAGCGCAAACACGCCGGTGCAGTCGCCGGCGGCGTAGACGTTGGGGGCGCTGGTACGGGAGACGCCGTCGACCTTGATGTGGCCGCTGGGGGTCAGCTCGACGCCGGCCGCCTCCAGGCCAATGCCGGACGTGTTCGGGATGGACCCGACGCAGACCAGGCAGTGCGTGCCGGTGACCTTGCTGCCGTCGCCCAGGGTGACCACCACGCCGTCGGGAGTGCGCTCCACGGCCTCGGCCCGCGACTGGGAGAGCACGCGCAGGCCGCGACGGGCAAAGACGTCCTCCAGCACGGCGGCGGCATCGGAGTCCTCCCCGGGCAGCACCTGCTCCCGGCTGGAAATCAGCGTGACCTTTGAGCCGAGGCCGTTGAATGCGGAGGCAAACTCGGCGCCGGTCACCCCGGACCCCACCACGATGAGTTCCTTGGGCAGTTCCTCAAGGTCGTAGATCTGGGTCCAGTTCAGGATGCGTTCGCCGTCGGGCCGGGCCGTGGGCAGCTCGCGCGGGTGGGCGCCGACGGCCACCAGCACGGCGTCGGCCTTCACGATCTCCACGGACTCGCCGCGGTCCACCTCGATGGTGCGGTTATCCAGCAACCTGCCCGTGCCGATGATGATGCGCACGCCCAGGGACTCCAGGCCGGCGCGGATATCCGTGGACTGTTCCCGGGCCAGGCGCAGCAGGCGCTGGTTGACCTTCGAGAGGTCCGCGTGCACGGCCGTCTTGGGGTCTCCGTCGGCGGCGTTGAAGCTCACGCCCAGCTCGGCGGAGTCCACGCTGCGATTCATCGATTCGGCCGTGGCGATGAGGGTCTTGGACGGCACGACGTCGGTCAGCACGGCCGAGCCGCCCAGCCCGGTCCGTTCGATCACGGTGACCTGGGCGCCCATGGACGCCGCCACCATCGCGGCCTCGTAACCGCCGGGGCCGCCACCGAGGATGGCAAGGCTGGGCACGGCAAAGGGCTGGAATGCATCTTGATGGCTCGTCACAGTTGTTCATTCTCGCCTATCCTGACCCCGGCACCAAGTTGCCCGCGCGCATGGCCGGGCCCGGGCGGAGCCGGTATGTTGGTTCCGTGACCACTGCAGAGCATCCCGCCGCCGCCGAACCCACCCAACTAGCCAACGCCGCCGCCGCGCACATCGCCCGGAGCACCGGGGTCGAACGCCATGACCTTGCCCTCGTCTTGGGTTCCGGCTGGGGTGAGGCGGCCGGCCTCATCGGTGAGATCACCGCCGTCGTCAACGCCGCGGACGTCCCCGGGTTCTCGGCCCCCGCCGTCGAGGGGCACGTGGGCACGCTCACCTCCATCCGCACCCCGGACGGGAAGAACGTGCTGGTGCTCGGCTCGCGCACACACTTTTACGAGGGCAAGGGCGTGAGGGCCGTGGTGCACGGGGTGCGCACGGCCGCGGCCACGGGTGCCCGGACCGTGGTGCTGACCAACGGCTGCGGCGGGCTCAACGAGGCCTGGGCGCCGGGCACGCCGGTGCTGATCAGCGACCACATCAACCTCACCGCCGCCTCCCCCCTGGAGGGTGCCACGTTCGTGGACCTGACGGACCTATACTCCGAGCGGCTGCGCGCCGTGGCCCGCGCGGTGGACCCCACCCTGGCGGAGGGCGTCTATGCCCAGTTCACCGGCCCGCACTACGAGACCCCGGCCGAGGTCCAGTACGCCAAGCGGATCGGCGCGGACCTGGTGGGGATGTCCACCGCCCTGGAGGCCATCGCCGCGCGGGCGGCGGGCCTGGAGGTTTTCGGCATCTCGCTGGTGACCAACCTGGCCGCCGGCATCAGCCCCGTCCCGCTCAGCCACGCCGAGGTGATCGAGGCCGGGCAGGCCGCCGGTCCGCGCATCTCCCGGCTGCTCGCGGACATCATCGCCAAGATGTAGGCCCACCTGCCCCCGCCGAGGTAGCCGGTCCGCGCCGAGAGTCTCCCGCATGTGGGCGGGTCTCGGCGCGGACCGGCTACCTGAGGGCTGGGGCTGCCGCTAGATTGGTCTGGTGACCCTTTCCTACGACGCCGTCCTGCGCACCGCCGCGGCCTGGGCCGCCAACGACCCCGACGCCGCCACCGCCACAGCCCTGCGAGCGCTCGTTGAGTCCGCCGCCACGGAAGTGCCGGCGGCAGCGGAGCTTGCGGACTGCTTTGCCGGCGGCCTGCAGTTCGGCACGGCCGGGCTGCGGGCCGTCATGGGGCCCGGCCCGAACCGGATGAACCGGGTGGTGGTGCGGCGCGCCGCCGCGGGCGTGGCCGCGCACCTGCTGCACCTGGCCGGGGCGGGCGAACCGCGGACGGACGACGCCGGCGGATATGTCCCCCGCGCCGTGGTGGGCTTTGACGCCCGGCACAACTCGGAAATCTTTGCCCGCGAGACGGCCGCAATATTCGTCGCGGCGGGCATCCGGACCTTCCTGCTGCCGGCGGCGCTGCCCACCCCGGTGCTGGCGTACGCCGTGCGGGCGCTGGACTGCGAGGCGGGCGTCATGGTGACGGCCAGCCACAACCCGCCCCGGGACAACGGGTACAAGGTGTACCTGGGCGGCCGCGCGGTTGCCGCCGAGGCCCGGGGCGTGCAGATCGTGGCCCCGCACGACTCCCAGATCGCCGCGCGCATTGACGCGGTGTCCGCCACGGAATCCGCGGGCGACACCGGCAACATCCCCCTGGCGCCGGACGGCTGGACCGTGCTCGGCGAGGACATCGTCTCCGGCTACCGTAGGGCCGTGGGTGCCCTGGCCGACCCGCAAGGGTTCCCGGCCCGGGGGCTGCGGATCGTGCACACCTCCATGCACGGGGTGGGGAACGACACCGCCGTGCGCGTGCTCCACGATGCCGGCTTCACGGACGTTCACGTGGTCCCCGAACAGGCGGCCCCAGACCCGGATTTTCCCACCGTGGCCTTCCCCAACCCGGAGGAACCCGGCGCCATGGACCTGGCATTCGCGCTGGCCGGGAAGGTGGGTGCCGACGTCGTGCTCGCCAACGATCCCGATGCCGACCGGGCCGCCGTCGGCATCCCGGACGCGGCCACGGGGGCGTGGCGCAAGCTGCACGGCGACGAGGTGGGCGCCCTGCTCGGCGCGCATCTGGCGGCCCGCGGCGGGCGGGCGGGCAAGCATGCGCCGTCGGGCGGGCCGGTGTTCGCGAACTCGATCGTCTCCAGCAGGCTGCTGGCCGGGATTGCCCAGGCCGCAGGTTTTAGGCACGTGCTCACGCTGACCGGTTTCAAATGGATTTCCCGCGTCCCGGGCCTCACCTTCGGGTATGAGGAGGCGCTGGGCTACTGCGTGGCGCCGGAGGTGGTGCGGGACAAGGACGGCATGTCCGCCGGGCTGCTGGTGGCGGAGCTGGCGGCCTCGCTCAAGGCGCGGGGCCGGTCCCTGCAGGACGCCCTCGACGACCTGGCGCTGGCCCACGGGCTGCACGCCAGCAGCCAGCTGAGCATCCGCGTGGACCAGCCGGCGGATCTGGCGGCCATGATGGCGGGGCTGCGTGCCGCCCCGCCTGCCGCCTTTGGCGGTTCCGCCGTGGCACGGTTCACCGATCTGTCGGTGGGAACGGCGGACCTGCCGGCCACCGACGGCTTGATGTACCTGACGGCGAACGATACCCGGGTCATTGTCCGTCCCAGCGGCACCGAACCGAAGCTCAAGTGCTACCTGGAAGTGATCGTTCCCGTCGCGGACCGCAGCCGGCTCGACGCCGCCAAGGCCGAGGCGGCGCGGGCCCTGGCCGCTGTTGCCTCGGACGTCCGGGCAGCCCTGGGTCAATAGCGGATGTCGGGCTGCCGCCGTCCGCGCCGGTGTGACACCATGGGGGCAAGACCTCATCACAGGAAGGCCGCACCATGACCCCGCATGCCCCGTCCGCACCCCAGGATGCCCACTCCGGGCTCGCCGCATACATCGATCACACGCTCCTGAAGCCGGAAGCGTCCGAGGCCGACATCCTGCGCCTGTGCCGGGAAGCGGCCGACCACCATTTCAAGTCGGTGTGCGTCAACCCGGTCTGGGTCAAGACCGCCAACCGGGCCCTGCTGGGCACCGGGGTGCTCACCTGCACCGTCATCGGCTTCCCCCTGGGCGCGCACAATACCGACGTCAAGGTCTTCGAGGCCCGCGGCGCCACCATGGACGGCGCCGACGAGGTGGACATGGTCATCAACATCGCCGCCGCCCGGGCCCTGGACAAGGAATCCCTGGTCTCGGACATTTCCGCCGTCGCCGAGGTGGTGCACGCGGAGGATTCGCTGCTGAAGGTCATCATTGAAACGTCCCTGCTCAGTGACGCCGAGAAGATCCTCGCCTGCCAGGCGGCCGTTGAGGCGGGCGCCGATTACGTCAAGACCTCCACCGGCTTCAACGGCGGCGGTGCCACCGCATCCGACGTCGCACTCATGCGTCAAACCGTGGGACCGGACCTCGGGGTCAAGGCCTCCGGCGGCGTGCGCACCCTGGAAGCCGCACAGGAGATGATCGCCGCCGGGGCCACCCGCATCGGCACCAGTTCCGGCATTGCCATCGTCACCGGCGGCGCGGGCACGAGCGCCTACTAATCCGTACTAAGATCGTGGGTAGATAAGAGCGCCGGCATGCCGGTGCACCCACCCAGCTCCCCGTCCCGGGGTAAGGAGGAACCGTGTCCAACGGCAGTTACCGTCGCGAAAACAACCTGGCCCAGTCCGTGGTCTTGTTCGTCATTTTCTTCGGTCTATTCATTGGCGGCATTTTCGCCATGTCCTACTGGAGCTTGGAAAGCTTCGCCCACGCCTTTGTCCCCGGCGGCATCGCCTTTGGCCTAGTATTCCTGGCCCTGGTGATTCCGATGACGTGGATCGGCCGCTCGGACTCCGCCGGCGAGTAGCCCCACCCGCGAACTGACCCGCACTAAACGTCGAAAATCGCCGCGAAATCGGGATTTTTCGACATCTAGTGCGGGTCAGTTGCGATTTAACCGGCGGGGGCGGGGACGGGCTCGAAGATGGCCTCGAGCACGCCCTCGGACCAGGTGAGGATCTCGGCGTCGGCCAGGTCCCGGCCACCGATCCGGGCCGTCTTGGGCTTGGGGATGAGCACGGCGTTCAGCGCCGGCTTCACCAGGGAGCCCGGGTACATGCGGTTCAGGCGCATCACCTTGGATTCGGGCAGCTCGGCCGGGGCGAACTTGATGAAGTTGCCCTGCATGGCGACGTCAGAGAGGCCGGCGGCCCGGGCGTGCACCTTGAACCTGGCCACCGCGATCAGGTTCGCCACGGCCGCCGGCGGCTCTCCGTAGCGGTCGGTCAGCTCGGCCAGGACCTCCTCGATGCCCGCGAGCGTGTCGGCGGCCGCCAGCTTCCGGTAGGCCTCCAGGCGCAGCCGCTCCCCCGGCACGTAGTCGTGCGGCAGGTGCGCGTTGATGGGCAGCTCAATCTTCATCTCCGCCGCCCGTTCCTCACCGTCGCCGCGGTATTCGGCCACGGCCTCCCCCACCAGGCGGATGTACAGGTCAAAGCCGACGCCCTGGATGTGCCCGGACTGCTCCCCGCCCAGCAGGTTGCCGGCGCCGCGGATCTCCAGGTCCTTCATGGCCAGCGCCATGCCGGCGCCGAGCTCGTTGTGCGCGGCCACCGCCTTCAGCCGCTCCAGCGCCACCTCGCCCAGCGGCTTGTCCGCCGGGTACAGGAAATACGCGTACGCGCGTTCCCGGCCGCGGCCCACCCGCCCGCGCAGCTGGTGCAGCTGGGACAGCCCGTAGTTGTTGGCCTGCTCGACAATCAAGGTATTGGCGTTGGAGATGTCCAGCCCGGTTTCAATGATGGTGGTGCACACCAGCACGTCAAAGCGCTTCTCCCAAAAGTCCACGATAATCTGCTCCAGCCGGGACTCGCTCATCTGCCCGTGCGCCACGGCCACCCGGGCGTCCGGCACCAGCTGTTGGATGTGCGCCGCGGTCCGCTCAATGGACTTAACCCGGTTGTGCACATAAAAAACCTGGCCCTCGCGCATGAGCTCGCGCCGGATCGCGGCGGCCACCTGCTTGTCCGTGTACCCGCCCACATAGGTCAGGACCGGGTGGCGCTCCTCCGGGGGCGTGGCCAGCGTGGACGTTTCACGGATGCCGGTCATGGACATCTCCAGCGTGCGCGGGATGGGCGTGGCACTCATGGCCAGGACGTCCACGTTGGTGCGCATCTTCTTCAGCGCCTCCTTGTGCTCCACGCCAAAGCGCTGTTCCTCGTCCACGATCACCAGGCCCAGGTCCTTGAACGCAAAGTCCGCCGACAGCAGCCGGTGCGTGCCGATCACCACGTCCACCGACCCGGTCCTCACCCCCTCGATGATTTCCTTGGATTCCTTGGCGGTCTGGAAGCGTGAGAGCGGCTGGACCCGGATCGGGAAGCCGGAGAAGCGTTCGTTGAAGGTTTCATAGTGCTGTTGCGCCAGCAGCGTGGTGGGCACCAGCACGGCCACCTGCTTGCCGTCCTGGACGGCCTTGAACGCGGCCCGCACGGCGATCTCGGTCTTGCCGTAGCCGACGTCGCCGGAGATCAGCCGGTCCATGGGCACTTCCTTCTCCATGTCGGCCTTGACCTCGTTGATGGCCGTGAGCTGGTCCGGCGTCTCCACATACGGGAACGCCTCCTCCAGCTCGGCCTGCCACGGCGTGTCCGGCCCGAAGGCGTGCCCCCTGCTGGCCATCCGCGCCGAGTACAGGCGGATCAGCTCCCCGGCAATCTCCTTGACGGCCTTGCGCGCCCTGCCTTTGGTGGCCGCCCAGTCGGAGCCGCCCATCTTGGACAACGACGGCGCGTCCCCGCCCACGTACGCCGTCACCTGGTCAAGCTGGTCGGTGGGCACAAACAGCTTGTCCCCCGGCGCCCCCCGCTTGGACGGCGCATATTCCAGGACCAGGTATTCGCGCAACCCCACCCCGGCGCCCGAGCCAGCCGAGACCTTCCGCTGGATAAGTTCGACAAACCTGCCCACGCCGTGCTGTTCGTGGACCACGTAGTCCCCGGCGCGCAGCTGGAGGGGGTCGACGGCGTTGCGGCGTTTGGAGGGCAGCTTGCGCATGTCCCTGGTGGAGACCGCGGAGGAGCGCCCCAGCAGGTCCGCCTCGGTCAGCAGGCCCAGCTTGAGCGAGTCCAGCACGAAGCCGCGCCCGACGTCCGCGGTGGTGACCTCGATGATGCCCGGCTGCGGGGCGGCGGTCAGGGACTCCACGCGCGACGCCGGGATGTTGGCTTCGTGGAACAGCTCGGCCAGGCGCTGGGCCGGGCCGGGCCCCTCGGTGGCCACGACGACCCGCCACTGGTCCCTGACGCGGGAACCAATGAACTCCATCATCTCCGCCACGTCGCCGCGGTAGCCGCGGGGTTCGCGCGCGTGCAAGTTGATGACGTCAACGTCCGCCAGCAGGTCCTCATCCTGGGTCAGCGAGTTGATGGACCACCAGCTCACCCCGTGAGCCAGGGCCGCCTCTCGGGTTTCGGTGAGCGACTTGAACCCGGCGGAGGCCAGGTCGATGCCCTGCGAGGCGAGGTCCAGGGGGGCGTCGCCGCCGTCGGACGCGGACGACCAGGCGGCCTCCAAAAATTCCTCGTTGGTGGACTCGAGGTCGTGGGCCCGGGCCCGGACCTTTTCCGGCTCCAGCACCACGGCCACGGACCCGGCCGGGAACAGCGAGGTCAGCGCCACCATGCCGTCCACCAGGGCGGGGGCCAGCGATTCCATCCCTTCCACGGCAATGCCGCCGGCGATCTTCTCCAGCATGGCCGCGGCGGCCGGCATGCTGTTCTTCAATTTCGCGGCCCGGCCCATGACGGTGGGAGTGATGAGGATCTCCCGGCACGGCGGCGCGTACAGCTCGGTGGGGTGCGCGTACTTGTCGGTGGCCGTGCCCTTCGCGGCCAGGGAGCGCTGGTCGGCCACGGAGAACCAACGCATCGCCTCCACCTCGTCGCCAAAGAACTCGATCCGCAGCGGGTGGTTTTCGGTCGGGGGGAAAACGTCCAGGATGCCGCCGCGGACGGCAAATTCGCCGCGGTGGGTCACCATGTCCACGCGCGCATAGGCGGCATCGGCCAGGCGCGTCACAAGCTCGGTGAACGGCACCTCCTGGCCCACCTTGACACGGACCGGCACCAGCTCGCCCAGCCCGGCCACAATCGGCTGGACCACCGCGCGAATGGGGGCGACGACGACGCGCAGGTGAGTCCCGGCGTCGTACTCCGGGTGGGCCAGGCGGCGCAGCACGGCCAGGCGCCGGCCCACCGTGTCCGAGCGCGGCGACAGGCGCTCGTGCGGAAGGGTCTCCCAGCTGGGGAATTCGGCCACCGCCTCGGCGGGCAGGTAGGAGCGCAGGGCGGCCACGGTGTCCTCGGCCTCGCGGCCGGTGGCGGTGACGGCCAGCACGACGCCGGTGCGCCCCTCGAGCGCGTCGGCCGCGGCCAGGCCGTCGGCGACCTCGGCCAGGATCACCGGGCGCATCCCGGAGGGGGCGCCGAATTGCAGGTCCGTGCTGCGCTGGGCGTGTTCGACCGCCGCCTGGCTGCGGACCCTGGCGAAAATGGGATCCTCGGAAAGGACGGTGCGCAGACCTTCTAGACTCATGGGTGGCTCTCTCCTTGGCGCATGGTGGCGGCCCGCAGCCGGTGTGACCGGTGCTTGAACAACACGAAAGCCCGGAATTCGAAGTGAACGCCGGGGACCGCCCCAGTTTACTCCGGCGCCGGGACCCAAGGTATCCTTCAAACTTGCCCAAACCCTGCCCGACCCATGGAGGAATCATGACTCTCAGCGCCTCAACCACCCTTTCCGCACCCGTCCAGCGTGTGACGGACGTGTTCGCGGATGAGGAATTCGCCCGGCACGCCAGCTTCACCGTGGGCGGGGAATTGAAGTCCTTTGAGATCAGCGGCGCCACCACCGGTGCGTTCACCACCAAGAGCGTGCGCACGCTGCCCACCACGCGCATGCCGGACATCGCCCGAAAGGTTGTGGGCTCCGCCCTGACGGTCACGCAGGAGGAATCGTGGACGGCCCCGGACGCTGACGGCGCCCGGGTGAACACCATCAAGCTCTCCGTGGCCGGCGCGCCGCTGGACGTGACGGCCGTGCAGAAACTCACGGCCGCCGACGGCGCCACGCTGGTGGAGCTGACCGGTGAGGTCACCTCCGCCATCCCATTCCTGGGCGCCAAGATCGCCTCCGCCGCCGAACCCGTGATTGGCCGCGCCCTGAACCTGCAGGCCACGCTGGCCCAGCAGTGGCTGGACACGCACGCCGGCTAATCCGGCCCGCCGAAACAGACCCCGCCCCGCGAAACAGACCCCGCCCCGCGAAACAGGTGTGAGCCAGCCACGTTTTCGCGGGGCAGGGTCTGCCACGCGGGGCACGGTCTGCCGCACGGGCGTGGGAGGGCCTGGGGATCAGTCGAGCAGCTGGTAGCCGACGCCGCGCACGGTCCTGATCCACCGCGGCGAGCGGGGATCGTCGCCGAGCTTGCGGCGCAGGTTGGCCACGTGCACCTCGATGGTGCGCTCGTCCGAGTCGTTGATGCCGCCGCCGGCTTCGCAGCTTCCGCCCCTGAGCCGGCGCACCAGCTCGGCCTTGGTGCGGACCCGTCTGCCGCTTTCCATCAGGGCCAGCAGCAGGTCGAATTCTGTGCGGGTCAGTGGCACTTCCGTCCCGTCCACCTCGGCGATGCGGGAGGCGCCGTTGAGCAGCAGTCCACCGCTGACCAGGGTGCCGGGCAGGTCCCTTACCGCCGTCGCAGCCGTCACCGTCCGGGCCGTCCGGACGCTCCCGTCGCCACTTGCCGCGCCGGTTTCCGCGTGGCCGGGTTCGGCGTTGTGGCGCGGCCGGCGCAGCATGGCCCGAACCCTGGCCCGCAGTTCGCGGGGCCGAAACGGCTTGGTCAGGTAGTCGTCGGCTCCCGTCTCGAGTCCGAGCAGGGTGTTAAGTTCGTCCGCGCGCGCGGTAAGCATGATGATGTAGCTGTCACTGAACAGCCTGATGCGCCGGGCAACCTCAAGGCCGTCAATGTCAGGGAGCCCCAGGTCCAAGGTGACGACGGCGGGGTTGTACCGCCGGACCATTTCAACCCCGGTCGCGCCGTGCTCCGCCGAGTGGACGTCGAATCCGGCCTGGCTGAGAACCACGCCGATCAGTTCGCGAATGTCCGGCTCGTCCTCGATCACGACGGCACTGTGAGGGTTGTCCATCATTGCTCCTGCCACCCGTACCGGGCAATCCGTGGGCGCACATGCGCGCATATTCGACCAGTATGACATCATCGATAGTTGTGAGACCGTGGTGCCGGACGCAGTGTGAAGCGCGGGCCTCGCAGCCGCTCCTTCCACAGACGGAAGTATTTTGACACGATCCATTGCAGACGATTTGATTCGCCGTCATTTTTCCCAACGTCCCCTGCGGACACGGGTCATCCTGACCCAGGCGCCCATGAGCCTCACCGTCGCCCTGATGGCGGTGCTCGCCGCCGCCTTCTATCCCGAACGGTTTGCGGACCCCATGTTTGTCACAAGCCTGGGAATGCACGCGGCGATTTTTCTCCTGTGCGTTTCGGTGCCGTGGGGCAGCCTCCCGCAGCCGTCGTTCCTCATTTTGCCGTACCTGGATTTCGTGGCCGTGGGATTCTCCCGATACGGAAGCGGACAATACGTGTCCTCGGTGGGTCTGCTGGCCCTTTTTCCCGTTTTCTGGTTGGCGGCGTCGGGCCTGGCCCGCAAAACGGCGATCGTCGGCAGTGCCGGCGCCACCGTGCTCATTGCGTGGATTCCCTTGTTTTTTGGCCCGGAAAGCGTCACCCCGGCGCAACTGGCCCAACCCCTCATCTTTCCATTCATGCTCACCGCCTTTGCCATCACGGTGGTGTTCCTGACCTCCAGCATGGACAGCCACCGCCGGGCGGTCCAAACCATGGATGCGCAGCTGCGTGCGGCCCTGCAAACCAGCCGCGACCGTGAACGGCTTCTGGCGACCGTGGTGGACACGGTCTCCGTCGGCCTGGTGGTGGTGGGCCGCCAGGGAGCCACGGAGTTGATGAATTCCACCCAGCAGGCCCTGCACTCCCTGGCCTGCCCCGGCACCATGGAAAACCCGCAGGAAAAGGACCTGCTGATTTTCCATCCGGACAAGGTGACACCGCTGGAGGCAGAGTTGCGTCCGGTTTGCCGGGCGGCCAGGGGAGAAGTATTCACCAACTACCAGATCTGGGTTGGCGCCGGGGACCAGGCCCGGGCGGTGTCCACCACGGCTCGATCCATCCAGGGCGAGGACGGCCGCTCCGGCGGCGCCGTGGTCGCCTTTCATGACGTCACGGATATGGTGGGCGCGCTGGCCGCCAAGGATGACTTTATGTCCAATATTTCGCACGAGTTTCGCACGCCGCTGACGTCCATTCAGGGATACCTGGCCCTGGCCCTGGATGCCTCCGAGGATCTTCCCGGGGAGGTGGAGCGATTCCTGCTCGTGGCCGAGAGGAATGCCGAACGGCTGGGCAGCCTGGTCTCGGAACTGCTCACCACCGACTCCATGACGATTGCCACGGCCCCGACCGACGTTGCCGGCCTCATCGCGGACTGCCTTGCCTCCTCGAGGCCGGCGGCGGCCAAGAATGGCGTGGCATTGATCAACGAGGCCACGGCCCCGCTGCGGGCTATGCTCGACGCCGGCCGGATCGGCCAGGCGCTCGACAACCTGATTTCCAACGCGATCAAGTACTCCCCCGACGGCGGCACCGTGACGGTGCGGGCCTGGACCATGGGCCCCGACGTCATCTGCGAAGTGCACGACACCGGAATGGGCATGAACGGTGCCGAGCAGGCCGAGGCATTCACGAAGTTCTTCCGCGCGGAACCGGCGCGTGAGCGTTCCATCCCCGGTCTCGGGCTGGGCCTGCTGATTACCAAAATGATCGTCGTTAAACACGGCGGGACAATCTCGATTCACAGTGAACGCAATGTGGGAACCGTCATGCGCATGGTGCTTCCGCGGGGGGCATCGGTGCCCGCATAAAGAAAAGCCGCCCACGATTAGCCGAAGAAAGCCTTAAGAAAGGTTAAAGAAAAGCTTAAGAAAGGCTCAAGAAATAGGGCGGCCTATTTCGCGGCCCGTTCCTTGATGATCTGCTCGATGACATCATTTTTGAGCTTCTTCCAGGGCAGGTCGGCGGAGCCTCGCAGCGCCGCCTCCGGGCTGTCGCCCCGGGTCCACCACTTGGCCTCGAACACATACCGGTCAAACATGACCCGGTCGCCCTGCTGGTAGACGGCGGAGTCCTTCCACGCAGGGTAGGTGCCCGCGGGAACCAGCAGTTCAGGTGCCGGCGTGTCTCCGGGGAGAACCGGACCAACCAGCCGCCACGGCGTGCTCCCGTCCAACGCGAGAGGATTGTCCGGCAGGTCCCCGTTGGTCCACCACTTGGCTTCATAAACGTTGCCGTGCCAGACGATCCTGTCCTCGGCCACATAGGTCGCCGCCTCATTCCAAATGGGATAGGGGCTTGTTGCCGGATTGTCCGTCGTGGGCGTCGGCGCGCTCGTGGCGGCAGGCGCCGAAACGTCGGGAGCCGCCTCGCCCGGTTCGTTCATCCCCTCGCCCAACAGCCGCGAGAATAACAACCCGTTCTCATTGATGCCGCTGCAGGCGTCCGAGACCTGGCTCAGGTCCGGGTAGTTTGGACCGCACGTGGTGTCCCGGTTGAGGGACCACATGGACATGCGGCCAACCCCCCTCGCCTTGGCAAACGCCTGCAGGCCCCGCGCATCATCCATGGTGAATATGTCGCCCCGGACGTCACCTTGTCCAATCATGGGTGTCAGCCCGATCTTGCGCCAGATGCTTTCCGGACCCACGTCCTTCCCCCTGGCCCGGTAGAGGGCCGACAACTGCTCATGGGTTGACTCGGCGGCGGCGACGGACGCGCCCAACATGCTCTGCCCGGCGGCCCTGCTGCGACCATAGTTCATCGTCATGATGTTCACGCCGGCCACGTCCACATGGGCCGCCAACATGCCGGCCACGGCCGAGATGCCCTCGGCGGAAAGTCCCGCGGGGGAAACCGGCAGCGTCAGCCACACGGACAGCGGCTTGCCCGCACTCCGGCGGTCGGCCTGGAGCGCGGCGACGGCGGCGGCGCGGCGTTTCATGGCCGGCGCATCGCTCAGCCCCCCGCCCTCCAGGTCCAGATCGATGGTCGTGAGATTGTAACGGTCAATGACGGCCGCATACGATGCCTGCAAGGCGGCCGGATCCGCACACGCAATGGCCAACTCGGTGTTGGCTTGACCGCCAAAGGACACCGACACCCCGCCGCCCTGTTGGAGCAGCCGCGCAATCCGGCGGTCCAAATCCAGGTCGTGACCGGCCCGGTCCAGCGAGTAGGCGGCCCCCCAACTGGGCTCGCAGGCCTTGCCCGGCTCGGCCACGATGAAGGACAGGACCACCGATTTGGCGGGCTCCGACTGCGGGTTCTCAAACGCGTAGGTGGGCGTGGCCGTCACATCGACGTACCCGGCGAAAATGGATGCCGCCGACGACGCGGCCCGGGCGTCGCTGTATCGATTCCAGCCCGCATACAATGCGCCCCCGAGCAGTGCCACGGTCACCACCAAAGCGGTCAGCCGAAATATTGAGAGCTTTCGCCCGGGAAAGCGTTTGGACACAGAAAACCCCTCAAAATAAGTCATTGTAGACGAGACCCCAACAACGCAAGCGGCGACATCGAAGGCCCATATCCGTCGTGACCCAAAGATGCGCCCCCGTGCCGCAATTGTTCGGCCAAAAACCGGCCACGCTTGCATTATCATAAGTGTAATCGGCAGCGTCCGCGTACAACGCCCCGGAATATTCATCAATTGTCGGCCTCATGGTGCGCAACAAGCGCAACTTTTATGTTTTAGGGGATCATGCCTGAACCGCTGCTCGCGACTGCCGCCAAGGACAACCAATCATCGGGACCAGCCACCGCCGCCTTCAACCAGCTAGGCGCCGACGCCAAGGCGGCACCCCGGCGCCAATGGGGTTCCGAACGCCGCTCGGAACCCCTCTCGATCGTTCACCCCCTGCCGTCGAAGAGAAAAATCACACTGGGCCGCCTGGGCATTTTCGTGACCGTCCTGTCCTGGCTGCTCTATATTGTCTCCACGGTGTTTAAGCAGCTTGCCGACAACCCCAACTCGGGCTTCCGTTTCCAGTTTGAGACGGCGTCCTACGTTGTGGTCGTGACATTCCTGACATTCTCCGCCCTCCTCTACCTCGTCGCCCGGCAGGGGGCCCTGCACCGATTTCGGGATCACCGGCGCGTTCCCCGCGGCGAACTGGATCTTCACTATGCGAACTACACCGAGGGCATCACCGTGCTGGTGCCGTCCTACGCCGAGGAGACCCGCGTGGTTCGTGCCACTTTGTGGTCCGCGGCCCTGCAGGAATTTCCCGATCTGAGGGTCGTCCTGCTCTTGGATGACCCCCCATTTCCGGGCGACGCGGAGACGGCGGGCCGGCTGGCGGCCACCCGTGCGCTCCATCGTGAGATTTCCGCGGCCCTGGCGGCCCCCGCGGCCCGGGCGAACGCCGCCCTGGCCTCATTCCGGGAGCGCCGCAGCCGGAATGAGGCCGGAACGACCACGGAGATGGCCCTCATTATCGCCGAATATGAGGTTGCGGCGACCTGGCTGGAAAACATGGCCGAGGCCGAGCTGGTCGAGGATCATGTCGACGAGTTCTTCGTCGATCTGGTCATCATGGGCCTGGCCCGGGAACTGCGACTCGTCTTGCTGGCCCTCACGGCCGCCGTGGCCCAAGAAACGGGCCCTGACCATGCGCGGTTGGAGCAGCTCTACCTGCGGCTGACCTGGATTTTCAACGTCAAGACCGATGTCTTTGAACGCAAGAAATATGCCAGCCTGTCCCACGAGGCCAACAAGGCGATGAACCTCAACTCGTACATTTCGCTGATGGGTGGAACCTGGCACGAGGAAGTCACCGACGGCACCGTGGCCCTGCGCCGGCGGCAGGACCCCCACGAGGCAGCGGCGGATGACCTGATTGTCCCGGACACGGCCTACCTGCTGACCCTCGACGCCGATTCACTGCTCCTGCGCGACTACTGCCTGCGCCTGGTCTACTTTCTGGAATCCCCGGGAAATGAGCGTGTGGCCGTCGCCCAGACCCCTTATTCCTCCTTTAGGGGCGCGCCCACGCGCATTGAGCGCATCGCGGGGGCAACCACCGACATCCAACACATCCTCCACCAGGGCATGACGTACTACGGTGCCACTTTTTGGGTCGGCGCCAACGCTGTCATTCGCAAGCCCGCGCTGGAGGACATTGTGGAAACCGAATCCGTGGGCGGATTTGAAATTCGCACCTATATCCAGGATCGCACCGTCATCGAGGACACCGAATCCAGCGTGGACCTGGGAACCCACGGGTGGTCCCTGTCCAACTATCCGGAACGACTGAGCTATAGCGCCACGCCCCCCGACTTTGGCGCCCTGGTTGTCCAGCGCCGCCGCTGGGCAAATGGCGGGCTGCTGATCCTGCCGAAACTCTGGACCCAGATGAGGCACCGCCGGTACCTGCGTGAACATATCCTCCTTCGCGAGGTGCTGTTGCGCGTGAACTACATGGCGTCCATTTCCTGGGCCAGCTTCGGGTTGTTGTTCCTGCTTGTCTACCCTTATGACAGCCGGCTGCTCAGCCCGGTGGTCTTCGTCGCCGCCCTGCCCTATTTTCTGGCCATGGGAAGCGACCTGCGCGACTGCGGTCACCGCTTCAGCGATATTTTCCGCATCTACGGCTTCAACCTGGTGCTGCTGCCGGTCAATCTTGCCGGTGTCCTCAAGTCCATTCAACAGGCATTTACGGGGGACAAGATCCCCTTCGTGCGCACCCCCAAAGTCAAGAATCGAACGGCCGCCCCGGCCCTCTACGTCGTCATCCCGTACGCGATTGTGGCGTTCTCCCTCTTCACCGTGTGGCGGGACTGGATGCACGGCAACTGGGGCAATGTGGCGTTCGCCAGCCTAAACGCCGTGCTTGCCGCCGGCGCAATCCGCGCCTACATTGGCCTGCGCAATTCGGCCGTGGACGTATTCCTCGGAGTCCTCAACTGGCTCTACGTAAAACCGGCCGTCCCGGCCGTCGAGACCGACCTGGTCATTGCCAAAACACCGGAGGAGGTCGATTGGAAGGCCCTGCTCTACCACGGGGACCGGCGATTGAACCGTGATCTTCGCGGCGGTACCGACCGCCGCCGCCGGGTCTCCCTGCGATGAGACGCGACGTGCTTGCCGAAGAGCCTGCGGCATCGCAGCAGGGCGAGGACGCCACCGAGGCGCCCGCCGTATTCACCAGCGACGGCGGAATCAAGGTCTGGATCGAGGCACCCGGAATCCTTCGGGTAAAACTCCCCCACAACGCCGTCATTGCGGGCCGCCACGCCGAGTCCGCGGCCGACTTGATTCGAACCCTGGCCGACGGGCACCGTTATCCCACCTTGTTGGATCTATCGGGTGTACTGTCGGTGAGTCGAAAGGCCAGAAATGTGTACGGCCATCCACAGGCGGTCGCGGCCTATGCCCTGCTGGGCAATGGACCCGTCGACCGGGTCCTGGCACACTTTTTTCTGGGCGCCGGCCCGTTGGAGATGCCGGTGCAATACTTTGTCTGTGAGGCCGAGGCGCTGGCCTGGTTAGGAACCCATGCCGAAAACCACTGACGCTCCGGATAAACGCCTCAGTTTGCTCATTGACGGAATAGTGCGCATCGCCGGAGGCGATCTGCACACGCGGATYAAGACGTCTGCGGCCCGGGACGACCTCGATGCGGTCATCGCCGGTTTCAATCTGATGGCCGAGGAGCTCCTGACCGCCCAAACCGACCTTGAGCTGCGGGTTGAATCGCGCACGTCCCTGCTCCAGGCGACCCACCAAAAAATGCGGCACATGTCCTTGACCGATCCCCTCACGGAGCTGAGCAATCGACGGGCGCTGGAGCTGGCCATCGACGAAAGCCTCACCCGTGCGGCCCAGGGCGGGCCCCAACCGGCCCTGCTGCTGCTGGACCTCGATTCCTTCAAGGGGGTCAACGACAGCATGGGGCACGGCGCCGGTGACACGGTGTTGAAAATTGTCGCCGACCGTTTGCGGGCAACGGTTCGGGACGAGGACGTCGTCGCCAGGCTGGGCGGGGACGAATTCGCCGTGCTGCTCCAGGGCACGACCGCCAATAGGGCCATGAGCGTCGCGGCCCGCATCGTGGCCGCCGTGCGGCGACTGGTCGTCCTGGAGGAACGGGAATTCAAGTTCGGCGCCAGTGTGGGGATCGCCACACCGAAGGAGGGCGACTCCGCACAGGACCTGCTCCTCTACGCCGATACCGCCATGTATGCGGCCAAGGGGGACGATCGGGCCAGTGTCATCGCCTTTGAACCGATTCTCTTGTCCGTGCGGCAAATGCGCAGCCAGCTGGCCGGGGAACTGCGCTCGGCGGTCCACCAGAACCAATTGATGCTGCACTACCAGCCCATCGTGGAGCTTGCCACGGGAAAAATCCTGGGCGTCGAGGCGCTCATCCGCTGGGAACACCCCACCCGGGGATTGCTGATGCCCGACGACTTCATTCCGCTGGCCGAGGAGATCGGTGAAATGACCGGGCTGAGCAGCTGGGTGCTGCGCGAGTCGGCCGCCCAGCTTCACCGCTGGCAGGCCGCCGGGCAGGTGGACGGCGGCTTCACCATGCGGGTAAACCTGCCCGCCTCCGAACTGCAACGGCCCGAACTCATTGACGACGTGCGGCGCATCCTGGCCGAGGAAGCGGTCAGCGCAACGAACGTGGTCCTGGAACTGACGGAATCGGCCATGGTCGCCGGCAACGAATGGGACATCTATTCGCTGCGCGGCCTGCACAACCTGGGCGTCGGGCTGGAAATCGACGACTTTGGCACGGGCTATTCCTCCATCAGCTACCTGCGGCGCCTGCCGATCGACGCGGTGAAGGTTGACAAGTCCCTCATGGGCGAGCTCGGCGCCGACGTTCGCCAAAAGGACTTCATTGCGGCCATCTTGCAACTCATTCACGCGTGCGGACTGACGGCCGTCTTTGAGGGCATCGAGACGAGGGAACAGGCGGCGGTCCTCTCCGCCCTGGGATGCCACAGCGGGCAGGGGTACTTCTTCAGCCGCCCCGTCGGGGCGGACGCGATGACCGAGCGGTTGTCGACGAATTTCCGCGCGATCGGCTACCTGTAGACTGGGGGCAGGTGCGCCGGGAAGTCTGGTCGGCAATGTCAGAGTCGAGCCCAGTCACAGTCGAACCCAAAGTTCCCCCGGAACCTTTGCACCAGCCGGAAGCCGCCAGCCCATGAACGTTCCCCTTCGCCGGGTCCTTGACCGCGGCAGTTACCCGGAGTTTGTCCGTATTGGCGCGGTCCTGCGCTCCGAAACGGTGGGCGGGGCACTCCTGCTGGCCGCCACCGTCCTGGCCCTGGCCTGGGCCAACTCCCCCCTTGCCGAGGGCTACTTTACGCTCAGGGACCTGCGGATCGGACCGGCCGCCTGGCAGCTGAACCTGAGCCTGGGCGGGTGGGCGTCGGACGGCCTGCTGGCCATCTTTTTTCTGGTGGCCGGGCTGGAGCTCAAGCGGGAGTTCGTCGCCGGCGACCTCCGCAACCCGGCCCGCGCCGTCGTCCCCATCGCGGCCGCCGTGGGCGGTGTGATCGTCCCGGCCGTCCTGTATACCTTGATCAACGTCTCCGCCGGGCCCGCGGTCCTGAAGGGCTGGGCGATCCCCACGGCAACGGACATCGCGTTTGCCCTTGCGGTGCTGGCCGTGATCGGCTCGCACTTGCCCGGCGCCCTGCGCACCTTCCTGCTGACGCTGGCCGTGGTGGATGACCTGATCGCCATCGCCATCATCGCCGTGTTTTACCCGGGCGAGCTGCATCTGCCGATCTTGGCCCTCGCCGCCGTGCCGCTGCTGGCCTTTACTTTTCTGGTGCAGCGGCGCATCCGCACCTGGTACCTGCTGCTGCCGTTGGCGTTCGCGACGTGGGCGCTGGTCCACGCCTCCGGCATCCACGCAACGGTGGCCGGGGTGCTGCTCGGCTTTGCCGTCCCGGTCATCCGCTCGGCCGGGCGCGGCGGGCCCGACGCCGGCCCGGGCCTGGCCGAGCATTTCGAGCACCTCCTGCGCCCCCTTTCTGCCGGGGTGGCGGTGCCGCTGTTCGCGTTTTTCTCCGCCGGCGTGGCCCTGGGCGGAGTGTCCGGGCTGCACGCGGCACTCACCGATTCCGTGGCGGTCGGCATTGTGGTGGCCTTGGTGGCCGGCAAGTTCGTCGGCGTCTTCGGCGCCACCTGGCTGGTCACCAAGACCACCCGGGCCTCCCTCGACGACGGCCTGGCCTGGATCGACGTCGTGGGCCTGGCCCTGCTGGCCGGGGTGGGGTTCACGGTGTCCCTGTTGATCAGCGAGCTCAGTTTTGGCGCTGACGGAGCGCACTACGCTCACGCCAAGGTGGCCATCCTGGGCGGTTCCCTCCTGGCCGCCACGCTCGCCACGGTGGTGCTGCGGATCCGGAACCGCCACTACAAGGCCCTGGCGATTTGACCTGGCGGACTTACACTGGGCGTCATGAGAACCAGCAGCCACCGCGTGGCAGTGCTAATGGCCGTCCTGTACTTTGTGGCCCTTGCCGCCATCGTGTTTTGGCCCTCCCCCGTGGACCGGCCCATTGACGGCGCCCTCATGCACGTCCTTTCGTGGCTTCACGGCCACGGCCTGCCGCAGTGGTTCATCGGCTATCGCAAGGTGGAATTTGCGGCCAACATCATCTTGTTCATCCCGTTCGGCGCCATTTTGGCCCTGCGGCTGCCACGCGGGCGCCGGTGGGGTGCCGTGGCGGCGGCGGCGGTGCTCTCCGGCGCCATTGAGTTGGCGCAGGCCTGGCTGCTGCCCGAGCGCGTCCCGGCCTGGTCCGACATTATCGCCAACACCTCCGGGGCCCTGCTGGGGGCCCTCGGCGTCGCCCTGGTCCGGGCGCTGTTGCCACAGCCCGCCCGCGACGCGCCCACCGGCTAGCTAGCGCGGCGGCTACCGGGCCTGCGCCAGCGCGTCCTCCGCGGCAACCCAGGCCAGCATGGCGCACTTGACCCTGGCCGGGAACTTGGACACGCCGGAGAGCGCCGCGGCGTCGCCGAAGACTTCCTCGTCGGCCTCCATTTTTCCGCGGGAGCGCATGACCTCGCGGAAGTTCGCAATCAACGCCTGGACCTCGTCGGCGTCCAGGCCGACGGCCAATTCGGTCAGGATCGATGCCGAGGCCATGGAAATGGCGCAACCGTCCCCGGCCCAGTGAATGCTGGAGACCTGCGTTCCGGTGCCCGACTCCCCCGGCGTGGTTTCCAGGCGCAGGGTGATCTCATCCCCGCATACCGTGTTGAGCTGGTGGCATTGGCCCACGCCCGCCGGCAAATCCATGCCCTGCAGTTGGTCATCGGGCAGGTCGGCGCCGGTGCGGGTCTTGGATTGTTCGAGGATGATCTGCTGATACAGCGAATCGAGTGAACTCATGTTCTTATGCTCCCGTCACGCCGAAGTAGGGGCGCACCCCGGCCACGACGGCCAGGAACGCATCGACTTCGTCGGTGGTGTTGTAGAGATAGGTGCTGGCTCGGGTGGAGGCGCTTAGTCCCAGCCGGCGGTGCAGGGGCTGGGCGCAGTGGTGACCGACGCGGACGGCGATGCCGGCGGCGTCAAGGAACTGGCCGACGTCGTGCGCGTGCACCCCGTCGACCTCGAAGGCGGCCAGGCCGGCGCGCGCCACCCCCGCGGCGGGGCCCAGCACGCGGACGCCGGCGATGCCCTCCAACCCGGCCACCAGGCGCTGGCCGAGGGCGGCCTCCCAGCCGTGGATGCGCTCCATGCCGGTCTCCTGCAGGTAGTTCACGGCGGCGGCGAGGGCGGCGGCCTGGGAGATGGCCTGGGTGCCGGCCTCAAATCGCTGCGGCGAGGGCAGGTAGCCCGCCCCATCCATGGTGACGGTGGTGATCATGGACCCGCCGGTCAGGAACGGCGGCATGGCGTCCAGGAGCCCGGCCCGGCCGTAGACGGCACCGATGCCCGTGGGGGCCAGCATCTTGTGGCCGGAAAACACGGCAAAGTCGACGTCCAGGGCCTTGACGTCCAGGCCCAGGTGCGGCACGGACTGGCAGGCATCGAGCACCACCAGTGCGTCGACGTCGTGGGCCATCCGGGTCAGCTCCACCACCGGGTTGATGACGCCGGTGACATTGGAGACGTGGGTGAAGGCGAAGATCCTGGTGCGCGCGGTGAACAGCGCCGCGGCGGCCTCCATGTCCAGCGTGCCGTCCTCCAGGACGGGGATGAACCGCAGCACGGCGCCGGTCCTGCGGCACAGTTCCTGCCAGGGGATCAAGTTGGCGTGGTGTTCCATCTCGGTCACCAGTACCTCGTCCCCGGGCCCGACGCCGAACTGCCGGGCCTCGGCGGGAACGTCGCCAACGCTGGCGTTGCCAAAGGAGTAGGCGAGCAGGTTCAGCCCCGCGGTGGCGTTGGAGGTCCAGACGAGTTCGTTTTCGGCCGCGCCGATGAACCGGGCCACGGTGCCGCGGGCGTCCTCAAAGACGTCGGTGGCGGCAACGGCAAGTGTGTGGGCGCCGCGATGTACGGCGGAGTTGCGTTGTTCGTAGAATTCCTGCTCGGCCTCCATCACACTGACGGGTTTTTGCGACGTGGCCCCTGAATCCAGGTACACCAGCGGTTTGCCGTTGACATCCTGGTCCAGGATGGGGAAGTCGTTGCGGATCCGGCGCACCTCGGCGTCGGTCAACGGCCCCTGGTGGTCGTGGTCAGCGGATTTCAACACCAAAACGCATACTCCTTATGTGACGCCCTCCGGTCGTGAACCGGCCGTGCGCTGGACGGGCCAATTAGGTCATATCCAACGCACTTAATTATCGCACCGATTCAGAATTACCGGGTCCACGGAATTTGTGGGCCGATCTTGAGCGATTACTGAAGCAGGCGCAGCAAATAGGTCCCGTAGCCGCTCTTGACCAGCTTTTCGGCCCGCTGGCGCAATTCGTCGTCGCTGAGGAAGCCCTGGCGCCAGGCCACCTCCTCGGGGGCGCCGATTTTCAGTCCCTGCCGGCTCTCCACCGTGCGCACGAACGTCGAGGCGTCATTGAGGTCGCCAAAGGTCCCGGTGTCCAGCCAGGCGGTGCCGCGCGGCAGCAGCTCCACGTGCAGCTGGCCGCGATCGAGGTAGATGCTGTTGACGTCGGTGATTTCCAGTTCCCCGCGGGGGGACGGGACCAGGTTCTTGGCAATGTCGATGACGGTGTTGTCGTAAAAATACAGCCCCGGCACGGCGTAGTGGCTGCGCGGATTCGCCGGCTTCTCCTCGAGGGAAACCACCGTGCCGGCGGCGTCGAAGTCGACCACGCCGTAGGCGCCGGGATCCTTGACCCAGTAGCCGAAAATCGAGCCGCCGCGCAGATTCTGATGCTTTTGCAGCTGCGTGCCCAGCCCGGGGCCGTAGAAAATGTTGTCCCCCAGCACCAGGGCCACGGTGTCATTGCCGATGTGGTCCGCGCCCAGAATGAAGGCCTGGGCCAGCCCGTCCGGGGAGGGCTGCTGCCGGTAGCTCAGGTTGATCCCGAACTGGGAACCGTCGCCCAACAAGCGCTGGAATTGCTCGGCATCGTGCGGGGTGGTGATCACCAAAATGTCCCGGATGCCCGCCAGGATCAGCGTCGAGAGCGGATAGTAAATCATCGGCTTGTCATAGACCGGCACCAATTGCTTGCTGATGCCCAACGTAATCGGGTGCAGCCGGGAACCGGTTCCCCCGGCAAGAATAATTCCACGCATCAATACCGTCCTATACCTGAACCGGCGTAGGACTCGGCGCTACGCTGGGGTCATGCAGAGAATTTTGGTGACCGGCGGTGCCGGTTTTATTGGGTCCAACTTTGTCCACTATGTCATGGCCCACACCGATTGGGTGGTGACGGTGCTGGATAAGTTGACGTATGCCGGTAACCTGGCGTCGCTGGCCGGGCTGCCGGGGCAGCGGTTCTCTGTGGTGCGCGGGGACATTTGCGATGCCGCCCTGGTGGATTCCCTGGTGGCGGGCGCGGATGCGGTGGTGCATTACGCGGCGGAGTCGCACAACGACAATTCCCTGGCCGATCCGGCCCCGTTCGTGCAGAGCAACCTGGTGGGCACGTTTACCTTGTTGGAGGCGGTGCGCCGGCATGGGACGCGGTTTCACCACATCTCCACCGATGAGGTGTACGGGGACCTGGCCCTGGATGATCCGGACCGGTTCACCGAGGCCACCGCGTACAATCCCTCCAGCCCGTATTCGGCCACGAAGGCCGGCTCGGACCTGCTGGTGCGGGCCTGGGTGCGTTCCTTCGGGGTCAACGCGACCATCAGCAACTGCTCCAATAACTACGGCCCGTTCCAGCACGTGGAGAAGTTCATCCCCCGCCAGATCACCAACGTCATGGACGGCCTCCGGCCCCGGCTCTACGGTGCCGGGGCCAACGTGCGGGACTGGATCCACGCCGATGACCACTCCTCGGCGGTGGTGCGGATCCTGGAGCGGGGCGTGGCCGGGGAGACGTACCTGATCGGCGCCGACGGGGAACGGGACAACCGCTGCGTGATCGAGGGCATCCTGACCGCGATGGGGCAGCCGGCCGACGCCTATGACCACGTCAGCGACCGGCCCGGGCACGATCGGCGCTACGCGATCGATTCCACCCGGCTGCGCACCGAGCTGGGCTGGGCGCCGGCCCATGCGGACTTTGACGCCGGGCTGGCCGCCACGATCGCCTGGTACCGGGCCAACGAGGCCTGGTGGCGGCCGCAAAAGGCCGCCACGGAGGCCGGCTACGCCCGCCGGGGCGAACAACTGCGCCCCGCCCCGCCCGGTGCCGCCGCGGCGGCGGCCGGGGGCACTGCGGTCGGGAGCACGGCGGCCGAGGGCACGGCGGCCGGGGCCAGGCGGTGACGGGGCCGGCGTACGGCAAGGCCCTGCTCGCCCGCCCGACCCCGATTCCCGGCGTCGTGCTTTTTGAGCTGCCGGTGCACGGGGACAAGCGGGGCTGGTTCAAGGAGAACTGGCAGCGGGAGAAAATGATGGCGGCCGGGCTGGCGGACTTCGGGCCGGTGCAAAACAACATTTCCTTCAACGAGGCCGCCGGCACCACCCGCGGCATCCATGCCGAACCGTGGGACAAGTTCATCTCCGTCGCCACCGGGAGCGTGTTCGGGGCGTGGGTGGACCTGCGCGAGGGGGCGTCCTTCGGGACCGTGTTCACCGCCGTCCTGGATCCCGCCACCGCCATCTTCGTCCCGGCCGGAGTCGGCAACGCCTTCCAAACCCTCACCGACCACACCACCTACACCTACCTGGTCAACGCCCACTGGTCCGCGGACGCGCAGGGCCGGTACACGTTTGTGAACCTGGCCGATCCGGCCCTGAACATCCCCTGGCCCATCCCGCTCTCCCGGGCGGAGCTCTCCGAGCAGGACCGCGCCCACCCGCCCCTGGCCGAGGTGGTCCCGATGCGGGGCAAAAAGACCCTCGTGCTGGGCGCGGACGGCCAGCTGGGCCGGGCCCTGCGGGCCCTCTACGCCGGGGACCCGGGGGTGGACTTCGCCACCCGCACCGAGTGCGACCTCACCGACCCGGCCGCCCTGGCCGCGGTGGCCTGGGGAGACTACGCCACCGTCATCAACGCCGCCGCCTACACCGCGGTGGACGCGGCCCAAACCCCGGCGGGCCGGGCCGCGGCCTGGGCCGTGAACACCACCGCCGTGGCGGCCCTGGCCGCCCACTGCACCGCCCACCGCCTGACCCTGGTCCAGATCTCCAGCGACTACGTCTTCGACGGCACCCTCGAGCGCCACGACGAGGACGAGCCGCCCACCCCGCTGGGCGTGTACGGGCAGACCAAGGCCGCCGGGGACGCGATCACCGCCACCGTCCCGCGCCACTACCTCATCCGCACCAGCTGGGTCATCGGCGCCGGCGGCAACTTCGTGGCCACCATGGCCGCCCTGGCCCGGGCCGGCATCCGGCCCGCCGTCGTCAACGACCAATTCGGCCGGCTCACCYTCACCGAGGACCTCGCCGCCGCCATCAAGCACCTGCTCACCACAAGCCCCGCGTACGGGTGCTACAACGTCACCAACACCGGCCCCGTCCAGTCCTGGGCGGACATCGCCGCGGACGTCTACGAACTCCTCGGCCACCCCCGCACCATGGTCACCCCCGTCAGCACCGCCGACTACTACGCCGACCAACCCGCCCCCGCACCCCGCCCCACCCACAGCACCCTCACCCTGGCCAAAATCACCGCCACCGGCCACACCCCACCCCCCGCCCGGGAACGACTCGCACACTACCTCACCCCCGGGCGGGAATCATGACAAAGCCCACGGCCGCCGTCGTCGGCGGTGGCATCATCGGCACGGCCGTCGCCCGCGAGCTGCTGCACAGCGGTGCGGCGTCCGCGGTGACCCTGTTTGAAAAGGAGGCCGAGCTGTCCTTCCACCAAACGGGCCACAACAGCGGGGTGGTCCATGCCGGCCTGTACTACGAGCCGGGCGGACTCAAGGCCACGCTGTGCCGGCGCGGAGTGGGGCTGCTGCGCGAGCTGGCCGCCCGGCACGACGTGCCCTTCGATGTATGCGGCAAGGTGGTGGTGGCCCGGGACGCCGTGGAACTTGAGCGCCTCCGCGTCATTCTTGCCCGCGCCGTCGCAAACGGGGTGCCGGGGGTGCGCATGATCGACCGGGAGGAGTTGGGCGCGCTTGAACCCCATGCCACCGGGATCGCCGCACTGCACTCCCCCACCACCGCCATCACGGACTACCGGCGCGTCACCTTGGCACTGGCCGAGGACTTCACCGCCGCCGGCGGGACGCTCCTGCTCAACCACCCGGTGGCGGAACTGGTGGAGACCGGTGCCGGGGTCCGGGTCGAGTCCGGCGGCACGGCCGCACACTTTGGCCTGGTCATCAATTGCACCGGGCTGCAGTCGGACCGGCTGGCGGGCCGCTCCGGGGACGGCCGGGAGCCTCGGATCGTGCCGTTCTTTGGTGCATATATGCTGCTGCGCCCCGAACGCCGGCACCTGGTCAACGGGCTCATCTACCCGGTCCCGGACCCTCGCTACCCGTTCTTGGGCGTGCATTTGACCAAGCGCATCGACGGGGAGGTAATGGTGGGCCCCAACGCCTTCCTGGCCGGCGGCCGCGAAGCATACCGTGGCCTGCAGTTTTCGCCAAGGGACCTGGCCGACGTGGCCGGCTTCCCGGGTTTCTGGCGTTTTGCCGCGGGCAACGTCCCCGCCGCGTTCCGTGAGGGACGGACGGTGCTGAGCAAAAGGGCGTTCGTGGATGCCGCCCGCGCCTACGTGCCCGAGCTCGGCGTGGCCGATGTGGTGCCGGGCCGGCGCGGCATCCGGGCCCAGGCCATGAAAGCGGACGGCAGCCTGGTCGACGACTTTGTGATCACCGGCAGCCGGCGGATACTGCACGTACGCAACGCCCCGTCGCCGGGAGCAACCTCGGCGATGGCGATCGCCGAACACATTGTGCGCCAGGCCGCCGAACGGATGGCGGTGTGAGCGGGCCGGCTGCGCTTCGCCGGGAGTGGATCGCGACGGGCCTTGCGGTTGCCGTCTCGGCCGCCCTGATCGCCGGGGTGTCCCTGACCGAACGAACCGCGCCGGGCCCGAGCATGACCTCAGCGGCCACCACCGTCACTATCACCGACAGGGCCTGCGGCTCCGGCGTGGCGAATCGGGTGACGGGACCGGCGTCGTTCATGGTCCGCAACGCGGCAACCTGGCCCACCGAGGTGTACCTGGTGAAGCTGCCCGAATTTGGCACCCTCATCCGCACCGTGACGCTTGGCCCGGGATCATCAGTGACTTTCAACGCGACAATAGGACCGGGCGACTATGCGTTCCAATGCCTGCAGAGCGGCCAGCTAAAGGGCACCTCGGCACCATTTGTGGCCACAGGCCCGGTACCGGCCAATGCCACCCCGGCCGTGCGACAGGCGTCCACCGGCGAACTTGGGCAGTCCAACAACCTCTATCTCAAGCACGCCTCACGCACGCTCGTCCTCATGCTCGCGCACGTGCGGGCGCTGACGACGGCGCTGCTTGCCTCGGATGTGCCCACGGCCCGGCGCGACTGGCTTCTCGCACGCCAAACCTGGTCAGGACTCGGCGCCGCGTACGGCAGTTTCGGCGAGGCCGGGGACGCAATCGAGGGCGTCCGCGACCCGGCGTCCACACCGGATCGGGATACCGGATTCACCGGACTCGGCCGAATTGAATACGGGTTGTTCAACGGTCAACCGGCCCCATCCCTGGCCCTGGCGGCACGCCGGCTGGAGTCGGATGTGGCATCACTGGCCGCCCGGCTGCCCACCCTCGCCATGGTTCCGGGCGCGCTGTCACTGCGCGCCCACGAAATCCTGGAGGACACATTGCGCGACACACTCTCGGGGCAAGACAACCACGGCGCCGCCATGGCCTTCGCCATCACCTCCGCCGACGTGGCGGCCACCCGATCCACGGTCGCCGATCTGGCCACCCCGCTGGAGTCACGCAGACCAGGGCTGGTGGCCGCCATCAACGCCCGGCTGGACGCCGTCGACGCCCAGCTCACACACCTTCGTCGAGGCGATTCATGGGTGGCCCTGGACAGGGCCACCACCGTAGAGCGCCAGCACGTGAACGGGGCCGTATCGGCCGCGCTGGAAGTGCTGGCGGACATTCCGCAGCTCTTGGCCCTGCCCCAGGGCAGTGAATAGGAAGGCCGCCGTCATGCCCCCAGAGTCCTCCCCCACCGGCCGCCGGACCTTCCTGCGCCATGCGCTGGCGACCGGCGCCGTGGGGGCCACGGCCGTGGCATCCGCCATCGCACCCTCCCCTGTTCCGGCGCATGCCCAGGATGCCGGTGTCTCCGCCCCGGAATCCACCCGCTTTGAGGGCCCGCACCAGGCCGGCATCTACCGGCCGGCCCTGCCGCAGTCCGCTGCCTGTTTCGCGGTCTTCACGCTGACGGCAGCAAATGGCCCACAGCTGCAGCAACTGCTGCAAACCATCACGGACCGCGCGCGGGCACTGACGGCCGGAGGGTCCCCCGTGGCGGCCGGCTCCGGCGTACCGCCGTCGGATTCCGGCGTACTGGGAGCGGTGATTCCGGCCGACGGACTGACCATCACGGTGGGATTGGGTCATGGGGCTTTTGCGGAAAGATTCGGACTCGAGGGGAAGCTGCCGAAAGGGCTTTCCACCATGCGCATCTTTGATGACGACGTGCCCGACCCGGCGTGGCTGGGCGGGGACATCCTGCTGCAAGTTTGCGCGAACGCCCCGGACACCGTCCATCACGCGCTGCGCGAGCTGACGCGCGCCACCCGCGCCTGGATGCAGCCTCAGTGGCAGATCAATGGCTTCATTTCCCCGCCGCGACCATCGGGGGCCTCCCGAAACTTGTTCGGCTATAAAGACGGGATCGCCAACCCCGGGGAATCGGACGGTCTGGTGTGGATCGGCCCGGAGTCAGGACAGCCGGCGTGGGCCGTGGGAGGGACCTTCATCGTGGTGCGGCTGATCCGGATGCTGGTCGAATTTTGGGACCGGGTATCCCTGAGCGAGCAGGACACCATGATTGGGCGCCGACGAGACTCGGGCGCACCCTTGGACGGCAACGTTGAAAGTGACGCCCCGGACTACAAGGGGGATCCAAACGGCGCCGTTATCCCATTGGCTGCGCACATTCGCCTGGCCAACCCACGCACCACCCTGGCGGAAAGTTCCCGTCTCCTGCGGCGCGGCTACAACTACGTGCTGGGCACCGACGCGACGGGCAACCAAAACGTTGGGCTCATCTTTGCCTGCTACCAGGCGAGCATCCAGGACCAGTTCGAGGCCGTGCAGGAACGACTGGCCGGGGAGCCGATGACGGACTACATCCAGGCATTCGGCGGCCAGTACTTCATCGGCCTGCCGGGGGTCACCGGAGACGGGTATCTGGGAGAGGGCCTGTTCACCTAGGTATGCGGTCCCCGCCGTGGCCCGAACCGCGTAGCCGGCGGCGAAAAAAGCAAGTAGCACCGAGAATAATCGAGTACCCACTACGGTGGAGTTCGGTGGCGGAATGACCCTACGGTGAAGTCAAGCTGAAGCTTGTCCGGTCTCGCAGTTGGGTCTGCCATGGAACAGAGAACTACACCACACCTGCCTTCCATCATGGGACGTGCGGTCATCCCGTCGCTGCTGGCCCTCCTGGTCGTGTTGCTGCCGGCCATTAGCTCCCCTTTCCCTGGCATGACGCCGGCCGCGGTGGCGGCATCAGACCCATGCGCTGCGCCCGTGACAAGTGTCGTGGCGTGTGAAAACAGCAAGACGGGATCGCCGCAAAGCGAATGGAGCGTGACAGGGGCCGGGGACTCGACCATTCAGGGTTACGGAACGGCCATGAGCGTCAATGTCGGTGCGACCGAACAGTTCAAGGTCAACACCACCGCGAAGGCCTACCATATTGACATCTACCGGCTCGGCTATTACCAAGGACTGGGCGCACGCAAGATTGCGACCAACGTCCTGCCCTCGGCAACCCTGCCGCAGACACAGCCAGCCTGCCAGCAATTTTCGGCCACCGGGCTCATCGACTGCGGCAACTGGGCGGTTTCGGCATCCTGGACAGTTCCATCCACGGCAGTCTCCGGACTCTATCTGGCCCGCCTGGTACGGACCGACACCAGCGGGGCATCCGTCATACCGTTCGTGGTCCGCAATGACGCCAGTACGTCCGACGTCGTCATTCAAACCTCCGACGAAACTTGGCAGGCCTACAACACCTATGGGGGCAACAGCCTCTACCAGTGCACCGTCTCGTGCCCTCCGGGAAACCCGGAAGCGTACAAGTCGGCGTTCAAGGTCTCCTACAACAGGCCCTTCCACACGGCCCTGGACGACAACGGGCACAGCTGGTTCCTGAGTGCCGAACTGCCCATGATCCGCTTCATGGAACAAAACGGCTACGACGTGAGCTACATCTCGGGCCTCGACACCGGCACGCAGGGCAACCTGCTGCTTAACCACAAGACGTTCCTCTCCGTTGGACATGACGAGTATTGGTCAGGTCCGCAACGGGCCAGCGTGGAATATGCCCGCGACCACGGCGTAAACCTGGCGTTCTTCAGCGGCAACGAGGTCTTTTGGCGCACGCGGTGGGAATCCAGCCAGTCCGGACCGGTCACAGCCAACAGGACGCTGGTGGCCTACAAGGACACCCACTTCAATGCGCCCACCGACCCTGTCGAATGGACCGGATCATGGGTGGACCCTCGATTCGGCACCGCGACGGGAGGCGGGAATCCGCAAAATGCGCTCACGGGCCAGCTGTTCCTGGTCAATAGCGGGACAACCGACATTGACGTCCCGGCGCGCTACGCCAAGCTGCGCCTGTGGCGCAATACGGATGTGGCCAGCTTGACGGGGACACAGCTAATAACACTGGGTGAGGGGATCGGCGTCCTGGGCTACGAATGGGATGTTGACGCAGATGACGGCTTCAGGCCCGCCGGCCTGATTGACCTCTCGTCCACCACTTACACGGCCCCGGAGGTGTTCACCGACTACGGCTCCAATGTCGTTCCGGCCAGCACCACCCACAACCTGACCCTCTACAAGGCGGCCAGCGGGGCATTGGTCTTCGGGGCCGGCACGGTGCAATGGTCGTGGGGGCTGGACAACTTCACGACGCATGGGAACACCGACCTGAACATGCAGCAGGCCACCGTCAACCTGTTCGCCGACATGCATACGCAACCGGCCACACCCATGGACGGCGTGGTGGTCAGTGCCGCATCGTCCGATACCACTGCGCCGGTGTCCGTCATGACTGCTCCCGTGGCCGGCGCCACTGTGGCCGACGGTTCGACCCTGACCATCACGGGGACGGCCAGCGACGCCGGCGGAGGTGTGGTGGCCGGCGTCGAGGTTTCAACCGACGGCGGGACCACCTGGCATCCGGCAACCGGCACCACGAGCTGGACGTACAGGTGGGATGCCGCCCACGGATATCCCGGAACGACCATCAAGACCCGCGCCACCGATGACAGTGGCAACGTGGAGGGGGCCGGCGCCGGGCGTGCGCTGGGCATCACCTGCCCCTGCAGTTTCAAGGGCACCGGGGCCACCCCGGCCAAGCCCGATTCGGGCGATGGGCAGGCCGTGGAGGTCGGGCTTAGATTCAGCTCAACCGTCAATGGCACCATCTCGGGGGTTCGCTTCTACAAGTCGACCTTGAACAAAGGCACACACATCGGCAACGTCTGGTCCGCGTCGGGAACATTGCTTGCCACCGCCACCTTCGCCGGTGAGTCCGCCAGCGGCTGGCAGACTGCGACGTTTAGCCAGCCGTTGACCGTCACCGCCAACACCGCGTACGTGGTTTCCTACTTTGCACCCCAGGGCCACTACACCCAGGACAGTGGGTACCTCTATCCAAACCCGTCGCCCATGCCCGCCGGCAACGGCWGTGCCGGCGGCCCGCCGATACAAATGAGCCGCAGCACCAGAGCCAATCCCAACGGTTTTTACGCGTATTCGTCTTCCTCAAGGTTCCCGACCGGCCTCTACCAGGCCGAGTACTACTGGGTGGACGTGGTCTTCAACCCCAGCAGCATGGCCGTACCCGCCGTGTCATCCACGGCCCCGGCGTCAGGGGCGACATCAGCGCCAATCACGACGACACCGGCCGCGAGTTTTAATCAGGCGGTGACGGCCGCGAGTGTGACGTTCACGCTCAAGGACGCCGCCGGCACCGCGGTCGCGGGGTCTACGAGCTACACGACCGCCACCAACACGGCCACCTTCACCCCCAGCAGTTCCTTGGCGTACAGCACCACGTATACGGCGACCGTCTCCGGCGCCACCAACGCCACCGGACAAACCATGGCCGCACCCTACAGCTGGTCCTTCACCACCGCCGCGCCGCCGCCGGCACCGGCGGTGACCGGCACCACGCCGGCCAACAACGCCACCGGAAGCGCCRTTTCCACGGCGCCGACCGCCACCTTCAGCCAGGCRGTGACGGCCGCGAGTGTGACGTTCACGCTCAAGGACGCCGCCGGCACCGCGGTCGCSGGGTCYACGAGCTACACGACCGCCACCAACACGGCCRCCTTCACCCCCAGCAG
>NZ_JBFREA010000020.1:0-77415 GCF_052114065.1 Specibacter sp. RAF43 | reverse complement strand
AGCCAGCACGACCACCACACCCGGACAGCACCCAAACCAGCGGCCCCCACCAGCAACGCTGGGAGCCGCACAACTATGCCCCTTGACAAACCTTCCTACATATCAGCTGCGCCGGGAGGTTCCCGTGGCCCGGTAGACGTCGTAGACGCCGTCGATCCTGCGCACGGCGTTCAGGACGTGGTTGAGGTACTTCGGATCGCCCATCTCGAACGCAAAGCGGGACAAGGCCACCCGGTCCCGGGAGGTGTTGACGCTGGCCGCCAGAATGTTGACATGGCTTTCGGCCAGCACCCGGGTGACGTCGGAAAGCAGGCTCTTGCGATCCAGCGCCTCCACCTGGATCTCCACCAGGAACACGCCCGACTGCGTCGGGGCCCATTCCACCTCGACCACCTTGTCCGGCTCGGAGCGCAGGTAGGCCAGGTTGGGACAGTCCTGCCGGTGCACGGACACGCCCGATCCCTTCGTGACGTAGCCGGCGATGGGATCCGGGGGCACCGGCGTGCAGCAGCGCGCCAGCTTCACCAGCACCTCGCCCACCCCGTGGACGATCACCCCGGAGTCGGAGACCCTCGAGCGGGTCGTGGAGACGTGAGTGGCGACGGGCGGGGCGGCGTCCTCGACGTCGTCGTTCACGCCCAGGACGTCCGTCAGCCGCTCCACCACGGCCTGCGCGGAGGTGTGGCCGTCGCCGACGGCCGCATACAGCCCGGCGATGTCCACATAGCGGAAATGCTGGGTCACCGCCATCAGGGCGTCGTGCGTYATCATCTTCTGCAGGGGCAGGTTCTGCTTGCGCATGGCCTTGGTGAGCAGTTCCTTGCCCTTGTCAATGGATTCTTCGCGGCGTTCCTTGCTGAACCATTGGCGGATCTTGTTCCTGGCCCGGGCGCTCTTGACGAAGTTCTGCCAGTCCTGGCTGGGCCCGGCGCCCTCGGCCTTGGAAGTGAAGATTTCCACGGCGTCGCCTTGTTCCAGTTCGCTGTTGAGCGGCACCAGCTTGCCGTTGACGCGGGCACCAATGGTCCGGTGCCCCACCTCGGTATGGACGGCGTAGGCGAAGTCGACYGGCGTCGACCCGGCCGGCAGCGCCATGACCTTGCCCTTGGGCGTATAAACGAACACCTCGCGCGCGTTCATCTCATAGCGCAGCGAGTCCAGGAACTCGTTGGGGTCGCTGGTCTCCTGCTGCCAGTCCACCAGTGTGCGCAGCCAGTTCATGTCCTCCTGGCCGGACACGGGGCTCTTGCTGCCGGTCTTGTACTTCCAGTGTGCGGCCACGCCGTATTCGGCCCGCTGGTGCATCTCGTGGGTGCGGATCTGGATTTCCACCGGTTTGCCGTCGGGCCCGATCACGGTGGTGTGCAGGGACTGGTACATGTTGAACTTGGGCATGGCGATGTAGTCCTTGAACCGGCCGGGCAGCGGGTTCCAGCGCGCATGGATGGTGCCCAGCGCCGCGTAGCAGTCCCGGACGGTGTCAACGAGCACGCGCACGCCCATGAGGTCGTTGATGTCGTCAAAGTCCTTGGCCCGGACCACCATCTTTTGGTACACGGAATAGTAGTGCTTGGGCCGGCCGGTGATGGCGGCCTTGATCCTGGCCTCGCGCAGGTCCTCACTGATTTGCCGGCGAATGACGGCCAGCTGCTTTTCCCGCTCCGGGGTGCGGTCGGAGACCATGCGCACAATCTCCTCATACACTTTCGGATACAAGGCGGAGAAGGAGAGGTCCTCAAGTTCCCACTTGATGGTGTTCATGCCCAGCCGGTGCGCCAGCGGGGCATAGATGTCCAGGGTTTCGCGGGCCTTCTTGCCGGAGGACTCCGCCGAGACGAATCGCCAGGTGCGCGCGTTGTGCAGCCGGTCGGCAAGCTTGATGACCAGGACCCGGATGTCCTTGGCCATGGCGATGACCATCTTCCGGACGGTCTCCGCCTGGGCCGATTCACCAAACTCGACCTTGTCCAGCTTGGTGACGCCGTCCACCAGCATGGCGATCTCGTCGCTGAAGTCCCGGCGCAGCTCGGTGAGCGTGTAGGAGGTGTCCTCCACGGTGTCGTGCAGCAGCGCGGCGGCCAGCGTCGGCCCGGACATGCCCAGCTCGGCCAGGATGGTGGCCACGGCGACGGGGTGGGTGATGTAGGGATCCCCGCTCTTGCGCTTTTGACCCTCGTGGTACCTTTCGGCCACCGTGAAGGCGCGCTGGATGAGGTCGAAGTCTTCCTTGGGGTTGTTCGCGCGCACAATCCGCAGCAACGGTTCCAGGATCGGCGAATAGCTTTCACTCGACCAGCCGGTTAGCCGGGCGAGCCGGGAGCGGGTGCGTTCGCGACGGCCGGGAAACGTGGGCCGGATCTCCACCGGGCGGCGCTCGGGCTCGGGCACGGCACCCTTGGCTTCCGCGGACTTTCCGGACAGGGTGTCATGCGAGGGTGCTTGCTCGTTCACAACTTCTTCCTTCCCTCGGCCAACGCCCATCCCGCTCAAACCGGGCATTCATCTAGTCTAATCCCGGCACACAAGGCTCACGACCAATGTGGAAGGGCCGGGACACGGTGCTTTTCGCAGCGTGTCCCGGCCCCGGCCCGGAGGGACGGCTAGGCGTTGGCGGGCTCCGCGGCGCGGCGGGCCTGGACTTTCTTCGCCTGCTTGACCAGCTCCGGTTCCCGCTCACGCAGCCACGAGTACATGGGTGCTGCGACAAAGACGGTGGAGAAGGTGCTGACGATGATGCCGATGAACAGGGACAGCGAGAGGTCCCGCAGCGTTCCGGCGCCCAGCAGCATGGCGCCGATGAACAGGATGGACCCCACCGGGAGCACGGCCACCATCATGGTGTTGATCGAGCGGACCAGGGTTTGGTTGACGGCCAGGTTCACCTCCTCGTCGAAGGTGCGCCGGGTGGAGCTGGTGATCTCCGCCGTGTTCTCCCGGATTTTATCGAACACCACCACCGTGTCATAGAGCGAGTAACTCAAGATGGTCAGGAACCCGATGATGGCCGACGGCGTCACCTCGAACCGGGACGCCGCATAGACGCCGGCGGTCACCACCATCACTACCAGCAGGCCCACGATCGCGGCAATGGACATGCGCCACGTGCGGAAGTACAGCGCCATGAGCGCAGTGGCCAGCAGCACGAACACGATGAAGCCCACAATCGCCTGGCGGGAGACGTCCTGGCCCCAGGACGGGCCGACGAAGGTGGAGGTGATGTGGTCATCGGTCACCCCGTAGGCCTCCTTCAGCGCATCCTTGACCTTGATGGTCTGGTCGTCGCTGAGCCGGTCGGTCTGGACCTGCATGGTCTTGCCGGCGACGTTGGTGACGACCGCCGCGGTTCCGGTCGCGGCCGCGGCCACGGCCCGTTCACCGGTGCCGACGTCCGTGTGGGCGACGTCGGAGATGGTGAACTGGGAGCCGCCGCGGAATTCAATGCCGAAGTTGAACCCGCCGGTGAGCAGCGGGAACACGATGGAGAGCAGGACGGCGATGCCTGTGATGCCGAACCAGATCTTGCGCTTGCCGACAAACTCGTAGGAGCGCTGGCCGGTGTACAGCTCGTTGCCGAATGTGGCGAAACTCTTCATCAGTTGCTCTCCTTGGCGTCGTCGCCGGCTTCGGACGCGGTGGAACCGGTTCCCCTGCTGCCGACCATTTCAGCTTGTTTGGCGGCCAGCCTGCGTTCGGCGATGGTTTGGCGCCGTTCGGCCTCGCCGGCCGCCCGGGCGTTCTTGCCCTTGGCCACGGCCAGGGAGTCCTGGGGGCTGCGGAAGCGCCCGGCGCCGCGGTACAGCGGCACGGCGCCGAGCTGGACGGGGTCCAGTCCGGAGAAGTGGTGCCCCTCGCCGAAGAACTTCGTGCGCGCCAGCAACTGCAGCGTCGGGTGGGTGAACATGAACACGACGATGAGGTCGGCCACGGCGGTCAGGCCGAGCGTGAACGCGAAGCCCTTCACATTGCCCACGGCCACGAAATACAGCACCAGTGAGGCGAGGATGTTCACGGCCTTGGAGGCCAGGATGGTCCGCTTGGCGCGCAGCCAGCCGTTTTCGACGGCGGCCACCAGGCCCCGGCCGTCGCGGAGCTCATCCCTGACCCGTTCGAAGTAGACGATGAACGAGTCCGCCGTCTGGCCGATCGAGACGATGATGCCGGCCACGCCGGCCAACGACAGGCGATAGTTTTCGGACCAGCCAAGCAAAATGATGGCCAGGTAGGTGATGCCGCCGGCGATCACCAGGGACAGGATCGTCACAAAGCCCAGGGCCCGGTATTGGAACAGGGAGTAGACCACCACCAGGCCCAGGCCGATCAGCCCGGCCAACATGCCCATTTCCAGCTGCTGAAGACCGAGGGTTGCGGAGATTTGTTCCTCGGACTGGATCTCAAAGCTGATGGGCAGGGCGCCGAACTTCAATTTGTCGGCCAGTGACTTCGAGCTGTCCTCGGTGAAGTTGCCGGTGATGGAGGATTGTCCGTCGGTGATGACGGCCATGGATGCGGGGGCCGAGATGACGTTGCCGTCCAGCACGATTGCGAACTGGGACTGCGGGTCCTGCGGGTTGGCCAGGTACTTGGCGTGGAGACGCTGGGTGACTTCCTTGAACGCCTTCGCGCCTTCGGGCTGGGTCAGCGTCAGCTGGACGGACCACTGGTTGGTGGTCACGCCCTGGGCGCCCTGCTGCAGGCCGTAGGAGGCGGTCTTGATCCACTTGCCGGGAACTTCCACCGGGCCCAGGATGTACTTGACCCCGTTGTCATGTTCACAGGAGATCATCGGCTTGTTCGGGTCCGAAATGGTGGGCCGCTCCGTGATGGGGGCCACACAGCTGGTTGCCTCAAACTCCTTGTACAGTGCCGCATCCACCCAGTTCGGGTCGCTGGCATTGATCGGCTTGGCCGTCGGCTTGGGCAGTTTATCCGCCGGCAGGCGCTCGGCCACCGGCACGGCGGCCCCCTGGCCAATCTGGATCACGGGGCGGAAGTTCATGTTGGCCGAGGCCTTGATGAGGTCGCGCTCTTCGGTGGTGGGCTTGCCGGGCATGGACACGACGACGTTGCGCCCGCCCTCGGTGGCGATCTGCGCCTCGGAGACGCCCGAGCCGTCCACGCGTTGGCGGATGATGGAGACGGCCTGGTCCAGTTGCTCCGCCGTGATGTTGCCCGCACCCTCCACCTTAGGCGCCAGGATCATCTGGGTGCCGCCTTCAAGGTCGAGGCCGAGTTTGGGAACCCAGCTGGCCGCGTTTGTGAGGACACCGCCGCCTACGGTGATAATGCAAACGATGAAGATCGCCACCAGCCACAGCAGCATTCTGCGGGCTGAGGAGGTCGGGCCAGTTCGTGCCATCAAGGGATCCTTCTATTGTTCACGGGCTTTTGAACACGGCAAGGCTGCTGCGGCGACTTTCATCGCCGGCAGCAGCTGCCCGCCCGCACCAGGCTAGTTGTCTTTGTTGGTGTCTTTGTTCAGGCGTTGAAGGGTCTCCTCGGCGGTTTCCCCGGACACGTCGGTGTGCTCAGTGCCGGCGGTCAGCGAGGACGCGTCATCGGGCACTGAAGTGTTGAGATCGGCCAGCTCCGTGCCCGCGGCGGCGTCGGCGGGGTCAATGATCTTGGCGACGGTCTGGCTGTGCACGGAGACGACGACCCCGGGAGAAATCTCCAGTTCGATCTTGTTGTTTTCCGTGTCGATGCCCCTGACATGGCCGAACAGGCCGAAGTTGGTCATGATCTCGACGCCCGGGGCCAATTGTGACTGCTTTTGCGCCGCGGCCGCCTTGGTCTTCTTTTGCTTGCGGATCATCATGATGATCAGCAGGCCGAACGCGGCGAACAGGACCAGGTTCATGGGGCTGAAGCCGGCGGGGGCGGCGGCCGGGTCGGCGGCCAGAATACTACTGAGGATCACAGTGAAAGTTCCAATCATGGGCGTCTTGGTTGGCTGCCCGGAGCACTTGAACGTGCCGGACGTCATACCAGTCTAGAGGGTATTCCTGAATGTACGATCAACACGTGCCCACAACCGGCAAAACGAGCCTTCGCCGGCACTCATGGCGCATCGTCCTCATCAAAGGGCAGCATGGCCGCCGCCACGGCGTTGCCGGGCATTTTCAGGCCCAAATGTTCCCACGCGGCCGGCATCGCGATCCTGCCCCGGGGCGTGCGGCCCAGCAGGCCTTCGCGCACCAGGAACGGCTCGGCCACCGTTTCAACGGTTTCGGGCTCCTCCCCCACCGCGATGGCCAGGGTGGACAGGCCCACGGGGCCGCCGTTGAACTTGCTGACCAGGGCCTCAAGCACCGCCCGGTCCAGGCGGTCCAGGCCGCGGGCGTCGACCTCATACATGTCCAGCGCGGCCGACGCCGTCCGCGCGTCGATGGTCTCGATGCCGTGCACCAGGGCCCAGTCGCGCACCCGGCGCAGCAGCCGGTTGGAAATGCGCGGGGTGCCGCGGGACCGGCCGGCGATTTCGCTGAATCCGGCGCTGGTCAGCTTCAAGTCCAGCATGCCCGCGGAACGGCGCAGCACCAACTCCAGCTCCTCGACGGAGTAAAACTCCAGGTGGCCGGTGAAGCCGAACCGGTCCCGCAGCGGGCCGGGCAGGAGTCCGGCCCGGGTGGTGGCGCCCACCAACGTGAACGGCGGCAGCTCCAGCGGGATGGCCGTGGCGCCGGCACCCTTGCCCACGATGATGTCGACCCGGAAGTCTTCCATGGCCATGTACAGCATTTCCTCGGCCGGGCGGGACATGCGGTGGATTTCGTCCAGGAACAGCACCTCCCCCTCGGACAGGGAGGAGAGGATGGCGGCCAGGTCCCCGGCATGCTGAATGGCGGGGCCGGAACTGATCCGCAGGGGTGCGTTCATCTCCGCGGCGATGATCATCGCCAGGGTGGTCTTGCCCAGGCCCGGCGGGCCCGACATGAGCACGTGGTCGGCGCTGCGGCCGCGGATCTTGGAGGCGGCCAGCACAAGGGCCAGTTGTTTGCGCACGCGTTCCTGGCCCACAAAGTCGTCCAGGTTCTTGGGGCGCAGGGCCGCTTCCAGTTCGCGTTCCTCGGGTTCGACGGCGGGGGCCAGTTCGGCCGACGGCGCGGCACGCCGGACGCCGGCTTCTTCGCCGCCGAAGATGATCTGGCCCGGCAGCAGGGCGTTGTCGTCGGGGCCGGCCATGGCCTAGCGCACCCGGCTTGATTGGCGGGCGCCGTCCTGGCCCAGCCAGCGCAGCGTGGCCCGCAGGACGGCGGCCACATTGCCGCTCTCGCCCAACTCGGGTTCCCCGGCGATGGCCGCGTCGATGCTCTTGAGGGCATCCTTCTCATTCCAGCCCAGACTGGTCATGGCGGCCACCACCTGGTCCTTCCATTCCATCCGGACCGGGGACGGGGCGGCGGCCGCACCGGTTCCCGTCGGGTGCAGCTTGCCCTTGAGCTCGAGCACGATCCGCCCGGCCACCTTGGGGCCGATTCCGGGCACCTTGGTGAAGGTCTTGCCGTCCCCGCCGGCCACTGCCGCGCGGATGGCCTCCGGTTCCAGCACGGCCAAAACCGCCAGGGCGAGCCGGGGTCCGATCCCGCTGACGCTGAGCAGGATGTCGAAGACCTCACGTTCATCCGCGTCGGCAAAGCCGTAGAGGGTCATGGAGTCCTCGCGCACGATCATCGAGGTGGTGAGGGTGCTTTCCTCGCCCACCCGCAGGCCGCCGAGCGTTTTGGGGGTGGCGTGGACCAGCATGCCGACGCCGTTGACGTCGATGACCGCCTGGGCCAGGGAGAGGTGGGCCACCGGTCCACGGACAAAACTGATCACTACGCCGCTCCGTTCATGTTCTCGGTTGTCAGGTTCTCGGTTGTCACGTTCCTGGTTGGATACGGACCAACATACACCCATTGTATCGAACATATTTCCGAACAGTCATCGCCAGCTCGGCCCGGACTTTTCCTTGTTCTTCTTCGTTTTCGCCTTGGACTCGGCGTCGCGCCACAACTGTTGGGCCGCCGTCGTGCCCGTGGACGCGGAGGCGAGCGAATTTCCGGCCCGCCAGGCATGGGCGATGGCCAGGGCCAGGGCGTCGGCGGCGTCGGCCGGCCGGGGCGGCTCGGCCAGGCGCAGGATCCGGGTGACCATGGCCGTGACGGAGGCCTTGTCCGCCCGCCCGTTGCCGGTGACGGCCGCCTTGACCTCCGAGGGCGTATGCAGCGCCACCCGAATGCCGCGGCGGGCGGCGGCGACGATGACGACGCCGGAGACCTGGGCCACGCCCATGACGGTGCTCAGGTTCGTTTGGGCAAAGACGCGCTCGAGGGCCAGGACATCCGGCTTGAATGCGTCCAGCCAGGCATCGATCGCCTCGGCGACGACCAGCAGCCGGCCGTCCAGGGTCATCTCGTGCGTGCTGCCCACCACCCCGACGGCCACCATGGTGGCCGTGCGGTTGGCGACCACGTCCACCACGCCCAGCCCGCAGCGGGTCAGGCCGGGGTCCACGCCCAGGACGCGCAGGTCCTAGTCTTCCTCGAGCTGGGCCAGGACCTCGGCGCTGATGTCGGCGTTGGAGTAGATGTTCTGGACGTCATCCAGGTCCTCCAGCGCGTCGTAGAGCTTCATGAACTTGCGGGCGTTCGCCACATCCAGTTCCACCTGCATGGAGGGCACAAAGCCGGCCTCGTCGCTCTCGTAGTCGATGCCGGCCTCGGTTAGGGCCGCGCGGATGGCGGGCAGGTCGGCGGTGTCGGAGATGATCTCAAAGCTCTCGCCCTCGTCCTTGACCTCTTCGGCGCCGGCGTCCAGCACGGCCATGAGCACGTCGTCCTCGCCGAGGCCGTTCTTGGGCAGGACCACGATGCCCTTGCGGGTGAACATGTACGCCACCGAGCCGGGATCGCCCATGTTGCCGCCGTTGCGGCCCACGGCCAGGCGGACCTCGGAGGCGGCCCGGTTCTTGTTGTCGGTCAGGCACTCGATCAAGATGGCGGTGCCCTGCGGGCCGTAGCCTTCATAGATGATGGTTTGGTAGTCGACGGCGTCGCCGAGCTGGCCGGAGCCGCGCTTGATGGCCCGGTCAATGTTGTCCGCGGGGACGGAGGTCTTCTTGGCCTTGGTGACGGCCAGTTCCAGGGCCGGATTGCCGACGATGTCCGCGCCGCCGATGCGGGCGGCAACTTCGATGTTCTTGATCAGCTTGGCGAACGACTTGGCACGACGACTGTCAATGATGGCTTTTTTGTGCTTCGTGGTCGCCCATTTGGAGTGGCCTGACATAGTTACGCTTCTCCTCTAATCATTCGAATAAACAGTTCGTGGATGCGGCGCTCACCGGTCATTTCCGGATGGAAGGAGGTTGYCAGCAGATGCTGCGAACGGACGGCGACCGCACGGACTACTGGCTCAATCTTAGCGTTTTGCCCGGTCCCCGGCAGGTCCACGCTGGCGAGCACCTGCACGCCGTCGCCCACGCGCTCCACCCACGGGGCCCGAATGAACACGGCGTGCACGGGCGTTTCCGGTTCACCGGGTGCGGCCAAGCCGGTGAAGTGCAGCTCGGTTTCAAAGGAGTCCACCTGGCGGCCAAACGCGTTCCGGCGCACCGTGATGTCCAGCCCGCCCAGGGTTTGTTGGGCGTTGCCGTCCTGATCCGTGGCCGGATCGGCGATGGTCTCGGCCAGCAAGATCATCCCGGCACAGCTGCCGTAGACCGGCATGCCGGCCCGGATGCGCTCCCGCAACGGCTCGGCCAGGCCAAAGATTCGGGTGAGTTTATCGATCGTGGTCGACTCCCCGCCGGGGAGGACGAGGCCGTCGACGGCGGCCAGCTCGGCCGGGCGGCGCACGGCCACCACGCGGGCTCCGCAGGCCTCCAGGGCCCGGGCGTGTTCGCGCACGTCGCCTTGGAGGGCGAGAACCCCGACGAGGGGTGCGTGCGGGCCGGACAGGGTTTGCTTTTCTTCGGCGGTGGCAGTCACCCATCCATCATAGTTGGGCGCCATCTCACAGTTTTACCGCCCGTGGACACCGCCCGGTGCCAAGCCTCTCGCGCCGCAGCAAGTAGCATTGTCCGTGGACTGACGTATTAAGGATGAGGTAAGCAGTATGTGCGGAATCGCCGGTTACTACGGTTATGGGGAAGACGAAACCCTCCTGCAAGAGATGAATGCGTGCATCGTGCACCGCGGCCCGGATGGGGAGGGCATCTACACGCACGGCAGCGTGGGCCTGGCGCACCGCCGCCTGTCCATCATCGACGTGGCCCACGGCCAGGAGCCGATGGTCAGCGCAGACGGCGAGACCGTGCTGGTCTACAACGGCGAGGTGTACAACTACCTGGACCTGCGGGCCGAACTGGAGGCGCTGGGGCGTTCCTTTAGCACCGTCTCCGACACCGAGGTGGTGCTCCAGGCCTACGAGGAGTGGGGCGACGCCGCGTTCGACAAGTTCAACGGCATGTTTGGCTTCGCCATCCACGACCGCTTGAACAACCGCCTGGTACTGGCCCGCGACCACTTCGGCATCAAGCCGCTCTACTACGCCACCGCCGGCACCGCCGAGTCCCCCACGCTGTTGTTCGGCTCGGAGATCAAGCCCCTGCTGGCCGCCGGGAAGCTGGAGAAGAAGGTCAACGAGAGGATCCTGTACCGCTACCTGCAGTTCCGCATCCACGACGACGAGCCGGAGACGTTCTTTGCCGGCGTCCGCAAGCTCATGCCCGGCGAGAAGCTGGTGCTCACCACGGTGGCCACCGCCACCGGCCCCGCCGGCAGCATCACCATCAGCCCCTACACGCGGTTCAAGGAAGAGTTGGCCGAACTCGCCCGGATCGAGACCCCCTATTCGCAGGCCGTCATCGACGAGTACCGGGAGCGGTTCACCGAGGGCGTGCGCCTGCGCCTGCAGTCCGAGGTCCCCGTGGGCACGGCCCTGTCGGGGGGACTGGACTCCTCCGCCGTCGTGGCCACGATCAACAAGCTCATGCAGGAGAAGGCGGCCGCCACCGATTCGCTGGGCGCCCGCCAGCAAACGTTTTCCGCCGTCTTCCCCAACTCGATCAACGACGAGGAAAAATACGCGGACGCCGTGCTGGCGCGCTGTGAGGGCAACGTCATCAGCCACAAGATCCGCCCGCAGGCCTCCGAGTTCGTGGCGGACCTGGAGGACTTTGTGCGCACCATGGAGGAGCCCATCATCTCCTCGGGCCCGTACGCCCAGTACCAGGTCATGCGCGAGGCCTCCAAGCACGTCACCGTGCTGCTGGACGGGCAGGGCGCCGACGAGATGATGGCCGGCTACATCCCGTACTACTTTGCGTACCTGCGCCAGCTGAAGAAGAACGGCCAGAACGCCAAGCTCGCCAAGGAACTGGTTTCCAGCGCGGACATCCTCTTCCGCCTGGCCCGGTTCCGGATCAAGGGCATGCTGACGCTGAAGAAGGAAGCCGGGATCGCCCCGCTGCTGGATCCGAAATTCACGGCCCGCTTCAAGGCGGAAAAGTTCGCCAACATTCCGGACAACCTGAAGCTGCGCCTCATCGACGATCTCTTCCACAAGTCGCTGCCGGCCGTGCTGCGGTACGAGGACAAGAACACCATGCGCTTTTCCCTGGAGGGCCGCGTGCCGTTCCTGGATAAGGAGGTGGTGAAGTTCCTCTTCAGCCTGGATGATGAATCGATCATCAAGGGCGGCTGGAACAAGCGCATCCTGCGGGACGCCACCCGCGAGCTGCTGCCGGAGATGATCAGCAACCGCCGCAACAAGATCGGCTTCACCACTCCGGAGGCCGAATGGTTTGCGCTGATGAAGGAAAAGATCTACGAGATCTTCTTGTCCTCGTCCTTTGAAAGCCGCCCGTACTGGAACCAGGACGCCATCATCTATGCGTTTGAGGAATACCTCAGCGGCAAGAGCGGCGGCTCCACCATGGTGTTCTGGCGCCTGCTCAACACCGAACTGTGGCTGCGCGAGTTCTTCGACGTCCCACCGGTCCTGGCCGGGATCGTGGGCAAGAGCGACTACATCCCCAACGCCGACAAGCAGTTGGACATCACGGTCCCGAACGGCGCCGGCACGTTCCGGCGCTACCCGCTGCGCACCGAGGTCTTTTACAAGGAGACCGACTTCGACCCCACGGCCATGACCTACGTCAAGCGTTTCTTTGACGGGCTGCCCGCCGCCGGCGGCGACCACGGCACGGCCACCTCAAACACGCCGTGGTACTTGTTCATTTCGGAAAAGATCGTCGCCATGACCCAGGGCCGCTCCATCCCGGTCTGGGACATCAAGGTCAGCGGGGCCGCGCGCTTCTTTAGCAAGTTCGTCACCCGCAACCCCGGCGGCATCGGCCTGGCCAGCCCCTGGTCCATGCAGCTGGCCATCGACGAGGTGGGCCTGCCCCGGATCATGTACGCCTCCGCCCGCAGCGTCCTGGGCAAGCTGCGGGGCAAGTCCGGGGTGTTCTACGAGGTGGTGGGCCATAACATCAACGCGATCGACGGCGCCGCCGGCTACCAGGTGGGCACCTCCACCCACTCGGTCAAGTACGCGCCCCTTGACCCGGACGGCGTGGCCGCCCGGCTGAGCGCCCTGGTCCGCAAGACGGTGCCGGCAGAATACGCCGCCACGTTTGCCGGCGTGGCGATCATGGACGCGAACGACCTCGGCGTCGTCACCCTGGGCCACGACACAAAGCTGTCCAAGACGGTCCTGGCGGACATCTTCCGGGACAACCCGCAGGGGCAGACCACCGAGACCACGCCGATGTCTCTGGTCTTTACGCAAAAGTAGGCCCCTCCCGCCGAGGTAGCCGGTCCGGCCCGAGACGGGCGAGTCTCGGGCCGGACCGGCTACCTCGGCGAAAAAGTGCTACCAGCCGCGCTCGGCGAGGCGGTGCGGCTGCGGGATGTCGGCAACATTGATGCCCACCATGGCCTCGCCCAGCCCGCGGGAGACCTCGGCGATGACCTTGGGGTCGTCATAGAAGGTAGTGGCCTTCACGACGGCGGCGGCACGCTGGGCCGGGTTGCCGGACTTGAAGATGCCGGAGCCGACGAAGACGCCGTCGGCGCCGAGCTGCATCATCATGGCGGCGTCGGCCGGGGTGGCGATGCCGCCGGCGGTAAAGAGCACCACGGGAAGCTTCCCCGTGGCCGCGATCTCCTTGACGAGCTCATACGGGGCGGCCAGTTCCTTGGCGGCCACGTACAGTTCGTCCTCGGGCAGGGAGGCCAGGCGGGCGATCTCGGCGCGGATCTTGCGCATGTGGCCGGTGGCGTTGGAGACGTCGCCGGTTCCGGCCTCACCCTTGGAGCGGATCATGGCCGCCCCTTCGTTGATGCGGCGCAGCGCCTCGCCCAGGTTGGTGGCGCCGCAGACAAATGGAACCTTGAAGTTCCACTTGTCGATGTGGTGCTCGTAGTCGGCCGGGGTCAGGACCTCGGACTCGTCCACATAGTCAACGCCCAGGGACTCAAGCACCTGCGCCTCGACGAAGTGCCCGATGCGGGCCTTCGCCATGACGGGGATGGAGACGGCGGCAATGATCGCATCGATCATGTCCGGATCGCTGGCGCGCGACACGCCGCCCTGGGCGCGGATGTCGGCGGGTACGCGCTCCAACGCCATGACGGCCACGGCGCCGGCATCCTCGGCGATCCTGGCCTGTTCAACGTTGACAACGTCCATGATGACGCCGCCCTTGAGCATCTCGGCCATGCCGCGCTTGACACGGCTGCTGCCGGTCACCGGTGTTACGTCGGGTGTAGACACAAAAACCCCTCTGGGAAGGAACGAAAAATTTGAACCCGAAACCTGACAGGCCATACGGGTACGGCCATTCTATTCCGAGAACCTGCCCCGGTTGAAACCGGGCTACTTGCCGGCCGGCAAGTTGCCGTCCATGGCCTGGGCGCGCACGGTGCCCATCCGCTGGCAAATGGTCACCACACTGGCCAGGGCCAGCAGGACCAGGACGACGGCGAGCACCAGTTCCGGGACGCCCAGGCCCACCAGCCCGGTTGCGACCAGGACGACCACCAGCCGCTCGGAGCGCTCGGCAATGCCGACGTTGGCACTCATGCCCAGCCCTTCGGCGCGGGCCTTCGCGTAGGAGACGATGGAGCCTAGCACCAGGCAGGTCAGGGCCATGGCGGCGATGAAGGAATTGTGCCCGCCGGTATAGAACCAGATGACGATGCCGGCAAAGACGGCCCCGTCCCCGAGCCGGTCAAGGGTGGAGTCCAGGAACGCGCCCCAGGGGCCGGAGCGCCCCAGCATGCGGGCCATGAGCCCGTCAACGATGTCGGAGAAGACGAAGACCGTGATGACGACCGTGCCCCAAAACAGCTCGCCCAGCGGGTAGCCGATGAGCGCCCCGGCCGCCACGCCCAACGTGCCGATGATGGTGACGGCGTCCGGGGACACCTTCAGGCGCACCAACAGTGCGGCGACAGGGGTGAAGATCGCCGCGAAAAGTGCCCGCGCATACTTGTTCAGCATTAAGAGACCTTAGGTTTCATTCGACACCCAGCCAGGCAGTGGCCACCTGGTCGCGCACATCACCGAGGGTTTGGGTGATCGCCTTGGTCCCGGCGATGATGGGCAAAAAGTTCCCGTCCCCGCCCCAGCGCGGAACGATGTGCTGGTGCAGGTGAGCGGAGATGCCCGCCCCCCCGGTGACCCCCTGGTTCATGCCCAGGTTGAATCCGGACGGATTGGCAACGGCCCGAAGCACCGTCATCGCCTGCTGGCTCAGCGCCGCGAACTCGGCGGTTTCGGCCACCGTCAGGTCCGTATAGTCCGGGACGTGCCGGTACGGGCACACGAGCAGGTGTCCCGGATTGTACGGAAAAAGGTTGAGCACCACATAGACCAGCTCGCCGCGGCGGACAATCAGCGACTGCGTGTCCTCGCGATCCGGGGCCTCGCAAAAGGGGCAGTCGTGCGCGCCGGTGACCTGGTCCTGGCCGCCCTTGACGTAGGCGAGCCGGTGCGGGGTCCACAGGCGCGCGAAGGCGTCCGGCACCCCCGGAAGCTCAAAATCGTCCTGAATGGACGCCACACCCTGCTCGCTCACGCGTGATTTCCTTAATCTATGGGCCCCAGCACCTGGGGCGACGCCGACACTGCGTTGTCGTGGTGGTTGCTCATGGCGTCCGGTTGCGGACCGCCGCCACGATGCGGTTCACGGCCTCATCCACCGGCACGCCGTTGTCCTGGCTGCCGTCCCGGAAGCGGAAGGAGACGGCGTTGGCGTCGGCGTCGTCCCCGCCGGCGATCAGCACGAACGGCACCTTGTCCTTGCTGGCCGTGCGGATCTTCTTGGGGAAGCGGTCGCTGGAGATGTCCACCTCCGCGCGGATGCCCTGCGCCTTGAGCCGGTCGACGACGTCGAACAGGTAGTCATTGAACGCCTCGGCGACCGGGATGGCCACGACCTGCACGGGCGAGAGCCAGGCCGGAAACGCCCCGGCGTAGTGCTCGGTCAGCACGCCCATGAACCGCTCCACGGAGCCGAAGAGGGCGCGGTGGATCATGACCGGGCGCTGGCGGGTGCCGTCGGCGGCCTGGAATTCGAGCTCGAAGCGTTCGGGCAGGTTGAAGTCCAGCTGGATGGTGGACATCTGCCAGGTCCGGCCCAGCGCGTCCTTGGCCTGCACGGAGATCTTGGGGCCGTAGAAGGCGGCGCCGCCCGGATCGGCCACCAGCTCCAGGCCGGAGGCTTCGGCGACCTCGGCCAGTGTGGCGGTGGCTTCGGCCCAGGCGTCGTCGGAGCCGACGAACTTTTCCGGGTCCTTGGTGGAGAGTTCCAGGTAGAAGTCGTTCAGGCCGTAGTCCTTGAGCAGCGACAGGACGAAGTTCAGCGTCTTGGTCAGCTCGTCCTTCATCTGCTCGCGGGTGCAGTAGATGTGGGCGTCGTCCTGGGTCATGCCGCGCACCCGGGTCAGGCCGTGGATCACCCCGGACTTCTCGTACCGGTATACGGCACCAAATTCAAAGAGGCGCAGCGGCAGTTCGCGGTAGGACCGGCCGCGGGAGCGGAAGATCAGGTTGTGCATGGGGCAGTTCATCGGCTTGAGGTAGTAGTCCTGGCCGGGCTTGCGCACCGTGCCGTCCTCGTTCAGTTCGGCGTCCACGTGCATGGGCGGGAACATGCCGTCCCGGTACCAGTCCAGGTGGCCCGAGACCTCGTACAGGTTGGCCTTGGTGATGTGGGGGGTGTAGACAAACTCGTAGCCGGCCTCCACGTGCCGCTGGCGGGAGTAGTCCTCCATGGCCTTGCGGATGATGCCGCCCTTGGGGTGGAAGACCGGCAGGCCGGAGCCCAGTTCGTCGGGGAAGGAAAAGAGGTCCAGTTCCACGCCCAGCTTGCGGTGGTCGCGGCGCTCCGCCTCGGCGATCCGCTCCTGGTAGGCCTTCAGCGCGTCCTTGGTGGGCCAGGCGGTGCCGTAGATGCGCTGGAGCTGCTGGTTGTTTTGGTTGCCCAGCCAGTAAGCGGCCGACGTGCGGGTCAGCGCAAATGCGTTGGAGATCAGCTTGGTGTTGGGCAGGTGCGGGCCGCGGCACAGATCGCACCACACGACGTCCCCGCTCTTGCGCTCGACGTTGTCGTAGATGGTGATCTCGCCGGCACCCACCTCGACGTTGACGCCCTCGCCGGCCGTATCGGCGTCGGACTTCCTGCCCAGCAGCTCCAGCTTGTACGGCTCGTTGGCCATGGCCGCCCGGGCCTCGTCCTCGGAAACCACGCGGCGGGCAAACTTTTGGTTTTGGTTGATGATCTTTTGCATCATCTTCTCGAGGGTCTTGAGGTCCTCGGGGGTGAAGGGTTCCTTGACGTCGAAATCAAAGTAGAAACCATCGGTGATGTACGGGCCGATGCCCAGTTTGGCGTCCGGGCGCAGCTGCTGGACGGCCTGGGCCATGACGTGGGCGGTCGAGTGGCGCAGCACGTTCAGCCCGTCCGGGGATTCCATGGTGACGGCCTCCACGACAGTGGCATCGGCCAGTGGCCGGTCGAGGTCGGTCAGGACGCCGTCGACCCGGGCCACGACGACGTCGCGCCGTTCAAAGAAGAGCTCGGCCCCGGTGGTGCCGGTGGCCACCGTTGTCGCAACGCCGTCGACATTGATGGTGATCTGGGTATCCACTGGCACGGGTAACTCCTCATTTCGTTATGGCGGCTCCGTGTCCAAGCAACATACGGGGGTTGCTGTGAGCCTCTTTGATGGTATCGGGTCGCCGGTGTCCCAACCAACACGGACGGGGCGTCCGCCGTGAACATCGGCTAGTCTGGGACACCACATGGATGCCCTCTTCACACTCCCCCCGGACACGCCCGGGCCCCGCGAAATCGCGCCCGGCGCGGTTCACGTCCCGGGCTGGCTGACGCGGGAGCAGCAACGGTGGATCACCGACAGGTTCCGCGACTGGACGCGGGGACCGGTACCACTCCGCGCGGCCAGGCTCCCGAGCGGCCACCACATGTCGGTGCGCACCGTTTGCCTGGGCTGGCACTGGCAGCCCTACCGGTACAGCCGCGCCGCCACCGACGTGAACGGCAACCGCGTCCTGGATTTCCCCGACTGGTTGGTGGCGCTGGGCCGCCAGGCCGTCGCGGAGGCTTATGCGGATCCGTTGGCCGGCGCCGCCTACACCCCGGATGCCGCGCTCGTGAACTATTACGATGACGCCGCCACCATGGGCATGCACCAGGACAAGGATGAGAAGTCGCCGGAGCCGGTGGTCTCCCTGAGCATTGGTGACAGCTGCCGCTTCCGCTTCGGCAACACGGGCACCCGCACCAAACCGTACGACGACGTCGAGCTCGCCTCGGGTGACCTGTTCGTCTTCGGCGGGCCCTCCCGCTTCGCCTACCATGGCGTGACGAAGGTCTTCCCGGGCACGGCGCCGCACGGGTGCGGTCTGCACCACGGCCGGATCAACATCACCATGCGCGTGACGGGCCTGTCCTAGCCAGGCCACTCCCCCGCGGGCGGCCCCGGGAGTGCCCGTCCGCCGGCTAGGACAGCCGCTTCCGGACCATCTCCGAGACGGCCTTGCCGTCAAAGCGGCCGGCGATCCGGGCCGTGATCGGCTTCATGGCCAGGCCCATCTGGCGCATCGAGAGCGCCCCCTCGGAACTTTCCAGCCCCGTGATGACCTCATCGACGATTGCTGCCGCCTCGGCGGCGGTCAGCGGCTGGGGCAGGTAGGCCTCGATGACCTCCGCCTCGCTGATCTCGGCGGCGGCACGCCCGGCCTCACCTGCCTGCGCAAAGATGCGTGCCGTGTCGTGGCGCTTGGCGGCCTCCTTTTGCAAGAGCGCCAGCGTCTGGGCGTCGTCCAATTCGATCGGGGACTTCCCGGCCTTCTCCCGGGTCTCAATCTCGCCCAGAACATTCCGGACGGTCGTCAACGCCACCTTGTTCCCCGCCTTCATGTGCTTGACGACGTCGGACTTCAGCTGCTGTTTCAGGGTGGACATGGCATTCCTCTGGTTGGCGGATCGGGTGGGCCGCGGTACGCCGCGCACGCAAAGTGGCGAACCTGCCGATGCCCCTACCCTCTTTCCAATACTATTGTCCGCTCCCCTTGACAGCCGCCCCCGGGGACCCCATGCTGGGTGGACCGTCCAGGGAGGTGGCCATGATCCGCGTGCTCTCCATAGACGGGGGTGGCATTCGCGGCGCCATACCGGCGACGATGCTAAGAGAGCTCGAACGCCTCACCGGCCGGCGAATATCGGAACTCTTCGACTTAATTGTTGGTACCAGTACGGGCGGAATCATCGCCCTGGCGCTGACCTGTCCGGTCCAAGGCGGACGGCCCAGCACGGCGGAGACGGTCCGGGAACTGTATGTCACGCACGGGAACGAGTTGTTTCCCCTGGGTGGAGAACCCCTGGTCGGGCTCCCCCGGGGAAATCCGATTCTCGGGACAAGGGCGCCGCTGGCCGCCAACGCCACGGCGCTTGAAAAATTCAAGCACTTCATGGGCTACCAGAACGTTGCCAAGATTACCGCGGGCACGGGCGGACATGCGGCGGGGCAGGGAAACGCGCGGTACCCGGTCGGCCCGTTGGAGCGCCGCCTGGCGGAGACCTTCGGGGACATGCCGATGTCCTCCGCCGTCTGCGGCGTGGCCGTGGTGACGTGCGACGTGGATACGGGCGAGCCGATCGTCCTGGCCGGAGGGGGCATCGGGGAGGAAGACCACATGGGCGCCATACTCATGCGCGAGGCTGCGCGCGCAACCTCGGCGGCGCCGACGTACTTCCAACCCATGACCATCCTTGGCCGGCGCCTCGTTGATGGCGGCCTGGTGGCCAACGATCCAGCGCTGCTGGGATTCGCAACGGCCGCTTCGCTGCTGACCATGGCGGGCCGGACGCTCTCCGAGATGCTCCTCGTCTCACTGGGGACCGGTCAGCCGGCCACGACGGCGGGCAATGACGACGGCACCGTGCAACAGCTGGTGGACACACGGAGCTGGATCCAGCTGGCCGGGCCGTTGGCCAACGCGTTCAGGGCTTCACCGGGGGCGTTCATGAGAGACCAATTGATGATTGCCCTTGGCGAGCGCTATCTTCGCTACCAGCTCACGCTGCCCGCCGGCGTCAATCCGGCCATGGACGACGCCCGGCCGGCCAACATCGCAGCCCTGGTAACAACCGCCGATGACTATATTCGGGCCAACCACGAGGCCTTTGACGACCTGGCCCGGGTGCTGACGGCGAGCGCCTAGCAGTGCCGGGATCCACCCCCTCTGCCGCCGCCGTCAGGGAGGGCCGGCTAGCCGCCCGGCACAAAGACCAGCCCGTCGAAGATCTTCCGGGCGGTGCGGACGTTGGCCGTGCGCAGCACGCGCGGTCCCGTGGTATCCACGGTGACATCGACCTCGATGTCGATAAATCCGGTGGGATGCTCCATGCGCAGAAGCGGCGTGCGGACGCCGGAGCCGCTGACGGTATCCAGCGCCGATTCGGGCAGCTGCCAGGCGGCGCCGATGGACGCCGCGCACAACACGCCCAGGGCGTCGTGGACGTGCCAGGGGATGAACGTGCGCGTAGCCAGCGTCCCGCCCGCACGCGCGGCCGAGACGAGACTGACCTTGGGGGTGGTCATCTCCGAGACGTCGCCCAGGCCCATCAGGATCCCCGCCGCCCGGCGAATCTCCTCGATGCGCCGGCACAGGGCCGTGTCGGCTTCGAGGGCCGCAGGGGATTCGGTGCCGGTCAGGCTCATGCTGCGCGCATCGATCACCACGGTCGGCATGCCGTTGTCGATGCAGCTTGCGCGCACGCCGCCAATCACATCCACGGCGTGTCCGGTGGGCAGCAGCGCCCCACAACTCGACCCGGCCGTGTCGGCGAACTCCAGCAGGACCCGTGCGGACCGGCCGGGGACGCCGGCAATCTCCTGCTCCCCCTCATAGCTGACCACCCGCCCCGGGGTGGACACCACCGCCGTTGCGGTGCCACCGGTGTTGACCAGGTTGATGCGCACGGTGGTGTATCCCTCGGCGGCCACAACCAGGCCGCGCTCGATCGCGAAGGCCCCCACCCCGGCCAGGAGGTTTCCGCAGTTTTGGGTGCGCGAGACGGTCGGCGTCTCGACGCCGATCTGCAGGAACAAGTAGTCCACGGCACCGGGATCCGCCCTGGACGCCGACACCACCGCAACCTTGCTGGTCAGCGGGTGGGCCCCGCCCAATCCGTCAATCTGGCGGGCGTCCGGGGAGCCCATGGCCCGGAGCAGCAACCGGTCCCGGGCCGCCGGGTCGGCGGGCAGCTGCTCCTTGAGGAAATAGGCACCCTTGGAGGTGCCGCCCCGCAGGAGCATGCAGGGAACTGAGGTCATCATTTGGCTGTCCCTTCCTCGGTCAGCGAGGAGATCCAGGCCAGCGTGGCACCGGTGATCCAGTGCGGGGACTCCAGCTCGCGCAGATAGTCCAGCGCATCCTGGACTTCGTGGCGTCGCCGTTCGGCGTGCGCCCGCGTGCCGGTGGCGAGGCGCTCGATGAGGTCGGCGCCGCCCGGTCCCAGTTCCGCCGCCATCTGGCCGTGGAGCCAGTCGCCGTGGCCGGCGGCCTCCCCCGCCGCGGTGGCTTCCAGGACCAATGCGGCCAGTCCCTTCATAAAGACGCTGCGCAGGAGCTTCCGGGCGGCGGCGTCCCCGGCCACGCCCCCGATGGAGGCAATGGGCACTCCCAGCGGGCCAAGGAGTCCGGCCAGCGCGTCGGCGCCCGGACCGCTGGCCAGCAACGGGGTGCGGTGTCCCGCGCGCGGCACCGGCGCCAGCACCGCGACGTCCGCGAAGGACACGTCATCGCGCGTGAGCCGGCGGGCAATTCCCGCCTTGGTGGCCGGCGAGGCCGTATTCAGATCGGCGTAAACCGATTCCGGATGAAGGTGGCCGGCGGACCGGGCCGCCACGGTCTCGGCGGCGGCCGCCCCGACCAGGCTCAGCACGACGGCGGAGCCGTTCAGCGCCGCCGCCAGGTCCTCATGCTGATCGATGCCGGCGCCGCGGGCGTCCGTGTAGGGATCGTAGCCCTTGACCGTGGCGCCGGCCGTGCTCAGGCCGCCGGCATAGAGCCTGCCGGCCTCGCCCAATCCCAGGACGGTAATCGTTATGCCAGCCATCGCGTCTCCCGTGCTTAACACCTGTAGGATATTATCAACAAAATTGTTAGCAATATACATGAACTGGTCTCAAAAGCCCATACTTGAAGGATGATGATGAAGCCGATTGACACGCAGAGCACCGAAGTCCTGGGCTCGGCCGAGGTGGCCGAACTGCTCCGCCAAGCCATCGACCGGGGTGACTTGGTCCCCAAGCAGCGCCTGGTTGAGGCCGATCTGGCCCTGGAATACGGCTCAAGCCGCGGCAATGTCCGCGCGGCCCTCTCGCAGCTCAGCGTGGAGGGGTTGGTCGAGCGCATCCAGAACCGCGGCGCCCGGGTCCGCGCGGTCTCCGTCGAGGAGGCCGTGGAAATCACGGAGGTTCGCTCGGCCCTGGAGGCGCTCTGCGCCCGGAAGGCCGCGGAGCGCATTACCGACCCGGACGTGGATGAACTGCGCGGGCTGGCCCAGCGGATGGAGCGGGCGGTCCAAGCTGGCGATCGGCGCTCCTACTCGGAAGGCAACCAGCGCCTGCACGCCAAGATCATCCAAATCAGCGGGCAGGGGACGGCGGCGGCCATGATCGACCGGCTTCGCAGCCAGGCGGTGCGCTACCAATTTCGACTCTCCGCCCAACCCGGCCGGTCCTTGGTGTCCCTGCCCGAGCACCTGGCCATCATCGATGCCGTGTGCACCCACTCTCCGGACGCGGCCGCGGAGGCCATGCGCCGGCACCTCGAAAGCGTGGCGGCCGCCATACGGGCCAGCGAGGCATAGTCGGTTCTCCACAAAGGCCCCGGTCACCGCCGGGGCCTTTTTTGTTGCCCGGGACCTCGGATCATGCAGGCTATTGACATTGCCAACAATATTGCTAACAATATTGAGAACGACGATCAAAGGAGATCCATGTCACAGCATCTGCAACCCTCGGAGAGGGCGCGCGAACTCGTCCGTGGGTCCTACGACATACATGTCCACATCGCCCCGGACGTCTTGAAGCGACGAATCGACGACCTCGACTTGGCCGCACGCTACTCGGAATTGGGTCTGGCCGGCTTCGTCATCAAGTCCCACTACACCCCGACGGCCGAACGGGCCCAGACTGTCCGCAAGCTCTACCCGGATGTCGATGCGTTGGGTGCGCTGACCCTGAACGCCTCCATCGGCGGGCTCAACCCGGTCGCCGTTGAAATCGCCGCCCGCGGCGGGGCGCAATTCATCTGGCTGCCCACCGTGGACAGTCACAACCAGCGGGCCTGCCTGTCCGAGGAACCCGAGGGTGCCACGCCCCCCATGTGGGCCCAGCTCCAGGCCGATCTGTCGGCCGCCGGCATGGCGGCCGATGACGTGGAGCTGTTCGGCCCCGGCGGCGAGCCGCTGGAGAAGACCCTCCAGGTCCTCTCGGTCATCGCCAGGCACGAGATGACCCTGGCCACCGGTCACCTGCATGCGGATGAGTCGGGACAGCTGATTCCACTGGCCGTTGCCGCCGGGGTCAAGCGCATCGTGATCACGCACCCGGAATTCACCTCGCAGCGCATGGTCCTGGCCCGTCAGCGGGCCTTGGCCGAACAGGGCGCCTACCTGGAACGCTGCCTGACGACGCCGCTGACGGGAAAGGTGCCGTGGGAAACCTGGTTCGGCAACATCCGCGACGCCGGTCCGGAGCACTCCGTGATCAGCAGCGACCTGGGCCAGCCTTTCAATCCGCCCGTGGAGGACGGCCTGGCCCTCGCCGCCGACCTGCTGCTCGAGCAGGGGTTCACCGATGCGCAGATCCGCTTGATGACGGTCCACAACAGCAGGTGGCTGGCCGGTGCCGCCCCGCTGTCCGACGCCCCGTCCCACCACAGCGTGAAAGCCGGGGCGCACCCATGACCGCGGTGCTCGAAGTCACCGGCCTGACCAAACGGTTTGTTCGTGAGGATAAGGCAACCGTCGCGCTGCGGGATTTCAACCTCTCGATCGAGGAGGGCACCTTCGTGACCATCCTCGGGCGCAGCGGCTGCGGCAAGTCCACGATGTTGAATCTGCTCTCGGGCCTGACCAAGCCGTCGGCCGGAACGGTCTCCTACCGCGGCGCACCGCACACGGGCCCGACGGTCGACATCGGCTACCTCACCCAGTCCGACACCTTGATGCCGTGGCGGGACGTGCTGCGCAACGTCCAGATGCCCCTGGAGCTCCAGGGCGTGGACCCCGAGGAACAGCGCCGCCAGGCACTTCACCTGATCGATCGCGTCGGCCTGGCCGGCTTCGAAGCCAGCTATCCGCGCGAACTCTCCGGCGGCATGCGCCGGCGCGCCAGCCTGGCCCGCATGTTGGCCGGGGGYGCAAGCACCGTCCTGATGGACGAGCCGTTTGGCGCCCTGGATGCCCAGCTGCGCAATGAGCTGCAGGAGGAACTGCTGCGGCTGTGGAACGGCTCCGGATCCACGATCGTCTTCGTCACCCACGACATCGAGGAGGCCCTGCTGCTGGGCGACCGCGTCGTGGTGCTGGGACCGCTGGGCACCATCCTCAGGGATGAGCAGATCGACCTTCCCCGTCCCCGCAGCGTCGATGAAACCCGCGTGGATCCCGGCTTTGTCCGGCTTCATCGGGAGCTCGCAGCAGCACTGAAGGAAGGGGCCGCGGCATGAACGCAGCGGGGAATGCCAACACGGCGGCGCCCGTGCCCCGCGGCTCCGCCGTCAAAGGCTCCGCCGTCAAAGGGTCCGCCGGGCTGGGCATGCAGGAGCTGGCGGCGCCCACGGAGCGTGGCGCCAGCGGAGGCGGACCGATCCGTGAAGACGTCCACCGCACCTGGTGGGACCGCAACCGGCACCAGAGCCTGGTGTGGGGGCTGCGCACCGTGGTCCTGCTGGCCTTCCTCATCCTCTGGGAGCTCGCCTCCGGCTCCGTCATTGACGGCACGTTCATCAGCAAGCCGAGCGCCATCTGGGCCCGGCTCATCGAATGGATCCAGGACGGCACGCTCGCCGACAACACGTGGATCACGCTGCAGGAAATCATCATCGGCTTCCTCTGCGGGGCCCTGGCCGGCGCCGTCGTCGGCTACATCCTGGCCTCCATCAACGTCTTGTACGAGGTCCTGGACCCGTTCATGCTCGCCCTGTACTCCATTCCCAAGGTGGCCCTCGCTCCCCTCTTCATCGTCTGGTTCGGCATCGGCATCGAAATGAAGATCCTGCTCGCCGCCATCAGCGTCTTCTTCCTGGTCTTCCTCAACACCGCCGCCGGTGTGCGTGATGTGGACAAGGGCCTGATCGACGCCGTCAAGCTGATGGGCGGCTCGAAATGGGACATTGTCCGCAAGGTCATCCTGCCCGCCTCCATGACGGGCCTGCTGACCGGCCTGAAGGTCGCCATTCCCTACGCCCTGATCGGCGCCGTCATTGGTGAGCTCGTCGCGTCCAACCAGGGCCTGGGCTACCTCATCAATGCCGCCGCCGCCCAGTTCGACACCGCCGGCGTCTTCGCCACGATCTTCGTGCTGACCGTCGTCGCCACGGTGCTGAACATCGCCGTCACCATGCTCGGACGCCGCGTCAACAAATGGAAGCCCCTCAATGAGAACTAACCCACCACCCACCCACGCAACAGAACGGAACACCATGACCAGCACAGCAAGCCCACGCCTGCTCAACCGCCGCACCTTCTTCGCGGCCACCGGCGCCCTATCCGCCCTGGGGGCCCTGAGCGCCTGCAACGCGGCCGTGCCCGAGAAGGCGTCGGCGAGCGCCGTCTTGAACGTCGGGCAAATCAGCGACTCGGTGGCGTTCTTCCCCCTCTATGTCGCGGAGCAAAAGGGATTCTTCACCGCGGAAAAGGTCACGCTCGGCGAACGCCCGCGGCTGGGCACGGGAGCGAAGGTGGCCGCCGCCTTGAAGTCCGGCAGCATCGATCTCGGCGCCGGAGTCATCACGGATGCCTTCAACCTCAAGTCCGTCCAAAAGGACGCCGTACTGGTGAGCTCCCTGGTCACGGAGTACTACGTGGACATCGTCGTCGGCAAGACCTTCAACGGCGCCCCCGCCGGCGCCTCACTGGATGCGAAGATCAATGCGCTGCTCGGCAAGAAGATCGGCATCACGGGCCCGGGGTCCGGGACCGAGGCGCTGCTGACCTTTCTCTTCAAGAAGGTCGGCAAGGACGTCCAGAAGGACGCCACCTTGGTCAATCTCGGTGCGGCCGCCTCCGCCGCCGTCGGCGCCCTGAAGGCCGGCCGCGTGGACGCGCTCTCCTTCTTCCAGCCGATCGGGCAGATGGTGGAGTCCGCCGGTGCGGGGTCCATCTACATCTCCCCCCAGCGCGGGGACATTCCCGCGCTCAACGGGGCCCTGCACGGCGTCGTATTCTCCTACACGGCGCTGGCGAACAAGAAGGCCGAACAGATCAAGGGCTTCAATCGGGCCATCGACAAGGCGCTGACCTTCATCCGTGAGGACAAGGACGGCACCGGCGCGCTCTTGCAGACCTACCTGAAACAAACGGACGCCGCCACGCTGGCCGCCCTCATGGGCATCCTGCCGGGTGAGATGGCCGCCTCGCACGCGATCGACGAAAAGGCCTACGACACGGGGGCCCAGTTCCACCTCGAGAGCGGGCTGATCAAAACCGCCCCCGACTTCGCCGGCTTTGTCTACAAGGGCTGACGCCAGCCGCCGCCAGGACCCCCCCAGACCGAAAGGAAGCAAGGAATATGCAGGAAAAGAGACTGCTCGTAGTTGGAGCCCACAGCGCGGATTTTGTCTGGAGGTCCGCCGGCGTCGTGGCCAGAATCATCAAGGACGGCGGCCGGGCGAAGGTCGTCGCACTCTCCTACGGGGAACGCGGCGAGTCCGGGGAACTGTGGAAGGTGGCCGGGCAGACCGAGGAAAACGTCAAATCAATCCGGCACGCGGAGGCCGCGGCCGCGGCCGCCCACCTGGGCGCCGAGTTTGAGGCCTTCGACCTGGGCGACTACCCCCTGAACGTCGGGGACGACGACGTCGCCCGCCTCGCCGAGCTGATGCGCGACTTCCAGCCCACGATCGTGGTCACCCACCCCGAAATCGACCCGTTCAACCCGGACCACCCGGTCGCCTACACCACCGTGGCCAAGGCCCGCCTGATGACCTCCGGCGCCGGCGTCGAAAGTGGCTTCAAGACGGCCCCTCCGTCCGAATTCCTGGTCTTTGAACCGCACCAGCCCGAACTGTGCGGCTTCCTGCCCACCGTCTTTGTGGACATCACCGACGTGTTCGAGCAGAAGAAGGCCGCCATGGCCGAGATGAAGGCCCAGCAATACCTGCAAAGCTACTACCGGGAACGTGCCGAGCACCGCGGCAACCACGCCCGGAAGGTCACCGGCAACAAGGCCATCCGCCAGGCCGAGGCCTTCATGCGCCTGGTCCCGAATGTGGTGGCCTCGCTGTGATGATCCTTGACCAGCCGCCGGTTTCCGCCTCGGGCGGCACCGAGGCGGTGCTGGCCCGGCTGGCCGCCCTGCCCACGGCCAACATCGGCGACGCCATGGAGCGGCTGAATGTGGTCGACGGCGCCATTCACCCGGTCTGGCCCGGCGCACGGCTGGCCGGGCGGGCGTTCACGCTCTACGTCGCCGGCGGGGACAACAAGGGCATCCACGAGGCCATGGACAGCCTCCGGGCCGGCGACGTGCTGGTCATCAATGGCCAAGGTGTCACGCATCGGGCCCTGATCGGCGAATTGATCGCCGGCCGGGCGGCGGCGCGCGGCGTGGCCGGATTCGTCATCGACGGGGCCGTGCGCGACGTCGTGGACCTGGCGGAGATGAAGTTCCCCGTTTTCGCCCGTGGCACCAGTGCCGCCGGGCCCTATCGCAACGGCCCGGCACGCATCGGCGTCCCGGTGGCCATTGGCGGGGTGGTGGTCCGGTCGGGAGACTTCGTCATCGCCGATGCCGACGGCGTCGTCGTGGTCCCCGCCGAGGAGGCCGAGGCTGTTGCCGAGCGCGCCGAGGCCAAGCACGCGATCGAGGCCGCACAGCGGGCGGCGATTGGCAGCTGACTGCGCCGAGAAAGGAGGAGGGAGGCTCGAGGGCGGCACGCATGTGCCGCCCTCGACCCTCCCGTGCGCGCCCGCGCCCCGCATGTGGGATCCGTGCGGGGCCGTGATGACCATCGGATCCAACAGGTGTGTTCTTGTCTGGAAATCGGCTAGGCGTTTTGCGGGAAGCCGAGGTTGATGCCGCCGTGGCTGGGGTCGAGCCAGCGCGTGGTGACCGCCTTGCCGCGGGTGAAGAAGCCCACGCCCTCGGTGCCGTGGGCGTGGGTGTCACCGAAGAGGGAGTTCTTCCAGCCGCCGAAGGAGTAGTAGGCCATGGGGACGGGGACGGGCACGTTGATGCCCACCATCCCCACCTCCACCTCATTTTCAAAGCGGCGGGCCGCGCCGCCGTCGTTGGTGAAGATGGCGGTGCCATTGCCGTACGGGTTGGCGTTGATCACGGCCAGGGCATCCTCGAAGCTCTCGAGCCGGAGCACGGAGAGGACCGGGCCGAAGATCTCATCACGGTAGATGGTCATCTCGGTCGTGACGTTGTCAAAGAGGGTGGGGCCCACGAAGAAGCCGTCGCCCTCCGCGTCCGGGGCAATGGTGCGCCCGTCAACCACGAGCGTGGCGCCGGCCGCTTCGCCCGCGTCGACATAGCCGGTCACCTTGTCCCGGTGCGCCGAAGTGACCAGCGGGCCCATGTCGCAGCCGCGCAGGCCGTCGCCGGTGCGCAGGGCGTTGGCCCGTTCGGCGATCTTGGCCACCAGCTCGTCGGCAATCTCGCCCACCGCCAGGAGGGCCGAGATGGCCATGCAGCGCTCGCCGGCGGAGCCAAAGCCGGCGTTGATGGCGGCATCGGCGGCCAGGTCCAGGTCGGCGTCGGGCAGCACGATCATGTGGTTCTTGGCGCCGCCCAGGGCCTGGACGCGCTTGCCGTTGGCCGTGGCTGTTTCGTAGACGTACTTGGCAATGGGGGTGGAACCGACGAAGGAGACGGCCTTGACGTCCGGGTGGGTCAGCAGGGTGTCCACGGCCACCTTGTCGCCGTGGAGGACGTTGAACACGCCATCCGGCAGGCCGGCTTCCTGCCACAGTTCCGCCATCCAGTTGGCGGCCGTGGGGACCTTCTCGCTGGGCTTGAGGATCACGGTGTTGCCGGCGGCGATGGCCAGCGGGAAGAACCACATGGGCACCATGGCCGGGAAGTTGAACGGGCTGATGATGGCCACCGGTCCCAAGGCCTGGCGGACCGAGTGGATGTCCACCTTCGTGGAGGCATTCTCGGTGTAGCTGCCCTTGATCAGGTGCGCGATGCCGCAGGCGAATTCGACCACTTCCTGTCCCCGGCTGACTTCGCCCAAGGCGTCGTCGAGGACCTTGCCGTGCTCGGCGGTGATGATCGCGGCCAGTTCGCCCTTGCGGGCATTGAGCAATTCGCGGAAGGCAAACAGGATCTGCGTGCGCCGGGTGAGGGAGGTGTCCCGCCACGCGGGAAAGGCGGCCTTCGCGGCGGCGACGGCGGCATTGCCGTCCTCGACGCCGGCGAGCGCGACCTCGGCGGAGACCTTACCGGTGGCGGGGTTGGTCACCCGCGCGGTGCGCTCCCCTGCCGGAACGTGGCTGCCGTTGATCCAGTGTTCGATCGTTTTCATCATGACTCCTTGACTGCGGTGGTGGGTGCGTTTGTTCCAGTCTGTCCGGCCCGCACTGGCACCATAAGAGACACAATGTAAGGGAATCGATCGCGACGTTTACACTGTGTAAATGCTTCCCACCCTTCGCTCCATTCTTGATCTCCCCGTCCTCCGCGACGCCGCGCCCATCGTCCTGGGTGGGGCGGCGGCCCTGGACTCCCCCGTGCGCTGGGTGCATGTGAGCGAACTGCTGGAGCTGGCCGGCCTGCTCTCGGGCGGCGAGCTGGTGCTGACCACCGGACTGGAGCTGGAAAAGGACCCCGGCCGCACGGCGTCGTATATCGGCTCGCTGGAGGCGGCAGGGGCGGCGGGCCTCATTGTGGAACTCGCCGGCCCGCGCGAGCGCAGCCTGGCGGCCCTGCGGCTTGCGGCCAAAAGCTCCGCGGTGCCGGTGATCGCGCTCGGGCAGCGGGTGCGCTTCGTGGCGATCACCGAGACGGTGCACCGGATGATCGTTGCCGAACAGCTCGAGCGGGTGGAGCGCGCCCGCGACGTCCACGAGGCTTTCACGCTGCTGAGCCTGGAGAGCGCCGGGATGCAGGAGGTGGTGGAGCAGGCGGCCGCGATGATCGGCGCCCCCGTGGTCCTGGAGGACCTGCAGCATCTGGTGCTGGCCCACTCGGCGCGGCACGTGGGCACAACCGCGTTGTTGGACGATTGGGAACGGCGCTCCCGGACCACCCCCTCCCACCCCCGGACCGCGCGTACCGGCCCCGAGCGGTGGCTGCAGGTGCAGGTGGGGGTCCGCCGCCAGCTGTGGGGCCGGCTGGTGGTGCCGGTGGTGCCCAGCGATGACGGGATGGCCGCCGTCGTCCTGGAACGCGCCGCGCAGACCCTTGCCATCAACCGCCTGGCCGAACGGGACACGCGCGAACTTTCCCATCAGGCCCAGGCGGGCCTGCTCAACGCGCTCCGGCAGCCGCGGGGACTCGGCGAGGCCGAGGCCCTGGCCCGGGCCGTATCGCTGGGCCTGAAGCGTTCCCGCTACTATGTCCCGGTCGTGTTCCGGACCCCGCTGCAGGGCGCCCCCGGTTCCGGTGCCGCCCTGCCCTTCGACCCGCTGGCCGAGCAGCAGGACGAACGCGAGCTGCTCGAGCTGCTGGCCCGCACGCTCAAGTCCATGGCCGGCAGCGCCCTGACGGCAAGCATCCAGTCCGGCTCCGTTGGCATGATCCTGGCCCTGCCGGCCCGGCAGCTCGAGGATGCCACGCTGGAACGGCTGGCGGACTCCCTGGCCGCGCACGCCGGCGCCGGAGCCGCCCGCTGGACGATCGGCGTCGGACGCCACCGGGAATCGTTGCTGGAAGCCGCGGCCGGCATCGACGAGGCCGCGCACGTGGCCGAAACCGCCGCCACCTTGCCCCCGTCCGGCCTGCCGTTTTACCGCGCCACGGACGTCCGGCTCCGCGGCCTGCTGGCGCTGCTGCGCAACGATCCGCGCGTCCAGCAGTTCGCCGAGTCGGAGCTCGCCGGCGTGCTCGAGGCCGAGGCGCAGGGCAGGGACGGGTTGTTGGAGCTGCTCGCCCGTTTCCTGGAATCCGGCGGCAACAAGGCCGCCCTGGCCCGCAACGGATACCTCAGCCGGCCCACGCTGTACGCGCGGCTGGCAAAATTGGAGGAACTGCTGGCCGTCGACCTGGACGACGCCGAGTCCCGGACCTCCCTGCACGTGGCCCTGCTGCTGCACCGGCTGCGCGGTGAATCGCCGTAGGTGGCATCATGGACCAATGGCCAAGCCCTTCACCCTCACCCAGCTGCGCTACTTCGCGGTAGTCGCCGAGTTGGAAAACATGACGGCCGCGGCCCAGAGGCTGCTCGTGACGCAGTCGGCGCTGTCGGCCTCGCTGTCCCAGCTGGAGGCGAGCCTGTCCACGCAGCTGTTTGTCCGGCTGAAGACGCGCGGGTTACAGCTGACCGCGAGCGGGCGGCAGTTTGCCCAGGACATCAAGGTCTTCCTGGAGCAGGCCGACTCTCTCTACGAGTCCGCGCGGGGCATGGGGACCTCACTGGTGGGTGAACTTAAGGTCGGCGTTTTCGCTCCCTTGGCACCGTTCCGGCTGCCCACCATCTTGCAGACCTTCGAGACGGAACACCCGGGAGTGGAAGTCTCCTTCATGGAGGCCGACTTGGCGGAGCTCCAGGCCGCCCTGCTCAAGGGCGAGTGCGATACCGCCCTCATGTATGGGCTCGGCCTGGGCCGGGGTTTCACCCACCGAGTGCTGGAGCTCGTACCCCCGCACGTACTGGTGTCGGCGGAACACCCCGCCGCGTCGCGGCCCGACCGGCGGATCGCATTGAAGGAGCTCGACGGCGAACCCTCCGTGGTACTCGACCTCCCCCACAGTCGGGAGTACTACGAGCAGCTCTATGCCGCGGCAGGGGTGCAGCCGGTCGTCAAGCACCGCTTTGCCGGCTACGAAACGGTCCGCTCCTTCGTCGCGAAGGGCCACGGCTATGCCCTGTTGAACTAGCGGATCAACAGCGATATCACGTATTCCGGCGGGCGAGTGGTGGCGCTGACTTTGACGGATGACTTTCCGCCGATCGAGGTGATGTTGGTGCGCCCGGAAGGTGTGCAGCCCACGCGACGAGCACTGGCGTTTGAGGAAACGTGCGCCCGGATCTACCGGACCGCCACGGGCTGAGCGCGGTTCGGCAAGATATTCCCATAAGGAAAATCTATTGATCAATCAAAAACAATCAATTGGACAGATGTGAAACCAATCACACACAGTTGAGAAGTCGAGCGTACGGGGAGCCGCCGGCAGGACGCCAGGTTGATCAAAGGAGATTCAATGATTCAGTTCCACGCCGGACATGTCCGCTCCACGAAGCGGGCGTGGTGGTCATGACCCCAAACGAAACCTCGACCGTGGCAAGCCCGGGCACAGCTGGGGCCCCCACCCATACCACTGCGACACCGGACCGCAGGATGACCAGGATGCAAAAACGCGTCCTGCTCGGCGGCAGCGTCGGCCAGTTCATCGAGTTCTACGACTTCACCCTCTATGGCCTCACCGCCGTTACCTTGTCCCACGTCTTCTTCCCTGGCGGCAACCCGTTGACCGCCATGTTGGCCACGTTTGCCACTTTCGGCGTCGCGTTTGTGGTCCGCCCACTTGGCGGCCTCTTCTTTGGTGCCCTCGGCGATCGGATCGGCCGGCGTGGAGTCCTTTCGATCACGCTCATCGGCATTGGCGGCGCCACGGCCCTCATGGGTCTGCTGCCCGGCTACACCCAGGTCGGTGCGTGGGCGCCGGCACTGCTGGTCCTGTGTCGCCTTATCCAGGGCTTCTCGGCCGGTGGCGAGTCCGTGGGCGCGCCCTCGTTTGTCTTCGAGCACGCCCCCGTCAACAAGCGCGGCTTCTGGCTGAACATCACCATCGCGGCCACGGCCCTGCCCTCCGTGGTGGCCGGCACCATGATCTTGATCCTGAGCCAGTCCATGAGCAACGATTCCTTCCTGGCCTGGGGCTGGCGCCTGCCCTTCGTGCTCGCCCTCCCCTTGGCCCTCTTCGGCGTGTGGATCCGCACGCGAACCGAGGAGAGCGCCGCATTCAAGGACGCCAAGGCCAACCGGGCCAAAGAATTCAGCCCCGTCCGTGACACCTTCAGGGAGAACAAGTTCCGGATGTTGCAGGTCATCTTCGTTATGGGCCTGACCGCGATGGGCTTCTACTTCCTCTCCGCCTACTTTGTCTCCTATGTACAGACCACCGGCCACCTCAGCCGCGAACAGTCCCTGCTAACCAATGCCGGCGCCTTGGCCCTGTACGCCGTGCTGCTGCCACTGTGCGGCAGGATGAGCGACCGCGTCGGCCGCAAGCCCCTGCTGATTGCCGGCGCCGCATCCATCGCCGTCCTGTCCGTGCCCAGCTTCATGCTCGTCACGAGCGGCAGCCTGCTCCTTGCCTTGCTGGGCCAGGCGATCTTCGTTGTGGCCCTGTGCATCTACGGCGGCGGCTGTTACACGTTCTTCGTCGAAATCTTCACTACCAAGACCCGCTTCACGTCCGCGGCCGTCAGCTACAACGGCGCCTATGCGATCTTCGGCGGCACCGCCCCGTTCATTGGAACGGCCCTCGTCGGCGCCACCGGTGTACCCCATGCCCCGGGCGTGTATATGGCGGCCGCCGCCGCGGCCGTCTTGCTTCTGGTGGTGTTCACCAACGTACCCGAGACCCGCGGTCGGATGGGCTAGCCACCCCCGTCACTTTCCATCCCAGAGCAAGGATTTCCCATGAGCACAGCAGCATTCCTAAACGACTTCCACCACGTCGCCACCATCGGCGCCACGACCAACAACGGCGTGGACCGCCAGGCCGCGACCGCCGACGACGCCCGCACCCGCGACTGGTTTGCCAACGTCGTCAGCCATGCCGGCTGGGATCTCCATGTGGACGGGATCGGCAACATGTTCGGCCTGCTCGAGTGGACTCCGGGCGCGCCCTTCATCATGATCGGCTCACACCTGGACAGCCAGCCGCTCGGCGGCCGCTTCGACGGCGCCTACGGGGTCATCGCAGCAGTGCACGCGGCCCGCACGATCGATGCCGAAGTCGCCGAATCCGGCGCTATTCCGCGGTTCAACCTGGCCGTCGTCAACTGGTTCAACGAGGAAGGCGGTCGCTTCGCCCCCAGCGTGATGGGCAGCTCCGTGTTCGCCGGACTGTTCGACCGGGAGCAGATGCTGGACGTCACCGACCTGCAGGGCATCTCGGTGCGCGAGGCATTGGCCGGCATCGGCTACCTAGGCACCGACACCGGTCCCGCGGTGGCCGGCTACGCTGAAATTCACATCGAGCAGGGCCGCATCCTGGAACGTGAATCCATCACCATCGGGCTCGTGGACAGCAGCTGGTACACGCAAAAACTGGACATTGAGGTCCTCGGCGAGCAGTCGCACACCGGTGCCACCGCCATGGCGGACCGTCACGACGCCCTTGTGGCGGCGTCGAAGATCATCCTGATGGTCCACGATGTCACCGACGACTTTGCCGAGGAGGCGCTTGTCTCCTCGGTGGGGCAGCTGACCCTGGAACCCAACTCGCCCATCGTGGTGGCCCGGCGCGTCCACCTCGTCGCCGACCTGCGCTCCGCGGACCCCGAGATAGTCAAGGCCGCTCGGGAAACGCTCCTGCGCAACATCGATGCCCTCGCCCGCACACACGACATCCTCGTCAATGTCACGGACTTCGACATCCGTCCGATCCGCCGTTTCCCGGAGGCCGGAATCGATCTCGCTGCCCGGGTGGCGGACAGCATTGGCCTCTCATCCCGGCGCATCCAGACGATGGCCGGACACGACTCCGTGGCCATGAACACGATGGTGCCCTCCATCATGCTGTTCATCCCCAGCGTGGACGGCATCTCGCATTGCGAGCGCGAATTTAGCACGGAGGCCGACATGGTGAGCGGACTGGAAATGCTCACCGCTGTGGCCCGCGAGCTGGTGGTTGGGGCACTGACACCGATGACGGGGACCGCAACTGTCATCACCGCCGGGGAGCCGGCCGTGGAGGCACTGGCGGCGGCGGGAGGCAGCGCCATCGGTGGTGCCTCATGAGCGAGCTGCACTACCTGGACGCCACGACGGCCCTGGGGATGTTTCGCAGGCGCGAGCTGTCCCCGGTGGAACTCATGGAGGCCGTGATCGAGCGGACCGAGACAGTGAACGGCGGCATCAACGCGTTCACGGAGACCCTATTCGATGAAGCCTTGCCGGCCGCACGGGAAGCCGCCGCCCGATACGCGCGCGGCGGCGACCTTCCTCCACTCTTGGGGCTTCCCATCGCGACGAAGGAAAAGCACGGGCTCAAGGGGCGCACACTGTCCCAGGGCCTGGTCGCCCGGAAGAATGAGCGCGCCCCGGAGAACCACCCCGTGGTCGAACGAATCCTGCTAGGTGGCGGCATCATCCATGCCCGCACCACCACCCCCGAATTCAGCTGCGCCACCGTAACCCACAGCACGCTGTGGGGGGTCACGCGAAATCCCTGGAACCGGCAGTACTCCCCCGGCGGATCCTCCGGCGGGGCGGGGGCCGCACTGGCCGCCGGAATCACCACCTTGGCCACGGCCTCGGACATTGCCGGCTCGACCCGGCTGCCGGCATCCTTCACGGGCAACGTCGGATTCAAGGCCCCCTATGGCCGGATCCCCGGCCTGCCTCCCCTGTCCGCGGACCACTACCGTGGCGACGGGCCCATGTCCCGGACCGTGGCGGACGCCGCGCTGCTTGCGAATGTCATGGCGGGCCTGCATCCCGGCGATCACACCACGCTACCCGGCGCCCCGGCGCTGATTCCTGGCCCCGGATCTGTCGTGGGACTGCGGATCGCCTTATGCATGCGGCTGGGGAACTATTCAGTGGCGCCCGACGTCGAGGCCAACACTCGCAGCGTCGCCGCGGCTCTGCGCGAAGCCGGGGCAGCGGTCGAGGAGATCGAGCTCCCCTGGACGGTCGAAGACATCAGCCGGACGATGTTCACGCACTTCGGCTACCTGTTGGGACCCGCCATGGAGGACGAAACCGCGGGATCAGAGGATCTGCTGGCCCCCTACACCCGCCGCTTCATGGCCGATGCCCGGCGCGCCGCGGGACAGAACCGGTTTCTGGACGGCGTGCGGGCAGAAACCCTGCTCCAGGCGCAGCTGGCCGCGGCCATGGCAGGCTTCGACGCTCTGCTCTGCCCGGCCTCGGCCGTGCCCGCACTCGAGGCGGATGGCATGTACCTGGACGGGATCGACTCTAATGGCCAAAGGATGGAGCATTACTGGCAGGGGCACATGACGGCCCCGTTTAACATCGCCAATCGCTGCCCCGTCCTGGCCGTACCCTCCGGCATGGCAGACTGCGGCATCCCGACTGGGGTGCAAATCGTGGGCCACCCATTCGATGACGCCACCGTGTTCCGGGTCGGAGCGGCCGTCGAGGCCGTGCTGCCCTGGGCCGACCGCCACCCCACATTGCTTGCGTGCCCTGATGCGCTTGCGGCCGAATTGGCGGCGGCAGGCGTTTCATAAGGGGCGCCCCACGCGCCCGGAGGGTCCCGGGCGCGTGGGCGGCCAGGCGCGTTAGCCGAGCAGCTGCCGCTTGGAGGAGATGACGCCGGTGTTGAACCCGGCCAGGTGCAGGCCGCCGTGGAAGCGGGCGTGCTCGATCTTCACGCAGCGGTCCATCACGACGGTCAGTCCCGCGGCTTCCCCGGCCCGGGCCACGTCCTCATGCCAGGACCCCAACTGAAGCCACAGCGTCTTGGCCCCGATCCCCACGGCCTCCTCCAGCACCCCGGGGAGGTCGTCGTGCTTCCGGAAGACGTCCACAATATCCACCGGCTCCGGTATCTCCGCCAGCGACGCGTACGTGCGCCGGCCCAGGATTTCCTTGACCACGGGGTTGACAAAGTAAACCCGGTAGTTGGTGGACGTGGTGAGGTAGGTGGCGACGAAGTAGGACGCCCGCGACGGTTTGTCCGAGGCCCCCACGATGGCGATCGACCGGGCGCCTTGCAGCACGGCCAATCGATCCACGGCCGAGGGCCCCTGCCAGGCCTTGGCTTCCGGCGACGGGACAACGACGGGTGTTACAGCACGCATGAAGCGGCCTCCTGGCTCTCAACTGGTTCGGTGGCGGACCCTTGGGAGGCCTCAAGCGCCTGGTCCAGATCCCACAGGATGTCTGCCAGGTCCTCCAGCCCCACGGAAATCCGGACCAGGTCCTCGGCGACGCCGGCCGAGTCCAGCTGTTCCGCGCTGAGCTGGCGGTGCGTGGTCGATCCCGGGTGGAGGACGAGTGTGCGCGTATCGCCAATGTTTGCCAGGTGGCTGGCGAGCTGCAGCGATTCGATGAATTTCTGGCCCGCCGCGCGGCCTCCGCGGACTCCGAAGGAGAACACGGATCCGGGCCCCCGGGGAAAGTATCGTTGTGCCCGCTCATGGTGCACGTGCGAGGGCAGCCCCGCATAGTTCACGTAGCTGACGCGATCATCCTGCTCCAGCCATTGCGCCACGGCGGCGGCGTTGCGGAGATGTTCGTCCATGCGTTGCGGCAAGGTCTCCACGCCCTGCAGCAGCTGGAAGGCGGCCAGCGGGCTCAGCGCGGGCCCGATGTCGCGCAACTGTTCGCAGCGCAGCTTGGTCAGGAAGCCGTATTCGCCGAAGTTCTCCCACCAGGAGACGTTCCCGTAGGAGGCCACCGGTTCGGTCATGGTGGGGAAGTTTCCGTTGCCCCAGTTGAACGTGCCGGCCTCCACGATGACGCCGCCCAGGGTGGTGCCGTGGCCGCCCAGGAACTTGGTGGCGGAGTGGATGACGATGTCCGCGCCGTGTTCGATGGGACGCACCAGGTACGGCGTGGACAAGGTGGCGTCCACGACCAGCGGGATGCCGGCGTCGTGCGCCACCGCGGCCAACGCCGCAATGTCGGCGATTTCCCCCGACGGGTTGGCGACGATCTCCGCATAGAGGGCCTTGGTGTTGGGTCGGATGGCCGCGGCGTAGTCCGCCGGATCGGTTCCCGCCACAAACGTCGTATCCACCCCAAAGCGGCGCAGCGTGACGTCGAGCTGGGTCACCGTGCCGCCGTAAAGCTGGGAGGAGGCCACCAGGTGATCCCCGGCGCCCGCCAGCGCGGCGAAGGTGATGAATTCCGCGGACATGCCCGACGCGGTCGCCACGGCCCCGATGCCGCCCTCCAGCGACGCGAGGCGTTCCTCAAACGCGGCCACCGTGGGGTTGCCGATCCGCGAGTAGATGTTGCCGTACTTTTGCAGCGCAAAGAGGCTGGCGGCGTCCTCCGTGTCCTTGAAGACAAAGGAGGACGTCTGGTAGATCGGCACGGCCCGCGCACCGTGTTCGGCGTCGGGGGTTCCCCCGGCGTGCAGGGCGCGGGTACGGAATCCGAAGGAGTGCTCCGCCACTATGCCACCACCAATTCGACGTCGGCCTTGCGTGCGGCCTCGGCCTCGAGCTCGCGGACAATGGGCAGGATGTCCCGGCCGAAGGCCGCGACCTCCTCCTGGAAGTGGAGGTAGCAGGTGAGGAACAAGTTCACGCCGCGCTTCTTGTACTCCACGATGCGCGTGGCAATTTGCTCCGGGGTGCCGATCAGCTGCGTCTTGAAGCCGTCGTTGTACTGGATCAGGTCCTCAAAGGAGGAATCCGCCCACATGCCCTTCCCGTCCTTGGTGGAGGCACCGGCCTCCTGCACCGCGTCCCTGAAGCCCTGCACGGCGGGCTTGTGCGCCTTGGCCACGATCTCACGCAGGGTCTCGCGGGCCTCCTTCTCGCTGTCCCGGGCAATGACGAATCCGTTGAGGCCGAACCGCGGTTTGCGGCCAACGGGCGCCGCTGCGGCGAGGACGCCGTTGATGTTCTCGCTGAAGCCCTCAAGGTCCTTGCCGTTGGAGAAGTACCAGTCCGCGACCCTGCCCGCGGTGGCCTGCGCGGCGGTGGAGTTGCCGCCGAAGAAGATTTCCGGGTGCGCCCGGCCGGGAACGTCCACGGGGCCGGGCTGCAGGGTGAAGCCGTTGATGTTGTAGTACTTCCCTGCCTGGGAGAATTCCTTCTCCGTCCACAGGCCGCGCAGAATCCGGATGAACTCCTCGGTGCGGACGTACCGTTCGTCATGCTCGAGCCACGGCAGCCCGAAGTTCACAAACTCGTCCTTGAGCCACCCGGAGACGATGTTCACCGCGGCGCGGCCGTTGGAGAGGTGGTCCGCGGTGATCATGAATTTGGCCAGCACGCCCGGATGCCACATGCCCGGGTGAACGGCCGCGATGACCTTCAACTTTTCGGTGGCTCCGAGCAGCGCCAAAGAAAAGCTGGTTGCCTCATGCTGCTTGTCCGCGCCGTACGAGGCGGCGTAGCGGGTCTGGGTCAGGGCGTATTCGAAGCCGCTGTTCTCCGCGATGCGCGCCAGCTTCTTGTTGTAGTCAAAGCTCCAGTCCGTGCGCTGTTCGATGGTGCTGACCACCAGGCCGCCGGAAACATTGGGCACCCAGTAAGCGAATTTGAGCGGGGTGGCGAGGTCTGCGTGGTTCTGTGGTGGGGTGCTCATGGGCGTTCCTTCGATTTGTGCGTGGAGATGGCAGCGGCAATGCCGGCTATGGAATCTTCGTTTTGCAGCGACGTGGTGTCCCCCAGCGGGGTCCCCTCGTACAGCTGGGTGAGGAGTCGGCGCATGATCTTCCCGGAGCGTGTCTTGGGGACGTCCGGTACGGCGACGACGGCGGCCGGCTTGGCAATGGGGCCAATCTTGCGGGCCACATGCGCCCGCAACTCCTCGCTGATGTCGGCGCCTGGATTTCGCAGGACCACGAAGGCCACGACGGCGTGCCCCGTCAGCGGGTCGGCCACCGGGGTGACGCCCGCTTCGATCACCAGCGGATGGGAAACCAGGGCCGACTCGATCTCGATGGTGGAGAGCCGGTGACCGGAGATGTTGATGACGTCATCGACGCGGCCCAGGATCCAAATGTTCCCGTCCTCGTCGTAGCGGGCACCGTCGCCGGCCAGAAAGTAGCCTTGCCGGGCGTATTTGCGCCAGTACGAGTCCAGGTAGCGCTGCGGGTTGCCCCAGACGGTGCGCGCCATGGCCGGCCCGGTCCCGTCAACCACAATGAAACCCGGCACGCCGGGCGGCACGTCGGCGCCGCCGTCGTCGACGATCCGCACACTCACCCCCGGCAACGCACGCGACGCGCACCCGGGTTTGAACGCGGCATCGGTTTGCCGCGGGGACAAGACGGTGGCCCCGGTTTCGGACTGCCACCAGGTGTCCACCACGGGGGCCGTCCCGGCGCCCAGCTGCTCCCGCAGCCAGAGCCAGGCCTGCGGATTGATGGCCTCCCCGACGGTGCCGAGCATTCTGATGGAGGAGAGGTCGTGATGGGCCGGGACGCCGTCGGGGAACCAGCCCTTCAGCGAGCGGACAAGCGTGGGGGCCGTGTAGTAGCTGGTGACCCCGTAGCGCTCAATGATCTCAAAATGGCGGCCGGGATGAGGGGTGTTGGGTGTGCCTTCGTAAATGACCTGGGTGGCGCCATTGGACAGCGGGCCGTAAATTTCGTACGTGTGTGCCGTGACCCAGGCCAGGTCCGCGGTGCACCAGTGAACGTCCTTCTCCCGCAACGCCGGATCCGGATTGCTGAAGAGGTATTCGTAGCTATGGGACGCCTGGGTCAGATAGCCGCCGGTGGTATGCACCAGCCCCTTGGGCTGGCCGGTGGTCCCGGAGGTGTACATGATGAACAACGGCGTCTCGGCGTCGAAGTACTCGGCGCTGTGGTCCGGGCCGGCGCTGCCGACGGCGTCGTGCCACCAAATGTCCCGGCCATCGGTCCATTCCACCGGGGACCCGGTGCGCCGGACCACCAGCACATGCTCAATGGAGTTGTCCCCGGCGACGGCGGCGTCGGCGTTGGCCTTCACCGGCACCGCCGCGCCGCGGCGATACTGGCCGTCGGTGGTGACCAGCAGCTTGGCCCCGGTGTCCTCAACCCGGAACTTGAGCGCTTCGGCGGAGAAACCGCCAAAGACCAGCGAGTGGATGGCCCCGATTCGCGCCACGGCCAAGGTGATGATGACCGTTTCGGGAATGACGGGAAGGTAGATGACCACCCGRTCGCCCTTGCCCACTCCGAGCGCTTCAAGCGCGTTCGCGGCCTGGTTGACTTCCCGCTGGAGCTCGGCATAGGTGATGGCGCGCCGGTCCCCCGGCTCGCCCTCAAAGTACAGCGCAACCTTCTGGCCCTTGCCGGCGGTGACGTGCCGATCCACGCAATTGACGGCGGCGTTGAGTTTGCCCCCGGCAAACCACTCGATGGTGGGGACGCGCAGCTCCGCGCCGCTTCCGTCATACGCGGGCTCGAAGGAGTGTGCGGTATGCCACAGCTGGTCCCAGTCCAGCCGGAGGGCCTGTTCCGCCCAGAAGGCCGCCCGGGCCTCCGCAGGGTCCCGAAGAGACGGCGGGGCCGGGGCAAGGGAACTGCCCGACTGCTTGGTTGAACTCATGAAAACACTCCATCGGTCCTGGCGGTAGCAACGTCCTGCTCCCGGTGGCCACGGCCTGGGAATGCAGGGCGGTTGCCGCGGCTTCACTGATCCAGGTCTCTCGGCCGCCCGGGATGGTCACTCTCCACTAGAACCCATGGAGCCCGATTCGCCAAACTTGCTGGTCACAAAAGGTCACTTTGCAGAACAAACCGCCCGTCATGCCACAGTTCGTAACGGAAACTCGTTCACATATGCGGCGCAATGATAGTTTCGAGACGTCTTGGCCATAGTCGCACCCTAGGAGCATTCATGCCGCAGTCAACTGCCGTTGCCACGGCCGGCCCGGCGCCGGCAACGCACCATGGCTTTGCCGACATGGTCGGCGCCGAGGATTTCAAGTCCGCGTTCCGCAATCACCCGGCCGGAGTGTCGGTCATCACCGCCGACGCCGGTGCGGGCCCGGTTGGCCTGACCGCCACGTCAGTGTTCTCCGTCTCCGCAAATCCTCCGCTGCTCGTGTTCTCGCTGTCATCGGCGTCATCGTCGGCGCCGACGCTAAAAAGGGCGGAGACCGTCGTCGTTCACCTGCTCGGCGCCGATCAGCTCGAGCTGGCCAAGAACTTTTGCACCAGCGGGATCGACCGATTCGCCGACCCCTCCATCTGGTCTCGCCTCATCACGGGCGAACCCTACCTCCCCTCGGCCAACGCCTGGATGCGCGGGCGGATCGTGAACCAGATGGAGGCCGGCGATTCCACCGTGGTGGCCGTTCAGGTGCTCCAGGTCAATCTGCCCTCCGAAGCCGCCCGGAACGCACAGGCGTCGCGGCCACTGGTGTATCACAACCGCACGTGGCACTCCCTGAGCAGGTCCTCCGTCGTCGCCTGAGCCCTAGCGCCCGGCGGCCCGCGGCCGGCGTGCAAGCTTTTGCTGCAGCGCCTTGTTTTCCGCCTCCAACTCCAGCACCAGGCGGATGCCCACCAGGTTGAGCCCGTCCGCCAGAAGATCGGCGATCCGCCGCAGGGTCGTGAGGTCGTTTTCGCTGTACTGGCGCGTGCCGCCTCCGGTGCGCCCGGGCTCCAGGAGGCCCCTGCGTTCATAGAGGCGAAGATTTTGCTGGCCCATCCCCACGAGCTCGGCCGCGACGGAGATCGCGTAGATGCCCCGCGCCAGTGGATCTTGGGCCGCCACGAGCCATTCCCTCCTTGATGTTGCGAACGTGATGCCGCGAAAAATTTCCCTTGCACCAGTATGGCAAGCGTGTTATAAAAAATCTATACCCGCTGAGACAGATTATGGCGGGGATGGCAGCAACTGAAACTGTGAAGGAGTGAGAAAGCCATGTTGATGCGTACAGACCCGTTCCGCGAACTCGACAGACTCGCCCAGCAGGTTCTGGGGACTCCGGCCCGCCCGGCAGCCATGGCCATGGATGCGTGGCGTGACGGGGACGTCTTCCACGTCGAATTTGACCTGCCCGGCATCAGCCCCGACTCGATCGATCTGGACGTTGAACGCAACGTCGTTACGGTCCGGGCCGAGCGTGGCGAGCTCGACGGCGACGTGGAGATGCTCGCGGCGGAACGGCCCCGCGGCGTATTTAGCCGACAGCTGGTCCTCGGCGACAACGTCGACACCGGGCACATCGAGGCCAGCTACGAGTCCGGCGTGCTGAAGCTGCGCATCCCGGTGGCCGAAAAGGCCAAGCCGCGCAAGATCACGATCACCGGCAAGACCGAGAACCGGCAGTCCATCAACGCCTGACGCGAACGGACAGGGAGTTCTTTGTGGCGGTCCCCGGCCAGCGCGCSGGGGACCGCCACATCCCCAGCAGGCACAGTTGCCGCGCCAGGCCCGGCACTGCCGGCCGCGACGGAGGAGGACGACGTGACGGACGCGCCGGACTTTTATGCGATCTTGAAAATCAACCCGGACGCCACGGCTGATGAGGTGTCGCGCGCTTACAGATCTCTCCTGCGCCGCCACCACCCCGACACCCGAGCGGAAGCGGACACGGCCGCGGCGGCAGCCGATGCGGCTGCGCGGCTTCAGGAAGTCATGGACGCCTACAGCGTCCTCGGCGACCCGGCCAGAAGAATCCAATACGACCGGGGGCGCCGCCCGCGCGGCACCGCCCCCATCCTGCAGCGGCCCACCCGGCAGGGGTCCGCCGGGCCCGCGCCGCTGCGGGGACAGCCCCTGATCGTCGGCCCACTGCAGTGGGAACCCCCACCCGGGAGGCGAAACTAGATGAGTGCCTGGCGTCGATACGACTCTCTGCTCCTGCCCCAGTTCCACGAACGCTTTGAGCGGCGGTGGGGCAAGGGCACCGCACCGTTCCTGGATCCGGAAGTCCACGAACAACCCATGCCCCGGGCCCAATGGATCAACGTCGACACGGGAGCCGCCTTGGCCGTTGTCCCCATGTGGAGCGACGACGACCAGCACCGCTCCTTCGCCGTCTTCTACCTCCCCCCGGCAGGTGATATCTGGCTCCTGCGTCCCGGCGTCACCGACTACCTCGAAGCCCGGCACGGGGAAAACATCACATTGCGCAACGACGCCTTTAAGAAAGCCGTGGACCACGCCAAGGCGTTCATCTTCGGCCCCGAAAGCCAATAGTCAATGCCGGCCGGTGGCACGCAGCGGCCGCGCACACCTAAAATAGTGCCACGAATTCTTGATCCGGTTCCGGCTGTAGTTCAGGGAGGGGTGATCCCCAATGGATAAGCGAATCGCAATGGCCAGCCCCATCTGGTGCGAGACCTGCGGGAGTGATGAATTCATCCTGATCGAAAAGGCACGCTGGTATCGACGCCGTGGTGAGGGCATGTGGGACATCGACTACACCTGCACGAATTGTGACAGCTTTTACGGGCACGTGGTCAGGGAAGCGGATACCACCGCCGCCCTCATCGCGGCGATGAATGCCGCCAGATAGACGGTAGGCCACAGGCGGCAGGTCAGTGAAGGGTGTCCGGGAATTCCAGCTCGAATCAGCCCCGGAGGCGGTACGGTGGTGGATACGCGCACCGGATCCGGCTCGGCTGCGCCCACTATCGGCATCATTCATCTCTCGAAGCGGAGCCAACATGGAACTCGGCGCTTTCTCGGTCAGCCTCGCCGTCAAGGACATCGCGGCTTCGGCCGCATTCTACGAAAAGCTGGGATTTGCCAGGCACGGCGGTGACCTCGCGCAGAACTGGCTGATTCTCAAGAACGGTGAGGCCGTCATCGGCCTCTTCCAGGGAATGTTCGAAAAGAACGCACTGACCTTCAACCCCGGCTGGAATCAGGACGCACAGGCACTTGACACCTATACCGACGTTCGCGAGCTCCAGCGAGAACTTAAGGCCGAGGGGCTGGCTTTCGCGACCGAGGCCGACGAAGACACAACGGGGCCGGCCAGCTTTATCGTCGTGGATCCGGACGGCAACCCGGTCATCGTCGATCAACACCTCTAGGTTTGTTACGGCGAATTCGCCGCAACGCATGTTTGACACAGGGTGCAACACTTAGTGCATGGATCTGGAGGTGTCGGAGGAACTCACCATCCCTGCATCGGAACTGGGCTGGAGATTCTCGCGTTCGTCCGGGCCCGGCGGCCAGCACGTGAACACCTCAGATAGTCGCGTCGAGCTCTCGTGGAGCGTTGCCGATTCAGCCGTGCTTACGGAGGGACAGCGGATGATGTTGACCGCCCGTCTTGGCCGTCGGCTCATCACCGGCGTGGTCACCGTGATCGCCGCCGAGCGGCGCTCCCAGCTGCGCAATCGCGAGATCGCCTTGGGCAAGCTCGCCAAGCTCCTCGCCGCCGGTCTTGCTCCCGCCGCGGCGCAACGCCGCCCGACCCGGCCCACCCGGGGCTCGGACCGGCGCCGCCTTGCCGCCAAGCTCCAGCGGTCGGAAACGAAGCGGCAACGCCGGCGGCCGTCCATCGAGTAACAGCCAGCCTCCGGTCCAGCCGGCCTGGCCAGAGGCCAGGGCCGGCTGGAACGGCTACCTACCTGTGCATGGCCGGAGTGCCGGGGGAAGCGGCCCCCTGTTTGCGGCGGCGGTAGAGGAGGGCCGTCGCCACCGCACCGGCCACCAGGACCACCGCGCAGGCCAGGTACGCGCTCGAGTAACCTTCCACGAGGGCGTCCAGATTGGCGTCGCCGGCATTGAGCGAGGACACTGTTACCCCCGCGACCAAGGTGTTCAGCACCGCGAGTCCAATGGAGCCGCCGAGTTGCTGTGAGGCATTGACGGCGGCCGACGCCGCCCCGGCGTCGTGCTGGTCAACGCCAAGCGTCCCCGTGCTCAGTGCCGTTGAGATGACGGCGCCGAGGCCGACGGCGACAACAAACATCGGAACCGCCACCTGCAGGACATAACCACTGGCAACAGGGGCGAACATAAGCAACGCCGAGCCGACAGCGGAAAATATCATGCCCGCCGGCACCAGCACTTTGGCCCCAAGTTTCGGCAGGAGAACCGACGTCGAAACCATCGCGGAGATCATGATGCCCAGGCAGAGCGGCAGCACAGCCAGGCCGGTCTGCAGCGGCGTGAATCCCAGAACGATCTGCAGGAAGTACACAAGGTACAGGTTCACACCGAAGATCACGGCGCCGGCAACAAAGATGGCCAACAGCGACGCCCCGCGATCTCGATGGAGAATGATCGGCAGCGAGAGCAGGGGTGCCTGTCCCCTGCGTTGACTGAGGACGAAAATCACGAGGAGGACGACGCCAACGGCCAACAGGCCCCACGTGCGAATGCCATCAAAACCATGCTCCTCAGCGTTTGCGAAGCCGGAGACGAGAGCGAAGAACCCGAGTGTCGCGAAGACCGCGCCCGCAACATCGAGCCTGGTCCCCCGCTCGCGCCTTGTCCTGGCGATCGCAATCCAACCCACCACGAAGGCGACGGCGGCAAAGACAATATTCACGTAGAGCGTCCAGCGCCAGGTCAGGAACTCGGTGAGGACTCCCCCGAGCAGGAGCCCCACGGCGCCACCGGCGCCGGCAAGTGCCCCGTAGATCCCAAAGGCCCTTCCACGTTCCCGCGGATCCGTGAAGGTGGTGGTGAGCAGCGACAGTGCGGCGGGGGCCAGGAGCGCCGCGAAAATCCCCTGGAGCACACGGGCGGCCAGCAGCACCGCAATCGTGGGGGCCGCGCCTCCGAGGGCCGAGGCCACGGCGAAGCCCGCAAGTCCGACAAGGAAGACCTGCTTGCGGCCCAGCAGATCGGCAATCCGACCGCCCAGGAGCAGCAGTCCGCCAAATGACAGCGCGTAGGCGGTGATCACCCAGGGCCGGAGTGAGTCCGAAAAGTTGAGGTCCATTTGGGCACTGGGCAGCGCCACGTTCATGATGGTGGCATCAAGGACCACCATCAGCTGGGACAGGCCGATGGCGAGCATGGACCACCAGCGAAGGACTGTCCGCCCAGGGGCGGCCACCTCCTGATGGGGAGCTGGTGCTTCTTGCGTTGTTGTAGCAGTATTCATAAACCTTGCCTCTTGCGAACAGTGAATCCATTCCGGCGGAATAGCTGTTCCGCTAGTCTATCCCATCGCGGAACAACTGTTCCGCAACGGGTTGCTGCACGCTACAATGAGGTAGACAACAAGCTACGGAAAGCACACTACGAATGACACCGCCCTCGCCCGTCGACACCCAGGCACCGCGTCGGCCGGCTCCGAAGGCCGCCTCCGGCGACGCCTCCGGGACAGTTATTCCCGCCAGGGAACCCCGAAGCACGCGCGAAGAGCACTTGCGCCGAACGGCCCACGATCTCTTTTCGAAAGCCGGGCTGGGCGTGCCGCTTGCCGAGATCGCGAAGGCCGCGGGCATGGGCGTGGCAACCCTTTACCGCCGATACCGCGATAAGGACATTCTGATCCTTGACGTTTACCGTGAGCATATGGCGGACGGCGAGCGGTTCGCCCTGACCGCCAACAGCTTCGACAATCCCTGGGAAGGCATCGAGTATTTTCTGCGGAGCTCCACGGACCAGCTCATGTCGGACCGCGGGATGCGCGAACTTGTCCTGGGCGGCTATATAGGAGGGGCCGGCTGGGCCCGCAGCTCCACGCACGAGGAACTCATCCGCGCACTTGATGCCATGGAAGTCACAGTGACCTCTCAACTGGAAGTGCTCGTCAGGCGTGCCAAGGCCGCAAAGGTGGTGCGCCCCGACTTCCGCCACACGGACCTGCGCCTCATGACAGCCATGGCCCACGCGGTCTTGCCCGTTGGCGCAACAGGGAAGACCGAGATGGGCCGGCGCGCCCTCCAGCTGCTCATCGAGGGTATTCGGCCACCCGTCCCTTTGCCGTAGGCTACGCCGCCAGGACGGCCGCGCTGTACCCCGGCAGAAAGAGTCCGCCGGCTGCGTCGTCCGGCACGAGCCGGACACCGCCGTCGGTGGCAAGGAGGAGGGTGGCTCCGCGGACGGGGACCATACGGGCGGCGGCGGAGAAGTTGAGCGCGACCTCCACGGCGCCGCGGCGGAGAACCAGCCATTGGCCATCTTCGCTGAACTGGACCGTGGAGTCGCCAAAGCCGGGCTCTCGCAGCTCCGGGGTTGCCCGGCGCAGGCGGATCAGTCGCCGGTACAGCTCCAGGAGCCGCGCATGGTCGCCGACGGCGGCCTCGGACCAGTCGAGCTTGGACCGGTTGAAGGTCTGCGGGTCCTGCGGATCGGGGACGAGGGCGGGATCCCAGCCCATCCGCTCGAACTCCTTGAGACGGCCCGCGGCGGTGGCGTTGCCAAGTTCCGGTTCGGGGTGGGAGGTAAAGAACTGCCACGGCGTGCTTGCACCGTATTCCTCCCCCATGAACAGCATGGGTGTGAAAGGGGAGGTCAGGGTGGCGACGGCGGCAACGGCCAGTTGCCCGTAGCCGAGCGACTGCGACAACCTGTCGCCGCGGGCACGGTTGCCGATCTGGTCATGGTTCTGGCTGCACACAACCAGCGCGGCCGGGTGCACCAGGGCCGGGTTGATGGGGCGGCCGTGATGTCGTCCACGGAAACTGGAGTAGCTTCCGTCATGCAGGAAGCCGCATTCAAGCACCTTGGCCAGGGCCGCGATGGACGTGAAGTCCTTATAGTAGCCGGTGGCCTCACCGCTGACGTTGGCGTGCACGGCGTGGTGGAAGTCGTCGCTCCATTGCCCCGCGAGACCATAGCCGTTCGCTTCCCGCGGGTAGAGCAGCCGCGGATTGTTCAGATCCGATTCCGCGATCAGGGTGACCACACGGCCGGTTTCGGCGGATAGGGTGGCGGCCAGGGCGCCGAATTCCTCGAGCAGGTGCACGGCCCGCTCATCCTTGAACGCATGAACGGCGTCGAGCCGCAGCCCGTCCACATGGTAGTCGCGCAGCCACATGGCGGYGTTCTGCAGTATGTAGGCGCGAACGGTGTCCGAGCCGGCGCCATCCAGGTTGATGGCGTCGCCCCACGTGCTGCCCTCCCCCGATTTGAGGTACGGCCCGAAACGGGGCAGATAGTTGCCGCTGGGGCCCAAATGGTTGTAGACGACATCCTGGATGACGCCGATCCCGGCACCGTGGGCGGCATCGACGAACCGTTGGTAGGCGGCGGGCCCCCCGTAGCCCTCGTGCACGGTGTACCAGAGGACGCCGTCGTATCCCCAGTTGTGGGTGCCGTTGAAGCCGTTGACCGGCAGCAGCTCCACGAAGTCGATGCCGAGCCGCACCAGGTGGTCCAACTTGCCGATCGCGGCGTCCAGGGTGCCCTCGGGCGTGAACGTGCCCAGGTGCAGCTCGTAGATGACCGCCCCGGCCAGTTCGCGGCCAGGCCACTGCCCGTCCGCCCATGCGTGGGCCGCCGGGTCGAACGTCCGGGAGAGAGCGTGGACCCCGTGGGGCTGGCGCCGGGACCGGGGATCCGGCAACGGCGTGCCGTCGCCGTCCACGAGGTAGCCGTAGTCAGCATCTCCCCGCGTTGGGGTTCCGGCCGCCGTCCACCATCCCCCATGGCCCGGCGGATCCCCGGTGCGGCGGCTCATGGCGTAGCGGTGCCCTCCGGCCAGAAGCGTGACCGCCCCCGCATTGGGCGCCCAGACGTCGAAGCGTTCGCTTGCTTGTGCGTGCCGAGTCATCACAGCCTCCGTTCAGCCAACGTGGTTTACCCCCGATCCGGAGGGCACCAACAGGGCAACGGGATAGCTGCCCAGGATTGCTCCCACGGGCACCTCGCCCGGGCCGAAGCTCCGGCCCGTCAGCTCATCCGCCACCTCCGCCCCCAACAGGATCCTCGTGTCCAGCCAGCCGCCTTTTTGCTCCAAGCCGCGGGGCAGCCGCGTAGCCAGCGTCAGGGCGCCCGTGCCCCGATCCCCGCCCCGGTCAAACGCGAGCAGGTGTATGGCCGACGCGCCGGCGGCCATCACCGGGGCGTAGCCGGCGAACAACTCCGGCCGGTCACGGCGCAGCCGCAGCGCCCGGGAGGTCACCAGCAATTTCGCCGCGTCCGTCCGGTACGACGCCGGGCGCTCGCCGGCGTCCAGTGACGCAAGCGTGCGCCGGCGGGCCGCAAAGTCGACCGGTCTGCGGTTGTCCGGGTCCGTCAGCGACCGATCATGGAACTCGGTGCCTTGATAGACATCCGGCACCCCGGGCATGGTCAATTGCACCAGCTTCGCCGCCAACGCGTTGGCGGCACCATAGGGTTCCAAAAGTGCAAGCAGCGACCCCAGCTCCGCGCGGACCGCCGCGTTGTCGAAGGCGGCGTCGACGGCGGCAGCGAGTTGCTCCTCGAAGACCGGGTCCGGGTCGGTCCAGTTCGTCGAGTTGCCGGCCTCCCGGGCGGCCTTCCGGGCGAAGGACTGCAGCCGCCCCCGCTCCGCCGGCCACACCCCGGCGACGGCCTGCCACAGGAGGTTGGCCAGCGGCCCGTCCGGCAGCGGCACGAGTTCCTGCAGTCGGTTCAGGGCGCGTGACCATTCCGGGGCCAGCTCGGCAAGGACGGAGATCCGGGCCCGGGTGTCCTCGCTGCGCTTGGTGTCGTGGGTGCTCAGCGTCGTCATGGACAGCGGATTTTGGGCCTGCCGGCGACTCATGCGGGCGTGGAATTCCTCCGGCGTGATGGCGAATTCGGTGGGGTCGGCCCCCACCTCGGTGAGGCTGCCCAGGCGTGTGTAGCGGAAGAACGCGGTGTCCTCCACGCCCTTGGCCATGACCATGCCGGAGGTCTGCTGAAAGCGGCGGCCGAGCTCGGCCCCGGCTTCCGTCCCGGCCTCCAGCAGGAGCGGGAGCAACAGGTTCACGGCGGTCTCCAGCTCCGGGCGGCGGCGGACCACCCGCTCGCAGGCCCCGCGCAGGACGTCCCGGCCCGCCGGCAGGTAGGTGCGGTACACCGGGAAGGCGGCCATGATTTCCGCCATCGCCTCGGCGGACTGGTCCACGCTGAGCGCGGCACCGGCCGGCACCAGGCGGGCCAGCCGCAGCACCTCCGAGTGCAAGATGCCGTCCGTGATCCGCCGCTTGGTCTCGTGGATCAGCTCCGCATAGTCGGGCGCTTCGCCGCCATGCAGCGTGGCATCGAGGGCATCCAGCCCCGCCTGGCCGCCGGCGTCGACGAAGACCCGGTCCACGTCCGCGAGGGCCTCGTAACCGGTGGTTCCCTCGCAAGCGAAGGCCGCCGGGAGGGACTCCCCCGGCTCGAGAATCTTTTCGATCAGCAGGTAGCTGCCACCAGTGGCCGCGCGCAACCGGTGCAGGTAGTCGGCCGGGTGGGCCAGGCCGTCGGGATGGTCGATCCGCAGGCCGTCAACCAAGCCCGCCCGGAACCAGCGGAGGATCTCCGCGTGGGCCTCGTCGAACACGTCGGGGATTTCCACCCGGATGCCGGCCAGGGAGTTCACGGCGAAGAAGCGCCGGTAGTTCAGGTCGTTGTCGGCACGGCGCCAGCCGATCAGCTCGTAGTGCTGGCGGTCGTGGACCCGGCGCGGATCGTCGCCGTCGGCATAGCTGCCCTCGGCGAGCGGGAAGCGGTGGTCGTAGTAGCACAGCGCCCCGTCCCTGATCTCAAGGGCGTCCACATCCGAGTCCGCCCCCAGGACGGGGATTCGCACGCGGCCATGGCCGGCGTCCCAGTCGACATCAAACGCCCGGGCATAGGGGGACGCCCGACCCATCCGCAAAAGCGACCACCACCAGGGGTTCGAGGCCGGGGTGGCCACCCCCACATGGTTGGGGACGATGTCGACGAGGATTCCAAGCCCTGCCTCGCGCGCGGCCGTGGAAACGGCCAACAGTCCGTCGGGTCCTCCGCGTTCCGGGTCGACGGCGGAGGGGTCGGTGACGTCGTAGCCGTGGGCGGAGCCCCGTTCGGCCGTGAGGATGGGCGAAAGGTAGAGCCAGTCGACGCCGAGCGACTTGAGGTAGGGCACGGTTTCGGCGGCGTCCGCAAGTGTGAAATCCGCCCGGATCTGCAGTCGGTAGGTGGAGACGGGAGTCCTCACGAGGAGGCGGCCTTTGCGGCGCTGGCGGCTGCGGCTCCCGTCTGGGCCTTGACCATTTCGTCGTAGGCCTCCTCGTCGGCGGCCATGGCGGCCAGAGAAGCGGCGGCCGAGTAGTCCACGGCCTCTTCGGGGCCCGAATACGCACGGAGCACGACGAGGGACTGGGCCGCGAGTTTCACGACGGAGCCGGCCTTGAGCGGCGCGAAGTCCCCGCGGTCGGCGGTGTCCACCATGATTTCCCAGAACGGTGAATACTCCTCGGGCGGGAGTTGGAAGTCCATGCTGTCCCCGTGGGCATTGAAGCCCAGGAGAAAGCTGTCGTCGGTGATCCGCCGGCCCCGGGCGTCTTGTTCCCGAATGCCGTCCCCGTTGTAGAACACGCCGATGGACCGGCCGAACCCGCTGCCCCAATCATCGGGGAGCATTTCGGTGCCGTCCGGTTTGAGCCAGACGATGTCCGGCAGCTTCTCGCCCTCGCCGCGGCGCACCGGCCGGCCGTCGAAGAAGCGGCTGCGGCGAAATGTCGGATGATCGCGGCGGATCTTGTTGACAACCGCGGTGAACTCCACCAGCGGCTCGTCCATTGCCTCCCATTGCACCCAGCTGAGCTCGGAATCCTGGCAGTAGGTGTTGTTATTGCCCTGCTGGGTGCGGCCGAGCTCGTCGCCGTGCAGGAGCATCGGGACTCCCTGCGAGAGCAGGAGTGTGGCGATGAAGTTGCGCTGTTGGCGGGCGCGCACGGTTAGGACGGCGTCGTCGTCGGAATCGCCTTCCACGCCGCAGTTCCAGGAGCGGTTGTGCGACTCGCCGTCGTTGTTGTCTTCGCCGTTGGCCTCATTGTGTTTTTCGTTATAGGACACAAGATCGCGCAGGGTGAAGCCGTCGTGCGCCGTGACGAAGTTGATCGACGCCACCGGACGCCGGCTGGAGCTCTCGTAGAGGTCCGCCGAACCGGTCAGTCGAGAGGCGAACTCACCGAGGGTGGACGGTTCCCCGCGCCAAAAGTCACGGACGGTATCACGATATTTGCCGTTCCATTCCGTCCACTGTGGCGGGAAGTTGCCCACCTGGTAGCCGCCCGGTCCCACGTCCCACGGCTCGGCAATGAGCTTGACCTGGGAGACGATCGGGTCCTGCTGGATGAGTTCAAAGAAGGTGGAGAGTTTGTCGACGTCGTAGAACTCGCGGGCCAGGGTGGAGGCGAGATCGAACCGGAACCCGTCGACGTGCATTTCCGTGACCCAGTAGCGCAGCGAGTCCATGAGCAGCTGCAGGGAGTGGGGGTGCCGAACGTTGAGCGAGTTCCCGGTTCCGGTGTAGTCCATGTAGTGCTTCAGGTCGTCGTCGACCAGGCGGTAGTAGGCTGCGTTGTCAATGCCCTTGAAGGACAAGGTGGGGCCCAGGTGGTTGCCCTCGGCCGTGTGGTTGTACACCACATCGAGGATCACCTCGATGCCTGCCCGGTGCAGGTCCCGGACCATGGCCTTGAATTCCTGGACCTGATGCCCGAAGTCCCCGGCGGAGCTGTACGTGTTTTGGGGGGCGAAAAAGCCAATGGTGTTGTATCCCCAATAATTGTTCAGACCCTTCTCCACGAGCGTGCCGTCGTTGATGAACTGGTGGACGGGCATGAGCTCCACCGCAGTGATGCCGAGCTTGTTGAAATGCTCGATCACGGCGGGGTGGGCGACGCCGGCGTACGTACCGCGCTGATCCTCCGGGACCTCCGGGTGCAGCGCGGTCAAGCCCTTGACATGGGCCTCGTAGATGACCGTCTCGTGGTACGGGATGCGCAGCTGGCGGTCACCGTCCCAATCGAAGAACGGGTTGATGACTACGCCGTGCATCGTGTGCGCGGCCGAGTCGGTGTCATTGCGGGAGTCCGGATCGCCGAATTGGTACGAAAAGAGCGCAGGGTCCCAGTCAATCTGGCCCTGGATGCACTTCGCATACGGGTCGAGGAGGAGCTTGTTGGCGTTGAATCGTTGGCCGTGTTCGGGCTCATAGGATCCATGCACGCGGTAGCCGTATTTCTGCCCCGGCTGGACCTGGGGCAGATAGCAGTGCCAAACATACCCGTCCACTTCGGTGACCTCGATGCGGGTTTCGGTCAGGTCGTCCGCAAGGAGGCACAGTTCCACCCTCTCCGCGCGCTCGCTGAACAGGGAAAAGTTGGTGCCGGTACCGTCAAAGGATGCTCCCAAGGGGTAGGCGCTTCCGGGCCAAACTTCCATGCGTCCTCCTGCAGGTGTTTTTCACTTGTCGGCGTGGCATGGCCTCCGCCGGTGACGACCCTACCCCTCGCATTGCGTGCTGCCAAGCATACGCACGACGTGCCCGGCTTTTTTTGATTTCCTCACACGATGCGCCAGCGACGGGCTATGGGACGGGCTCGGAGTAGATGCCAAGCGACCATACTTTCGCTTCTGTGGCCACGGGACCATAGCTCGCGGATTCTGTCTGGGAACTCGTCTGAAAGAGAAGCTGCTCGTCCGGGCCCGCCTCAGCAGGGGCCTTCAGGGAGGCAGGCAGGGTGAATGTTGCAGCTGCTTCTGCACCCGCACTCGTGACCGCCGTTCTCGGACGCTCATTGTTGGTCACCTTCGGTTCCGGCATCTCGCCATTGGTACAAGCGATGAGACTTAACAGAAGAATGATCAGGCTCACAGAGGCACAAACGACTTTATTGCGACGCCCCATGGTGCGTTCCCCTTTGGCTAATGCGCAATGAGCGACAGTCAATCACGATCTATGCGCCGGCGGCGATCAGGGCCTGCGGGGCGGCTTGCTTCATGCGCGTCTTGAGCCACGCCAGCTGTACGGCGGTTTCCTGGTCGCAGCGCGCCACGACAGCCAACAGCTCGGCGTCACGTAGCCCTTGGCCGGCTTGTTTGACCACCGTCCAGGTGATGTCGACCAGGCTCGCAAGCAAGTACAGGTCCTGCAAGTCCCGGAGCAGGCCCACGGGTCCGGAACGCGTTTCACCAAGCCCCTCGGCGTGGAGGCGCTCGGGTTCGTCGTCCCCCGTCACCTCACCATAACGTTCGATGACGGCGGCCAGCTTCCGCTGGTGGCTGTCGCACTGGCCGGCGAGAGTCTGGCAGAGGTAGTGCACGTCCGGCTCGTCGCCGTGGCCTTCGGACACCTGACGGTAGGCTGTGGCCAGTGTTCCCTCGGACTTGTGGAGCAGGCCCAGATAGATGGGAAGCTTCACCGTTCAGCCCTCCTCGTTGCTATTCCGACGCGTTCCACGGCTACTGCGGCATTCTTGAAGACCGGTTGCTTGGACACCGGGTCCCACTCGGTCAACGTCAATTCGTTGGCGGCGGTGGGGCTCCCGCCGGGCTCTCCGCCGGAGTCCCAATATCCGTAGTGGAACGGGGCAAAAACGGTGCCCGGACGGATCTCGGTAATCTTGGCCGGCGCCACGAGGCGCCCGCGCCGGGACCGGATCAACACCTCCTCGCCCTCGCTGATGCCAAGACTTTGTGCGTCGGCGGATGACAGTTCCACCCAGACGTGCGGGGCGGCGTCGTTGAGTTGGGGCGACCGGCCGGTTTTGGTCCGCGTGTGGAACTGGTAGACGTTGCGCCCCGTGGTGAACCGCAGCGGGAATTCCGCGTCCGGTTCCTCGTGCGGCGGAGTATAGGGCGCCGTCTTGAAGATGGCGCGGCTCGCCGGTCCCATGGCCCGGTAGGCCTGCTCGCCGACCGCGGCGCCGGTCAGCAGGTCATGTCCGAAGGTTTCGCAGTAGTCCGGGTTTGTGGGGAACTGCCCGTCCGCATACAACCGCATGGTACCGCGGGGCCGCTCTTCGTTGCACGGCCATTGGATCCCGCTGGCGCCTCGAAGGCTGTCATAGCTGATCCCCGTGTAGTCCACGGGCCGTCCGCGGGTGCACTCGCGCCACGCAGCGAAGACCTCCTCGGCGTCCTGCCACGGCAGCAGGGGGCCACCGCTTCGCGTGGTGAAATTCATCCGCTGGGCGTAGTCCAAAAAGATGTCCAGGTCGCTGCGGGCTTGCCCCGGCGGCTGGACCGCCTGGTCGGATAGGTGGACGGTCCGGTCCACATTCGTGAATGTTCCGGACTTTTCACCCCAGGCGGCGGCCGGGAGGACAACATCCGCGTATTGCGCCGTCTCGGTCAGGTACAAGTCCTGCACCACGAGGAACAGTTCCTCCTTGGCCAGGATCTCGCGAATGCGGCCCAGCTGCGGCATGGAGACCGCGGGGTTGGTGGCTGATATCCACAGAAAGTCGATGGAGCCCTGTTCCGCATACCGAAAAATTTGGAGGGCGTGCGTGGGCGGGACCCAGTGCGGAATGACGTCAGGGTCGACATCCCACAGCTTGGCGAGCTGTTGGATGTGCCGGGCGTTCTCCCAGTTCCGGAACCCCGGCAGGTCTCCGTCAGCACCGCATTCGCGGTTGTTTTGGGCCGTCGGCTGTCCGTTCATTTGCAGGATCCCGGCCCCTGGCTGGCCAATCTTGCCCCTCATCAGGTGCAGGTTGTTGACCTGGCAGGCCGAGGCCGTGGCCTGCGAAGATTGATAGAAGCCCTGCAGGACGGTGGAGAGCGGACGGTCGGAGGTGCCGAAGATTTCCGCGGCCCGCCGGACGTCGGAGGCAGAAACGCCGCAGGTCGTGGCCACGGCCTCGGGTGTCCATTCGTCGACGGCCGCGCGAACGTCGCCGAACTTGAGAGTGTGGGCGGTGATGAATTCCTCGTCAAGCCAGTCATTGGCGATCACCTCCCTGATGAGGCCGTGCATGAGGGCAAGGTTGGTACCGGGACGGACGGCCAAATGGACATCCGCCTCGCGGGCGACAGGCGTCTCGCGGGGATCGACGCACACGATCCGGGGGCGGTCGGGACCGGAGCACCGGTCAAGGACCCGGCTCCAAAGGACCGTCTGGGTCTCGGCCATGTTGTGCCCATAGAGGAATAAGGCGTCGCACTCATCGATGTCGCGATAGCAGCCAGGCTGGCCGTCGGAACCGAAGGTTTCCTTGAGGGAGGACGCGGCCGTCGCCGTGCACAACCGCGTGTTGCCGTCCATGTGCGGCGTTCCGATGCCGGCTTTGCCCAGCAGCGCCAGTGCATAGTATTCCTCCAGGAAGAGTTGGCCGCTGGTATAGAAGGCGTGACTCAGGGGGCCTTTTTCGCTCAGCAATGCCCGGCTTCGATCGACTATGCGGCCCATTGCAGTGGCCCAATCCGATTCCACGAGGCGGCCATTTTCCCGGACCAAGGGGACGGTGAGCCGATCACTGTTGCTGATCCCCTGCCAACTGGCCAAGAGCCCCTTGGGGCCCAGCCGGCCGTGGTTGACGGCGTCCCCGGCCCGGCCCCGGACACCCACCATGGCCCCGTCCTTCACCGCAATGTCCAGCCCGCAGCCGTTGCTGCACAGCACGCATGCCGAGTGAACCCACCTCTCCACGTCCTCTTCCCGAACGCCGTCGGCCAAGGCCTGGTCCACCCGGGGGGGCCAATCCCCGCCTCGCGCGTACGGCGTGCGAGGCCCCCATATGTCGGTGATGCGGTCCACCATGACTCCTCCTCAACTGCTCAGCTTCATGTCAGCATCCGGTCTGCGCAAGCACCCCGGTTGTCGCCCACCGTCAACGGGCATCATTGGCTCAACCCGAGGCCGCGTGGGAAGTTCCGCCGCGCGGGCGGGCCCCACCCATGACTGGCAAGCTGGTTGGTCTTCACGCAAGCTACCGGCCTCAAGGGCTGGGTTTGTTGCGGCGGGCTCGTGTGCGTAGTTGGATGATTCGAACCGTGCCGGCAATGGCGACGAGGATGCCCCCGCCGACGGCTCCAATGAATAGTCCTACGCCGATTGATACGGTGCCGTTGAGTCCCAAGTAGTGAAGCGTGACGGATTCCTGGTTCTGCAGGATAAGGATGATCAGGAGCACCAGGACCAGCAGACCGGCGGACGTCGCAACCCACATCATGCTGGCACGGGTCACGATGTTGGGCTTGGATTGGACCGGCTCGCTGGTGGGGTGCGGCGGCGTGTTTTCCGGTGAGTGCGGCTTTTCATTCATGGGGTCACTGTCCTCTCCGATGAAATCGCGGGTGACATGGCCGGAACTTTCACAAATTTGAGCCCACCGACCTGGGCCGGCGGTCCGGGCGGCTGTCCGGCGACCAGCCATGTCGTCTTGCGCCCCCACTTCACGACCGCATCAAGCACGGTTGGGGAGTTGTTCAGGATCTGACTCACCCCCGACCCCTGCGAGGTTCTCCACCTGATGAATCATCGTCCTGATATTCATGCCGGGCATGGGAACCTCCCGATTGTTCGTCTTCGGGCCAGCTTACGCCCGGGGCACAGGGGTGGGAACAGATGGGTGCGGAGGGCACCTTGACGGCCGCCGATGGCTAGTTTGTGCCCTCGCCTAAGGCGGCCTGACCCCTGTTCGCCGGACCCAGCCATCGGAAGAGGGCACGTCGTGGGATGACTTGCTCCCCAGGCCGTGTTTATAGACTGAGGGCAAATCCAGCCATTCGGTTGGCACGCGACGGGAATGAAATGGCCACTTTTCGGGAACTCCACTACACGGCGACGCCTCTCCTGCTGCCCAACGCCTGGGACGTCGGTTCCGCCCTGGCATTTGCGGCGGCGGGCTTTCCTGCCGTCGGGACCACGAGCTTTGGCATTGCCGCAAGTGCCGGCCGGCCCGACGGCGGCCGGTCCAGCAAGGCGGCAACCGCCGCCTTGGCGACGCAGCTGTGCCGCCTGCCCGTCCACGTCACGGCGGACATCGAGGACGGCTACTCCGAGGACCCGGTCGAGGTTGCGGAATTTGTGGCCCAGATGGCAGCCTCGGGCGTGGCCGGGGTCAACCTGGAGGACAGCACGGACGGGCATTTGGTGGATCCAGGAGTCTCGGCCGCCAAGATTGCCGCCGTCAAGGAACGCAGCCCGGGCGTGTTCGTCAATGCCAGGGTGGACAACATATGGTTTGCCGAAGAGGCCACCRTGGACGCCGTCCTGCTCCGTGCCCGCGCCTACGCCGACGCCGGGGCGGACGGGATCTTTGTCCCCGGACTTGCGGACCCGGAGGACATCCGGAGCATTACCGCCGGGATTGAGCTGCCAGTCAACGTGTTGGCACATCCCTCGCTGACGGTTGCCGAGCTGGGTAAGTTGGGGGTCCGGCGGGTGAGTTCCGGCTCCCTGCCGTACCGCTCGGCCGTGGATGCGGCCGTGAACATCGCCACCGCCTTGCGCGACGGCAGGCAGGTCCCGGCCGCCACCTCCTATTGGGAGATGCAAGAACGCCTTGTGGCATTTAGCGGCGGCACCGCTGGCTGACCGTCGTCGACTCGAACCCGCCCAATAGGCGACGGCCGACGCATCCACCGCGCTGCGGTCCTGCACGAAAGGAGCATGAGCGCATGTCAGCACGATTCGCCTGGGTGGCTGAGGCTGCGCGGGGCGAGTGGCTTCGCCGCATGGAAGCCGAGCCGTTGGGCAGCGTCCTCTCCATTGTGCCTGAAGGATTCGAGGCATACGCGCGCGTGTTCCACCCCGTCGAGCGGGACCGTCCGCGCGACCTGAAGACGTGGCGGTGCATCGATGAGACGACCTATTTCGACGGTGTCGCGGACATAGCCGCGGTACTCGAGACCGAGCAGGCCACCTGGGGGAATGCTGCGGCATCGTTCCAAACCACCATGCACGCCGCGGCGCAGTACGCGCGGCTCGTGCGGCGCGACCATGGCAGTTCCATCGGGCCGATCGCCGCGGACGGTTGGCGATACGGTTGAGGGATGGGGCGCCCTTGTACGTTCGGCAGGAGTTGCTTACCTCGTCTCCGAGTCGCCCGACGAGCAGGAACCAGGTTCCGGGCTGCTCACCTGCGAGGTTTCAATCGGAGCGCGCCTCGTGGCGAACGACTTCGCGGATACGCCCTGGCCTGGCCGCGCACCCTGGGTCGGTGACCTCATGTGGGCACAGTCGCCGAGTATCCTGTGGCCCGCGGATCACTCATGGCTGCTCACCACCGAGGCAGCCTGCCCGCGGCGAGCAGGATCATCCTTGTTGGTCCGCAGCGATTGCCTAAGGGGTTCTTGCGTCAATCTCGGCTMGCCGGGACTGGACGATGCGCCGCACAGCGGCATCCGGTAGTTGATGCTCCACGGAAAAGTGGATGCTGCCGGTTGTTGTTTCGAAATTGGTCAGCACGTCGAGATTGGCTGCGACGACGGCGCCGCTGAAGGGGTAGAGCGACAGGAACTTCTTTGCCTGGACGGCGGCGATGAGGCCCTTGCCCCGGTACATGAGGGCGGCCATCGCGTAACTGGTGCCTTCTTCCGCCGCGGGCACGAGTTCCAGCGCGATGGCATAAAGCCGTTCGAGGGCGGCGCGATCGGGGCCTTCAATCGTGCTGAGATACGTGCCGACAGTACCCATAAGGTGATCGTACCCGAGGCACCCCCCTTGGATCACGGCGGTACGCCCTAGGAACTCTCCCGGTTTTCAGTCGACATGTCGCCCACGCCGGGCTTGCCTTCGGCGAGGGCGTAACGCTGCATCACCGCGCCCCTTGGCGAGGTGACGACCGGCTCGATGAGCCTGAGGTTTGTCGGAACCACCCCATCTTCGAAGACCTTCTTCCCAGTGCCGAGGAGGATCGGGTACACCCAGAGCGTGAGCCGATCGAAGAGTCGTTCGGCGAAAAGGGTCTGCACGAAATCGAGGCTACCGATGACGTGGACGTTGGCGTGTCGGTCGCGCAGTTCGCGGACGGCGACGGCGCAATCCGGACCAAGCAGTGTGGAGTTGGCCCACTCAAGAGTCGGCGACTGCCGCGAGGCCACGTATTTCGGGAGCTGGTTGAACAATCGCGCAATGCTTCCGTCCACACCCTCCTCCTGATAGGGCCAGTACGAGGCGAAGATATCGTAGGTTCGGCGCCCGAGCAGCAGCGCGTCCATCCCCGCCATCCCGGAGTTGACCTGCTCGCCGACCACTTCGTCCCAGAGGGGTGCCTGCCAGCCGCCATACGTGAACCCGCTGTCGGGGTCCTCGTCCGGTCCGCCGGGCGCCTGCGCGACACCATCAAGTGTGGTGAACAGGTCGATATGAATGAGTCCCATGCCGTGCTCCGTTCGGCTCGCCCGTCGTCGCCCGGCGACGGGGTTCCTTCTAGGCTCTCACAAGGCCCTCACCTAATCAACGGGCCTCAGCGTCTCCCCCGCCGGACTCGGGACAAGCGCAAGATCGCTTCCTCGGCTGCACATTTTGGGATGGGAGCTTAGAGGTCGGCGATGAGTGCGTGCAGGGCTTCCAGGTGCCGGCGAAGGGCCTCGCGCCCCGCATCGGTCAGGCTGAGCCACGTGCGGGGTCGCTTCCCGACGTAGCCCTTCCTGGCGCTGAGATACCCGGCCTGTTCCAGGATCGCGGCCTGCTTGCTCAAGACCGGGTCGCTGACCTCGATGGCCTCGCGCACCGCCGCAAACTCGGCATCGTCCACCCGGGCGAGGGCCGCGACGATGCTTAGCCGGACCGGGAGGCTCAGATAGTCATCGAGCCGCAGCCGCGGATGGTGTGATGCGCCGGCGTCCGAGGGGCGCCCCGCGTCGGAGGCCGACTGCCCCTGGCATGCAATCCTGGTCAACGTGTCCTCCACCCGCCCCAGCCCCGGGATCCCCCGAACCGGCCCGCGGAGGCCCCCGCCATCAGCGGCAACCCCGTGGCCATGGCGTACGGAATCCACAGCCATGCGTCGCGGGTTTCCGTCAGATCCAGCAGCACCATGCCCAGCCCGAAAAGCAGGGCGCTGAAGGCAAAGCCGACCGCATACCGCCTGCTCCAGCCCAGGCCGGAGGCGCTGCGCCAACGCCCGTACGTGACACAGGTTCCCACCACGCCGACACCAAAGGCAGCCGTGGCGGCGAGGTCCAGCCAGAGGATGTCCTGCGGGTAGACGTAGACAACCACCAAGAGGTACAGCGCGACGAAGGTGGCCATCGCGGCGGCATAGCGCCCCCCGGCCAAGTCCGCCGAGCGCGCCAGGCGTGCCCCGCCGATTCCGCCGGTGCGGGCCGCCTGCAACTGCTCATCGAGTTCTGGGCGGGATTCGTGGAAGTGGTCGGTGGCCATGAAGGTCTCCTCGGCTGGCGCGGATGCGTCCGGATGGACTTCCCTCACCGTACTATAACTACTTTCCTTTAAACAAGTAGTTATCTCGCCCCGTTCGCGAAGTAGCCCACCGGGTGGTATTCATGGATCAGTGCCGCATGGTCCATGAATACCACCCGGCGGGCAACGTCGCGAAGGAGAACTCCATGGCAACCATCGATCTCAACAGCGATGTCGGGGAATCGTTTGGCAACTGGACGTTTGGAGACGACGCCCGGATCATCGAATCCACCTCCAGCGTCAATGTCGCCTGTGGCTTCCACGCCGGCGACCCCACCACCATCCGGGCCACCGTCGCGGCCGCCAAACGTGCCGGGGTCGTCATCGGGGCGCATCCCGGATACCGGGACCTGGCCGGGTTCGGTCGACGCTTCATCGACATGGAACCGGCGGAACTGACCAATGACGTGATCTACCAGATCGGCGCCCTCCAGGCGCTGGCCGGGGCCGAAGGCGCAAGGGTGCAATACGTCAAGCCCCACGGCGCCCTCTACAACACCATTGCCGGGCACCCGGTGCAGGCACGCGCCGTCGTCGAGGCCATCCTGGCCGTCGATGCAACGCTGCCGCTCATGGTGCTGCCCAACTCCGACATCGACCGCTTGGCGCGGGAGGCCGGGCTTCGCACCGTCCCCGAAGCCTTCGCCGACCGCGCCTACAACCCGGACGGCAGCCTGGTGTCACGCACCCGGCCCGGCGCCGTACTGACGGACGTGGACGCCGTCGTCGCCCAAAGCCTTCGTTTGGCCACCCGCCAGGAAATCCAGGCCGTCGACGGCAGCATCCTGAAGGTTTCTGTGGAAAGCATCTGTCTGCACGGCGACACTCCCGGCGCCGTGGCGATGGCCGCGGCCGTCAAGGCGGCACTCGTTGGTGCCGGTGTTTCGATCCAGGGTTTCGTGTGACCTCCAGGGGGCACATAGTGGGAATCCGGCCGGTTGGTGACCGTGCCATTTTGGTGGAGCTCCCCGGCCTGGAGGAAGTCCTCAGCCTCCAGGCGTTCCTGACCGAACGGCCCGACCAAGGGCAGCTGGATGTGGTGGCGGCCGCGGAGACGGTGCTCATCACTGCCGTTTCGACCGCGGCGGCCGCCCGCATTGCCCGGACGGTCTGGGAGGCGGACCTGTCCACGCCCCCGGAGCGCGACGACGCAGTGGTGGTCATCGAGACGGTGTACGACGGCGAGGACCTTGCCGTGGCGGCCGCCATGGCCGGCCTGACTCCCGAGGGGCTGGTGGGCATGCACTCGCAGCAGCTCTGGACGGCCGCCTTCGCGGGCTTCGCCCCGGGGTTTGCCTACCTTGTCTCCGCAGTGGCGTATCCACCCATTCCACGCCGGCCATCACCACGCACAAGCGTTCCGGCCGGAACCGTGGCCATGGCCGGCCGGTATTCGGCCGTCTATCCCGGGATATCCCCCGGCGGTTGGCAATTGATCGGCCGCACGACCGCGCCCATATGGGACCCAACCCGGCAGTCCCCCGCTCTCGTCAACCCCGGCAACAGGGTGCAATTTAGCCCGGTTCGGGAGACGGCGGCCATGCGGCGCCGCAGGCGTACGACGGCGGCCACCCCCGCCGGCGTCGTGGTGCGCGCCGCCGGGTTGCAGACAACCGTTCAAGACCTCGGCCGGGAGGGCTTCGCGGACATTGGCGTGACTGGTTCCGGCGCCCTGGACCGGGCCGCCCTGCGGCGCGCCAACCGCCTGGTGGGCAATGCCCCGGGAGACGCGGCGTTGGAAACGGTGCTCGGCGGCCTGGAACTGGAAGCCCGCCAGGACCAGGTCCTCGCCGTCACCGGCGCCCCGGCACCGCTGACCATCAGCGCCGCCACGGGCGAAGACCGCAAACAGTCCTCGGAATCACCCTTTGCCCTGATGGCGGGCGAAAGACTCACCCTCGGCCGGCCGGCGTCGGGGTTTCGCAGCTACGTGGCTTTCCGCGGCGGCCTCGACCTCCCCCTGGTCGTGTCCTCGCGGTCGACGGACCTGCTCTCCGGAACGGGATCCTCGCCCGTCGTGGCGGGAACCGCGCTGCCGGTGGGCCGCCCCTCCCCCCACAATGTGGTCGGGAACCCCGAAACACCGCCTCCACCGCCGCCCGACATCACGACGTTTCGCTATGTCCCCGGGCCTCGCACCGACTGGTTCTCCCCGGAATCCGCCGCCTCCTTCGCCGAACAGGTCTGGACGGTGTCGCCGTCGTCCAACCGCATTGGCCTGCGGCTGCTCGGTGAGGCCCTGGAACGGGCACGGACGGGCGAGCTCACCAGCGAAGGCACGGTGAACGGGACCATCCAGGTGCCGCCGTCCGGGCTGCCCGTGCTGTTCCTGGCCGATCATCCGGTCACCGGCGGCTACCCGGTCATTGGGGTCGTCATCGGAGACGACCTGGACCAGGCCGCACAGCTGGCCCCCGGCGCAAAACTCCGTTTTCTGGCTGTTCCCGACGCCGGGCCGGTGCCCGTAACGCCCTGACACCAACCGCAATCTGCTAGTCGCCGAAATACTCGCCGAGRCCGATAATGAGGCCATGGACATTGAGAACTGGTGGCCATTGCTGGACCCCGCGACCCGGCAATGGCTCATGGACAACAACGGAGACGTCGTGCCGCCAGGCGTTCTGGATCAGATCACGGCGGTGGCGGGTCATCCTGAGGTGGATGCTTCCTGGGCCGGGGACAGCGTGCCAGAGGGATTCCTGCTTTCGGATGAGGCAATCGACTGGATAGAGGATACGGCGAACGATGAGGATTCAGCAGGCGGGTAACCTTCGCTCCTTCCACGTCCCCGAGAATTTAGACGGCCGTATAACCACCGTCGATAGGAATGGTCGCGCCGGTGATGAACTTCGCCTTGTCGCTGGCGAGGAATGTGATGAGGTCGGCGACTTCCTGCGCCTCGCCGACCCGGCCGGCCGGGTGCAGGGTGGCATACTGCTCGAGGGTCGGCTCGTCGATGAGCGGGGTGCGGATGACGCCCGGGGCCACCGCGTTGACACGGATGCCCTCCTTCGCGTACATCGTCCCGGCGGCGCGGGTCATGTTCACGACGCCGCCCTTCGAGGCCGAGTACGCGATGTTGTTCGAGACGGCCACGAGGCCGAACATGGACGCGAGGTTGACAACGACGCCGCCCCTGCCCTGTTTGAGGAGCTGCTCGATAACGTACTTGTTGGTGTAGAACACGCCGGTGTAGTCGATGCCGTTGGTGCGTTCCCAGTTTTCGACGGTGGAGGTGACGACGTCGCCCTCGCCGCCGACACCCGCCGAGGCGACGGCAATGTCAAGGCTGCCGAATTCCTCGACCGTCTTCGCGACGGYGGCCTCAACGCTCTCGGCCTTTGAGACATCGCCCTGAAAGAACTTCGCGCCTATCTCCTCGGCGACTTCCTGCGACTGGGGATTGAAGTCGAAGATCATGACCTTCGCGCCTTCGGCGATGAAGGTCTTTGCGGTGGCGAGGCCGAGCCCCGATCCGCCGCCGGTGATGAATGCGACCTTGTTCTCGAGCTGCATGACTAAGTCCAATCTGTCAACGTTTTGCGATCACGGTGGTGGCCTCTATCCAGACAATGCAACACCCGGGTGCATCAAAAGACAAGGTCCGCGCGGGCCCTTCATCCATCCCGTCGCGGAGCGCACCCGTATCCCCGATCCGCTCGGCCCGGGGCCCCAGCGGTTGCGCAAGTCCCGATTGACGACTATACCTATTCCGTCATTTCGACCGGCACGGCGATGACATCCACCATCGCGCCGTTTCGAAGCACCGTCACGGGCAGCGGCACACCGATGGCCTCGGCGAACAACTGCTTTTGCAGGCTCTCGGCGCTCGAGACCGGACGCCGACCGACGGTGAGCACCAGGTCGCCCGGTTTCAGCCCGGCGTGCTCCGCCGGCGAGCCGGTGATGACGTCCGCGACGCGCAGCCCCTCCCGCTGCCCGGTGCGCAAGGCCATCGTCTCGTTCAGCGTTACCGGCGAGCTGGCCAGGCCCAGGTAGGCGCGCCGGACACGCCCGTCGGCCATCAACGCGGCGATGATCCGCCGGGTGGTGGCGTTGATTGGAACGGCCAAGCCCAGGCCCGCGCCGGCCACGGCCGTATTTATGCCGACCACCCGGCCGTGGGCATCGGCCAGCGCGCCGCCGGAATTGCCCGGGTTCAGCGCGGCGTCGGTTTGGATGACGTCCTCGATCACCCGCCGGGTACGGCCGAGGGCGGCGGGCATGGACCGCCCCAGCCCGCTGACGACCCCGGCCGTCACGGATCCGGCCAGGCCCAGCGGATTGCCCACCGCGATGACCAGCTGGCCCACCCGCAACCCCTCGGCGTCCCCGAGTTGGGCCGGGGCATGCATGTGCGAGAGGCCGCGGATAACGGCCAGGTCGGAGAGAACGTCCGCTCCCCTGATCTCAAAGTCCGTTCCCGTGCCATCGGCGAAGGCCGCCCACCCGCCGCTGGCGCCGGCGACCACGTGGGCGTTGGTGAGCATGTAGCCGTCTTCGGTGAAGACGACGGCGGAGCCTGCGCCAATGCGCACGCGCCCGTTGCGGCCGGTGCCCATCAGCTCGACGGCGGCCACATGCGGCGCAACCGCCTCGGCAACCGTGATGACGGTCCGGGAATAGGCATCCATGGCCTCCTCGGCCCCAAGCCGAGCTTGGGGAACGTCAGGAAACTCCTCCACCGCGCACCTCCTGGGGCGGTCGTGGCCGGTTGTTGGCGACGCGGCCCGTCCACGCACGGGCTGCGCCTCATGCCTGTACAACGAATGTGGCGTCCGCCATAGTCCTGCCGCCGGTACGCCGTCGGTGAACGCGCCAACGAATTCTGCGTCGTGTGAATCGGTCGTTGCCTAAGCTCAGCGGGCGACCGGCGTACCGAGCAGCTCCCAGCCGAACCTCGAAGTCATCAGCGGCGCGGCGAAACTGCCCCCGTTGCCCGGTGCAAAAAGTTGACACGTCAACTAAATGGACTAAGATATATGCATATGCATGTACTTTAGTGGGGCCCGGGCGGTGCTCGTTCTGACTGTTGCGCCGACTGTCCGCTCTTGGACTTCCACAGCAGCGCCTCAGCGCACCGGTAGGCCCCGCGAGAAGGACATTGCGAAACTATGCAAGGAGGAAATCGTGGTTGACAGTTCGATTCAGCACCGTGGCTCCATCGGGACCGTGCCCCAAAAGGGCATCCCCGAGGAGGTGGACGTAGTGATCGTCGGTTCCGGTGGGGCAGGCCTGACGGCGGCGCTCACCGCCGCAAAGGAGGGCGCACGGGTTCTCGTTGTCGAATCCCGGGAACTCGTCGGGGGTGCCACCGGCATCTCTGCGGGAGCCGCCTGGATCCCCAACCATGGCTTCTCGACCAAGGACCTGAAGGTGAAGGACGACCTGGACCAGGCCCGGCGCTACATCTACGGCCAGGGCCGCGACCAAATCCTTGACCACGACCTGGTGGAGAAGTTCCTGGAAACCGGACCCCACGTCGCCCGGTTCATCGAAAAGAACACCTCCTTCGGGTGGATCCCGACGATCTGGCCGGATTACCGCTCCGACATCGAGGGCGCGTCGGTCGGCCGGGCCCTCTTCCCCGGACCTTACTCCCCCGAGGGTCTGGGAGAGGACGCGAAGTACGTGCGACCGGCCCTGACGACCGGCATGGCCAAGAACCCGCTTCCGTTCTGGTTGTTGGGCGGCATCGGCATCGACGACGTCTGGCTCGCCGGACCGGCATTGGTAGGGGCCCTGCTCGAAGGTGGCCTGCGTAACGGCGTCGACGTCCGCGTCGAGGCGCCTGCGGTCCGGCTCGTCACGGATGAGTCAGGCGTGCGGGGGATCGTCGTGCGGGCTGACGGTGTCGAGCACACCGTGCGTGCCACCAAGGGGGTCCTGCTGGCCAGTGGCGGATTCGAGAGCTCGGCCGAGGTCAGCACGACCTACCTCGACGCGCCGTTCGGCGTGCAGGTCTCGCCCCAGGGTCATGACGGCATCGCGGTGCAGTTGGCCAAGGAGGTGGGCGCTGACCTTACCGGGATGGAGGACGCATGGTGGATGCCCGGGGTGCAGTTGCCCGGTGAGGAGTTGGAGGGCCAGCCGCTCAGTCGTGTATTTCTGGGGGAACGTGCGCTGCCGCACAGCATCATGGTGAACAGTCAGGGTCTGCGCTTCGCGAACGAGGCCCTGGCCTATGACCAGTTCGGACAGATCATGCGCGAGGTCGACCCGACGACGGGCACCATGCCCAATGCCACGGCGTGGCTGATCTTCGACCAGAAATACTGGAAGAAGTTCGGGATATTCGGCGTCACGCCGGGCGGAGAGGTGCCCAAGTACCTCCACCGCGCTGATACCCTGGCGGAATTGGCGGCCAAGATCGGAGTCGACGAGGCGGGGCTGCTCCGCACCGTCGACCGGTTCAACCCCGAAGCCGCACGAAGTCGCGACCCGCAATTCAACCGCGGTGACACAATGTTCGACCGCTACTTCGGCGCGTTCTACCCTCGGCTGGGCAAGAACTCGCCCGACGCGCGGTTCCCCGCCGCCACCGCAAAGGCCAGGGTACGCATCGCCGCGGCGATCGGTCCGATCGTGAGCAAGCTCGCGGGACGGGCGGCGAAGAGGAACAACCCCGAACGACTGCGGTCGGTAGTGGTCGGGCCCCTGGCGAAGATCATCCGACCCGTGCTCAAGAGCCCCAAGTCGAGCGTGCTGGGACCGGTCGACACTGCGCCGTACTACGCCTCAAGGTCGAGGCCAGCGCGCTCGGCACCGTCGGTGGTCCGAAGACGGACGCAGTCGGGCGCGCGCTGAATACCGAGGGCAAGGTCATCCCGGGCCTCTACGCCGCCGGCAACGCGGGCGGCGCCCCCACGAAGGGGTTCTACGGAGGCGCCGGAGGAACGATCTCGCTCGGGCTGGTATTCGGTTACCTGGCGGGACGCGAAGCGGCGCGGCGAAAGGATGACGCCTGAACATTGCGTCGGTGACCTCGACCGTCGAATCGACGGTTGAGGTCACTCGTCACGGACAGCACCAATGCCGCGCTCTACGGCCACGGGCCGCTGACCGCGCGTCGCCGGGCTGTTCGCCCGAGCTCTTGATCAGGAAGGCGCCAACTCAGCGGCGCTTGTCGTCCGAGAAATCAGCTCGGCCGCCGACGCCGCTGCCTTGGGGTTTCATGGCTCGCCTTCGTTCATCATCGACGGGGCGGACCTATTCCCTGTGGACACCGAGGCCGCGGTGACGTGTCGCGTGTATTCCACACCGGAGGGCCTGGCCGGGCAGCCAACCCTGCAATCCCTCCGGGACGCCGTCAGGGCCGTGCTCTCCGGCAGCATCCGCACCAGCTGAATCTGGGGTGGGATGTGAAGGCCAGGTCCTTGCTTCTTTTCCCTAGCTGGTGGGCAGGAGCTCGGCGATGAGCGCCTGGATGCGGGATTTGATGTCGTCGCGGATAGGGCGGACGGCGTCCACGCCCTGCCCGGCCGGGTCGTCCAGCTCCCAGTCCTCGTAGCGCTTGCCGGGAAAGATCGGGCAGGTGTCCCCACACCCCATGGTGATCACGACGTCGGACTCCCGCACGGCGTCCGTGGTCAATACTTTGGGGATTTCGGTGGACATGTCAATGCCCTCCTCGGCCATCGCGGCGACCGCGGCCGGGTTGACCGACTCCGCCGGTTCGGAGCCGGCCGAACGGACCTCGATGGCCCCGTTGGAAAGCGTGGCGAGGTAGGCGGCGGCCATCTGCGACCGCCCGGCGTTGTGCACGCAGACGAACAGGACGGAGGGGTTCTTGGCGGTATCGGTGGTGCTCACGGGTTACTCCTGGAATCGGCGGGGTGCAGGGTCTCTGCGTCGTTGTGGCAGCGAAGGGCCGACTGCCGGGCGGAAGCAAGCAATGGCCGGTTGTTTAGGCCACGTGCAGGCGCGGCGCGAGGTCGCCGACGCGGTGGGATAGGTCGGTGAAAGTGGCCTCGAAGGCTTCCTCGGTGTTCAGCCGCAGCGGGTCCGGCACGGACCAGTGGATTCCACCCGCTAGCGTGAGTTCCTCATGGGCGTTGTCGCACACGGTGACGACGAAGTCCTCCCCCTGTTCCACCTCGTCCAGTTGGCGGGGGGCGATGTCCGCAAGGACGACGCCGTGGCGGCGGGCGACGTCGAGGGCTCCCTGGGCGATGCGGTCGGCCGGGTGGGTCCCTGCCGATGATGCGGGGATTTCGCTGGACTGTCGCCAGAGTGCCGCGGCCAGTTGCGACCGGGCACTGTTGCGCGTGCAGACGAACAGGATGCGGCGCGCCCCGCGATCACCCCCGGGGGTGAGTCCGTCCAGCGCTCCGGGGGCGAGTCGAAGGTAGCTCCGACGCCTGTCGGCCTCGGAGCGGTGGCGCGTCGTCAGCCCCGCCTCTTCCAGTGTCCGCAGGTGGTGGGATAGGAGGTTGGAGGGCATCCCGAGTTCCGCCTGCAGCTCCGTCGGGGAGTGGTCGCCGAGCGTCAGGAGGTCCACAATGCGCAGCCGGGCGGGATCGGCGAGGGCGGCATGCTTTGCGACGCGTGCCCGGAGTCCGTCAATTTGCTCAATATTCATTGGTTCAATTTTGACTGAGTTAGTTTCATGAGTCAAGCTGTTTCCATGACTTCACTCCAGCCGCCCTTGTGGCGCCGCGCCGTCGCCGAACTGCTCGGCACCGGCCTGCTTGTGTCCATCGTCGTCGGCTCCGGAATCGCCGCGCAGCGGCTGTCCCCCAATGACGTAGGTTTGCAGCTGCTCGAGAACAGCACCGCGACGGTATTGGGATTGACGGTGCTGATCATCGTTTTCGGACCTGTCAGCGGAGCGCACCTGAACCCCGTTGTTTCCCTCGTGGACTACGTCCTGGGCCGGCGCCGGGGAACCGGACTGACAGTGCCGGAGCTTGGCATGTATGTGGTGGCGCAGACTGTGGGCGGGATCGGAGGCAGCGTGCTCGCGAACGCCATGTTTGACGTCGGCACCTCCGTCTCGGTCAAAGACCGCACCACCCCGGGACATCTGCTCGGCGAGATCGTCGCGACCGCCGGCCTCGTCCTGTTGATCTTCGCCCTGACCGCCACCCGCCGGAACACGCTGGTGGCCCCGGCGGTGGGAGCCTACATCGGCGCCGCCTACTGGTTCACGTCCTCGACGTCCTTCGCCAACCCCGCCGTCACGGTCGGCCGCGTCTTTAGCGACACCTTCGCCGGCATCGCCCCGGCCTCCGTCCCCGGCTTCATGGTGGCCCAGGTGATCGGGGCGGCGGTGGGCCTGGGCCTGCTCCTCCTCCTGTTCCCCGCCGCGGCACCCCGCGTGGACGACGTCGATCGCCGGCAGGCCATGGAAAGGACCGGCTCCTGAACTGACAGTCACAGCCGACGCCGTCGGCTTCAGTGCCCTGTTGGTGCTAGTGCTCCGAGTCTGCCGCCGCCTTCTTCTTGGCGTTTTTCTCGGCGTCCTTCTCCGCACGCAGAGCCTCCGCCTCGTGCTGCTCCTCGGCCTTTTCMTGGTGGATAACCTCCGCGAAGAGCTTCTCCATCTCCTTGGCCACGCCGGCGGCTGAGGCCGGATTCTGGCCGGTCACCAGCCGGCCGTCGACCACGACCTTTTCCTCAAAGACGTCGGCGGAGTCGTGGATGGCGCCTTGTTCCATAAGCCGGTCTGCCAGGAAGAACGGTATGACTTTGTCCTTTCCTGCAGCGACTTCCTCGTCGTTGGTGAAGGCGGCGACATGCCGACCCTGGACAAGGCGGAGACCGTTCTCCAATTCCACGTTCAGCAGCCCGGCCGGTCCGTGGCAGACCGCACCCACCAATCCGCCGGCCTTGTAGACGGTGGCCACCAGGTTCTGCAAGCCCTCGCTGTTCGGGAAGTCCCACATGGTGCCGTGGCCTCCCACGAGGAAGACGGCGTCGTACTGGCCGGGATCAACGACGTCGACTCGGGCCGTGTTGTAGAGACCGGCGCGGGTGGTCTCGTCTTCCGTGAAGGCAACCTGGATGGGATCTTCCGAGTCCACCTTGTCGCGAGGGGGCTGGCCGCCTTGGATGGACGCGAAGTCGACGAAATGCCCGGAATCCTTGAAGACCTTCCAGGGATGTGCAGCCTCGGCCACGTTGTAGCCGGTCTTCTCTCCCGTATTGCCGATCTCGGAAACGCTGGTCAGTACCATGAGGATTTTCTTCATGAGATGCTCCTTTCGTACACCCCCACCCTAGGCGCGTGCCCGACAACCTGCCTAGCCCAATTCAGGGCCTCCCGCCCCGATCCGGGGTTCTTGCCTGATGTCGACTCCTGCTCTCCGGGCTCTCCGGATTGGGCTACCTCACGCTTGCCCCAACCCGTTCCACCCTTGCCGGTGGAAGCCGCTAAGACGAATTGCGAAAGCAGCGCCCATCAGAGTCGCGAACGACAAGCCGACCAAACCCGCACCGTCAAGGGCCTGCGACAGCGCCGCAGCCACTCAGTGTTGATGCCCAACCGCCGCGACCTCGTTCACCCAGGCCGCAACCGTTTCCGTCTGCTGCGAGGCACCCAGCCGCAGCAGCAAGTCTTGGCTGGCCCCCGCCAGACACGCCACCTGGCCCTTCATGAAAAGTCTGCCTGAGTCCTGTCCTGGCCAGGGCGGCGCGCGCTAAACTGCTGAAGGTGGGACCCATTATCCACGCCGAGCAGGGTCGGGCCGATTGACGGCCTCCTTGCTTGGCCTCGGGAAGGACACCAGCCATGACCGGAAATAGGATCGGTTACTTCGTCGGCAGCCTCGCTGGCAATTCCATCAACCGGACCCTGTCCAAAGCACTCATCAGACTTGCGCCGGAAGAATTTGTGTTCACCGAGATCCCGATCCGGGACCTGCCGCTGTACAACCCCGACGTCGATGCCGACTTCCCGGCCCCGGCGCGGGCCCTGAAGTCGGCCATCGAGGCATCGGACGGCATCCTCTTCATTTCCCCCGAATACAACCGCTCCATCCCCGGCGCCTTGAAGAACGCCATCGACTGGGGATCCCGGCCCTGGGGAACGAATTCGTTCGCCCGCAAACCCACCGGCATCATCGGCGCCTCCCCCGGCGGCATCGGCACGGCGGTCATGCAGTCGTCCATGCGCGGCGTCCTGAGCTTCCTCGACGCCCCGCAGCTCAACGCTCCGGAAGCCTACATCACCTTCAGCCCCGAGGTCTTCGGGGACGGCGGCGAGGTCAAGAACGAGGCCACGGAAGCGTTCCTGCGGCACTACATGGACGAGTACTGCGCCTTCGTCCAGCGCGTCCTGGCCGCCACCGCACCGGGGCATATCGGCGACGAGCACCCCGATTCGAGGAAGTAACCACCGGGCGGGTCACCGCCCCTTGCCGCAGCGCGGAGTCCTGCCGGGATGGCCGCGGCGCCGACGCCAGGCCGGGCCGTTTCCGTTTCGACAGTGTGAGTCGCTCTTGGGAACTCCGCCCCAACCCGTATCTGATCACCTGGGCCGAGTAAGACACGGGCCATACCCTCACCTACGTCCGGGCCTACGAAAACCCGACCGTTTGCACCACATCACTGGTCTGGCCCCTCACGGCTCCTGAGCCGACTACATCGCCTCCTTCGGCTTCGGAGACATCTACTCACGCACGGGCCTGACCTGCATCCCCTATATCGGCTTCCCGCGAGTGCTCAATGCCCTGACCCTGGTCAAGGAGGTCATGCCCGAGCGGGGACCCACACCGGAAGCCGACGCCGGCTAAGGCACGAACCGAGGTTCTCCTACGCCTTCGACGCGATTCCGTCGATTGCCGCAAACTTGCAAGTTGTAGCGCCAGTCGGGATCCAGCCAACACAACGAAAGGATTTAACCATGAGCAAGAAAATCGGATTCGTAGGACTCGGAACCATGGGCGAGGGCCGCAGGCATCAGGATTGGCGAATCATTGAAGGACGAGGCCGACCACGCCGACGACGGTTTCCACAGCCATGTGCTCCCACCATTGCCAGCCTTCATTTCACCACGCATCTTCACGTCAGACCGGACGATGGTGTCCTATGATCGGTGACAGGGCGCCCTCCCGTACGGCGTCCGCTTTGTCATGTCCGGCTGCGTGCCCGGGGCGGCGGAACGCAAATTTGATCTTGGGGGAACATGAAACAGGAACTTGGTGTGGAACTGCCCGTGGGGCCGCGGCCCGGCCCGGACCTGCCACACCAGCCGGGGCCGTTCCGGCATTTCCTGGTCCTGCATCCGGTCGGCGTTGATGTGGCCATCACCGTGCTGTGCGTCGGCCTGAACGTTATTCCCGTTCTGCTGCTGTTCCCCAATATTTTCAAGCACCCCACGACGGCGGCCGGTCTCGCAGCAAGTTCCGGGGTGCTGCTGCTCTTCCGCCGCCGTCATCCTGTGGGAGTGCTCATGGCTACGGCTGCGCTGACCGTTCTCGGCTATGCCGTCCACGGACTGTTCCTGCTGCTGCCGCTGTCCTTCGCGCTGTATGCGGTGGCGGTGTACCGTTCCGTCCGTGCGGCCTGGGTCGGCTTCGCCTGCGTGCTTCCTATCCTCGTGGCCGATGCCTTGGTCAACGACCCGTCCCCCACCCCGTTCTCGCCCGAGCCTGATCCGATCACGGAATCTGAAGCGACCATTCCGGCCGGGATTTCCGCGCTGATCGCGGTCCTGATTGGGACGAGCGTGGGCAGCCAGCGCCGCCATATTGCGGCGCTGGCCGAACATGCCCGGCAGCTGGTGATCGAACGTGACCAGCGGGCCAGGCTGGCTGCCGCGCTTGAGCGCACCAGGATTGCCCGCGAGATGCATGACATCATCGCGCACAGCCTCTCGGTGATGGTCGCGCTGGCGGACGGCTCCGACGCGGTGCTGCACACCTCGCCCGAGCGGGCTGGTACCGCCATCCGGGAAGTGGCGAAAACGGGGCGGAAGGCGCTGGTGGACATGCGCGGCGTCCTGGGCGTCCTGAAGGGACCCGGCGGCCGGGAGCCGGATGGCGCGGAGGAAATCCTGCCGCCGTCGGGCCCGGAGTCGCTGGCGGGGCTGGTGAAAACCTTTCGGGTTGCGGGCCTTCCCCTGACGTTCACCACGACCGGGACTCCGCCACAGGATCCGGCACTGCACATGGTGGTGCACCGCACTGTCCAGGAAGCCCTGACCAATACCCTGCGCTACGCACGCAGCGCCACCCGGGTCACCGCCGTCGTCAACTATGGCCCGGCTCAGATTGAGGTCACCGTCCAGGACAACGGCCAGCAGCCGGAGCCCCAGCCCTCCCAGGGATCCCGCCTGGGCATCCTCGGCCTACAGGAACGGGCCGCGATCTACGGCGGGACGCTGGAGGCCGGGCCGGAGAGCCCGGGCGGCTGGAGGGTCAGGGCCACCTTACCGATTGCCAGCAAGGGGGAATCATGAATGCCGTCTCCGGGGGGACAGCGTGAGCGTGCCAACGGAACCTGCCCCGGCCCCGATCCGGGTCGCCCTGGTGGACGACCAGGCGCTGCTGCGGATGGGCTTCAGCATGGTCGTTGGCGCCCAGCCCGACATGGAAGTGGTCGGAGAGGCCGGGGATGGCCGGTCCGGCATCGAAGTAGTCACCGAGAAGAAGCCCGACGTCGTCCTGATGGATGTGCGCATGCCCGGGCTGGACGGGGTCGCCGCCACCCAGGAAATCGTCAACGCCTGGCCCCAGTGCCGTGTCATCATCCTGACCACGTTTGATCTGGACGAGTACGCATTCTCCGCCATCCAGGCCGGGGCCAGCGGTTTCCTGCTCAAAAGCGTCCAGCCCGAAGAATTGCTGGCAGCAATCCGCTCGGTCTCCTCCGGGGATGCGGCCATGTCGCCGCGGGTCACCCGCCGGATGATGGACCTGCTGGCCCCGGCGCTGCCGGCGCTCCAAGATCAGGCACCGCGCAGGCACGCGGAGGTCGTGGCCCTGCTGACGGTGCGCGAGAAGGAGGTTTTGGTGGCGCTGGCCGAAGGATTGGCCAACCAGGAAATCGCCCAACGCCTCTACGTCGCCGAGGCGACGGTCAAGACCCATGTCGGGCGGATCCTGATGAAGCTCGGCGTCCGAGACCGGGTGCAGGCAGTGGTCGTGGCCTTCGAGTCGGGCCTCGTCCGGCTCCGGCTCTGAGGAAGAGGTATCGGGAGGCGCAGGCGACGGCAACGTGGGCCTCGGAAAAGTGATGCGCTTGGTATCCGGCCCCCGGAAGAGGGAGGAACCGGACAATCGGCGGGGATGTCTGTACTGGGGCTCACCGGGCAAGCCGGGCCCTGGCAGACTGCGGATCAGGGGGTGCGAAGCAGGACACGCGCCAAAGTGGCATGGAGGTTCACGAGACCGCGGCAAACCGCGGGCAGCGTAGCCAGAAAGACGGTACCGAGGAGGAGATTGATGAGATTGTCACCCAGGGCCCGGTCCAGGGAGGCAAAGAGATCGGGCGCGAAGTTTACGGTCAGTCATTCGGAGATGTGCCAGTCATTGTCGTGAGGGCCGGGGAGAAAACGGAACCAAAGCCAGTAGGTGCTGCCGCCCAGACCGGCGGCGAGCCAGGTCACCGTCAAAGACCAGGTAAAGATACCGACCAGGGGGTTGATGAGCATGCCGTGCAGCAGGAACCTCCAGTACTGCCCGCTGCCCAGAACAGTGCGGATGGCGCCGATGATTCCGGGCCGCCCGGGCACTGCCCACCGCGGCCGGCCCAGGTCGCATCCGGCCGACCGCAGCCGGGTGAGTTCAAGAGTGCCGAGGCCGCGCCCCGCGTATAGGGCGCCGAATAGCAGGAAGAACCCGGCGTAGATGATGAGGGTGCCAACTCCCGTCGCAAACAGCGTGAGGGTCACGGCCAGCCCGGCGGACGTCAGGGGCAGCGCCGGCAGCAGGAACCCGAGATTGTTGGCAAGGCCGCGCAGGCCCGGCCCTCGGGCTTGCGTGGGCGGGGCCGGGGGCCGCTGGATCGAAACGGGAGCAGTAGTCATGGCGCTTTTCCTCGTTGGAATCGGTCTTGTTCGAAGGGGATACCGCCAGCCTAGAGGCAGGGTCCACGGATCCAGATCGTTCGATATGGTGAAATCGGCGACGGCTGCGTACATCAAAAGTCGTATCTGCGGCCGGATGCTCCCGGCTCCCTCAGGAAGGCGATGAGCCAATGCACGGCTCCAAGGACGGGAAAGGACACCACCGTTCTGCTGGCCCGTTGCCGCGTCCTGCGGGATGAAGCACTTCTACTCGCCGCTCCGGGACAGGGAGCATAGAGTGTGGCTTCGGCCTCACACCCCTGGGCGCGATAGCGGCGTGAGAGCGAATCGGCGAGCCCAGGTATTGGAGCACCAGCTGATCAGCGTTAATGCCCGATCCCGTGGCAGTGACCACTTGCGCGAGCTGGACGCCCGAGGGAACAGGGTTGGGTTCTTGCGCGAGCTGGACGCCCGAGGGAACAGGGTTGGGTTC
>NZ_JBFREA010000019.1:0-65531 GCF_052114065.1 Specibacter sp. RAF43 | reverse complement strand
GGCAGCAGGGCCTCGGCCAGGCGCAGGCGCCGGTTCGCCTCGGCGCCGCTAAGCAGCAGGGACCCGGTGAGCACCCCGGCCGGGTGCGTGATCCCGGCCTCGCTGAAGCGCCCGGCCCGGGTGCGCCCGGCCAGCTCCCCGGCCGCCTGAACCTGCAAACCGGCCAGGAACCGGCCCAAGCGCTCCAGCTCCTGCGCCCACGCCACCGCCTGGGCATCCGTCAACACCCCCAACTCCACCCCAAACGGCACACCGCCCCCGCCGGGCCCCCGCCCCGCCGGGACGGCGGAACCCGCCAACGACGAGGCGAACGCGTCCGCGTCCCCGGCCCCGGACCCGGCCCCCACATCGGAAACCGCGGAACCCACGGCGTCCACGCCGGCGGCGTTCGCGGCGGCGTCGGCCAGCGCGGCGGCGAGGGCCAGCAGCCGGTGGATGTGCCCACCCAGCCGCCCCGCCCCCGTGCCGGAAGCGGTGCTTCCCGGGCCCCTCGTCGTCGCGTCCATACCCCGATGTTACCGACCACCACCGACACTTTTCGACTCATATTCGAAGACTGTGGACACCATCGAACAAAAACCGAACAGTGGAGGACGCAAGGGTTGAATCAACAATTCTGTGCACTGCACAAGTCAACCCCGGGGCGTCCCGCCATGCGAGAAGCCCAGTTCGTCGGAACCGGAGGAGGTAGGATGTCCTCATGACGATCGCCCCCCACCGCCTTGCCCGTGTCCGCCCCCACGACGCCGACGCCGGGCCGCTGCCGGAGCAATACTTTGTCCGCAATGACGCCCCCACCTTTGCCAGCCGGGCCGGCCGCAGCTGGCGAATCGTGGAAACCCCGTTCCCCGCGTCCCCCGCCAACCAAAACAGCCCCGCCCGCGACGGGTGGCGGATCGGCGACACCGTCAATGAGGACCAGTTCGCCTTCCTGGCCCCCTGCGCCCCGGTCAATGTATTCGGCATGGCACATAACACGGGCGTCCCCGGCCGCGCCCTGCCGCCGCAGGCCTTTCACAAGGCGGCCAGTTCCGTCGTGGGCCCCGGCGACGCCATCCTCCTGAGCCCCGGCGTGGGGTACGTCGACCCCGAAGCCGAGCTGACCGTCGTCGTGGGCAAGCCGGCGCGGCACCTCACGCTCGAGACCGCCCGCGACGCCATCCTCGGCTTCACCATCGGCAACGACGTCTCCGCCCGCGATGCCCAAAAGAGCGACGAACTGTGGATTAGCGCCAAGAGCCCGGACACGTTCACCCCGCTGGGGCCCTGGATTGTGGTGGGCCTGGCGGACGACGGCGTACCCATCAGCATTGTGCACAACGGCACCGAGCTGGCCCCCGCCTCAAGCGACGACCTGGGCTGGGGCGTGGACGAGATCCTGGTCTACCTAAGCTCATTCATGACCCTGCAGCCTGGTGACGTCGTCCTGACCGGGTTTCCTGCCGAATGCCGGCAGATCACCCCCGGCGATGAGGTGGTGTGCCGGGTGGGCGGCATTGGCGAGCTGCGCAATCCGGTGGTGGCCGGCCCGTAGTAATCCGCAACGCAGGGCCGCCATTCACAGCCGCCACACACGGTACGTTTGGGTAGTCCCAATCCGGGGTGGCAATATTAGTGTCCTATGGCAACCGCAACCCCGGTCGAACCGGCAGCCCTGAATCCAATGCCACATACTGTGGCCGGCGGGGCGCTGGCGACACAGTCCCCGCCGCGGCGCAGCCATCCGGTTTTAAGGGCGCAACTGCGGGGTTTCGCCACGGTGGCCGTCATTTGCACGGTCACCTCGATGCTGATCTTCGCCGGCCTGCGGCAATCCACGGGAACGTTGGCGGCCAACGCCATTTCCCTGGTGCTGTGCTCCATCCTCAACACCGAACTGAATCGGCGCATAAGCTTTGGCGTGCGCGGAAGCCACCTGTGGTGGCAGGACCAGCGCCGCGGACTTTGGGTCATGCTGCTTGCGCTCGCGATGACGAGCGGCAGCCTGTGGGTGCTCGGGGCGGCATGGCCCCATGCGCCCATCGTGGCCGAGCTTGTTGTCATCACGCTGGGCAACGTGGCGTCGGCGATCACCCGGTTCATCCTGCTGCGGTACTGGATCTTCCGCCGGTTGCGTCCGACCTGACGGCCGAATAAACCTAGCCTCGCCCCAGCCGGCCGACCCGCTCCACGGCCAGCACCAGCTCGTCCGCGGCGGCATCCAACTGGTCGCCGGTGACGTCGGAGCCGAAACTGAACCGCAGTGCCGTCTGGGCAACTTCGCGCTCGATGCCCATGGCCGTCAGCACGGCGGAGGGCTCGTCCGATCCGGCCGCGCAGGCCGACCCTGACGAGCAAATGATCGATTGCCGCTCCAGCTCCAGCAGCACCGATTCCCCGCTGGTCCCCGGAAAGCAAAAGGAGGCCACGGACGGCAGCCGGCTGGTGCGGTGCCCGGTCAGCCGCGCGGAGGGCACGCGGGCCAGGACCTGGTCGATAAAGGCGTCCCTCAATCGGATCGCGTGTTCGACGCCGGCCGCCCGGTCCGCCTCCGACAACCGCAACGCCGTGGCCAGGGCAACGGCAAACGCCACGTTTTCCGTGCCGGAGCGGGACCCCCGTTCCTGGCCGCCGCCGTGGATGAGCGGTTCAAACCCCACGCCGCCACGGACATAGAGCAGGCCCACCCCCTTGGGGGCGCCCAGCTTGTGCCCGGAAATGCTCAGCGCGTCCACGCCGAGGGCGCGTACGTCCAGGGGCAGCCAGCCGGCGGCCTGGACCGCATCGGTGTGGAACGGCACGCCCCGCTCCCGGGCGATGGCGGCCAGCGCGGCAACGTCCTGCACCGTCCCGACCTCGTTGTTGGCGTACATGACCGAGGCAACCGCAACGTCGGCGCCGGCCGCACCGGCCAGCACCCGGGAAAATTTGGCCGGGTCCACCATGCCGTCCGGGCCCACGGGCACCACCTCGACCGTGAACCCGTGAACGCGGTGCAGGTAGTCGGCGGAGTCGGCGACGGCCGGGTGCTCAATGGCGCTGATCACCAGGCGTGAACGGCGGGGATCCGTCGCGCGGCGGGCCAGGGCGATGCCCTTGAGGGCCAGGTTGTCCGCCTCCGTGCCGCCGGAGGTGAAGACCAGCTCCTCGGGGTGGCAGCCAAGCACGTCCGCGGCCTGGTCACGGGCCGCGGCCAGCGCGTTGGCGGCCGCCTCGCCGAGTTCGTGGTGGCTGGACGGGTTGCCGAATTGGTTGGTCAGGAACGGGAACATGGCCTCGATGACCGCACGACGGACGGGAGTGGTGGCGGCGGCGTCCAGGAAGATCACGGCTCAGGCCTCGATGGCGATGTCCAGGCCCAGGTCCAGGGCCCGGACACTGTGGGTCAGGGCGCCGACGGAGATGATGTCCACCCCGGTCCGTGCGATGCCGGCGATGGTGGACAGGTTGACGTTGCCGCTGGCCTCCACCAGAGCCCGGCCGCCGACCAGCGCCACCCCCTCGACCAGCTGTTCGTTGGTGAAGTTGTCCAGCATGATGGTGTCGACCCCGGCCGCCAGGACGGGCTCGATCTGCTCGATCCGGTCCACTTCCACCTCAAAGTGCACGGTATGCGGCAGCTGGGCCCGGACGCCGGCGAGCGCGGCGGTCAGTTTCGCAAGGTCGCCGCCCGTGAGCACGGCCAGGTGGTTGTCCTTGGCCAACACGGCGTCGGAGAGCGAGAAGCGGTGGTTGTGCCCACCGCCGCAGCGCACCGCGTACCGTTCAAGCGCGCGCAGGCCGGGAGTGGTCTTGCGGGTATCTGTGACGCGGGCCCGCGTGCCTTGGATCAGCCGGACGTATTCGGCCGTTTGGGTGGCGATGGCGCTCATGCGCTGGGTCAGGTTCAGCGCGATCCGCTCGGCGGTCAGCACGCCGCGCGCCAGCCCGGTGACGCGCATGATGCGCTCGCCCGCGGCGAAGGGCTGCCCGTCGGCGATGAGCTGCTCCACCTCGGCGGCAGGGTCCGCCATCACCATGGCGGCCGTGAACACGTCGCCGCCGGAGAAGATGCCCGGCTCCCTGGCGACCAGCCAGGCCGTGGCCTGCGCCCGTGGCGGCAGCAGCGTGGCAGAGGTGATGTCGCCGTACGGTGCGTCCTCCACAAACGCGGTGCGCAGAATGTTCTCCACCACCTGGCCCGGGAGGGTTGGCAGCGGCCCGGCGGTGGGCTGGACTGTGGGGACAAGGTCGACGGCGTTCATACGGTTTCGCTTTCAAGGGCGGGAAGGCTGGTGGGAAAGTGCGAGAGACGGGCTGGTGCCATCCAACGGTTCGAGGACCGCCCGGCGGCGGGTGACTCGGGATGGTCGCTGCGGTGGTGGGCGCCAATGGAATTCTCACGCGCCACTGCGGCCTGGACCAGGAGGGCGGCCACCAGGCGAAGGTTGCCCAGCTCCGCGGCGTCCCGGCCGGCGGCGGCTTGGGGTTCCTGGGTGCGCCATGCCGCCAGCTGCTGGGCGGCACGCCGCAGCCCGCCGGCATCGCGCACCACGCCGGCGTGGGTGCCCATCAATCGTTGCAGGGCGGCCCGCGTGAACGGCTCGCCTCCCGTGGAAGCGGGTGGGGCCGTGGAATCGGCGGGGGCCGTAAAAGCGGGTGCGGCCGTGGAGGCGGCGGGGGCTCCCTCCCGCCCTGGGACCAGGCCGGGACCCGGCCATGCTTGATCCCGGCCGCCGCCGGATCCGGCGGCCGTGGCGTCCACGAGCGCCCGCACGGCGCGGCGGCCAAAGACGAGGCCCTCGAGCAGTGAATTGGAGGCGAGCCGGTTGGCACCGTGGACGCCGGTGCAGGCCACCTCCCCGGCGGCGTAGAGGCCCGGGACGGAGGTCTGGCCGTTGAGGTTGGTGGCCACCCCGCCCATCCAGTAGTGCGCGGCCGGGGTGACGGGCAGCCACTCCCGGGTCCAATCAAGGCCCAGGCTGGCCGTCGTGGCGTTGATCGTGGGGAAGCGGCGGGCCAGGTAGCCAGCCCCGTGGGTCGCCTGAACACCCGTGGCGTCGAGGAACACGGTGGCCCCCGGTGCCGCGTCGATGCTGCGCAGATGGGCGGCGATGCTGCGCGAGACGACGTCGCGCGGGGCGAGGTCGCCGTCGGGATGGTAGCGGGGCATGAAATGCTCACCCGCGGCATCGCGGAGCACGGCTCCGGCCCCGCGGACGGCCTCGGAGATCAGGAAGTTTTCACCAACGGCAAGGGCGGTGGGGTGGAACTGGAAGTACTCCAGATCGGTCACCACGGCGCCGGCCCGCCACGCGGCGGCCAGCCCGTCGGCCGTGGCCGCCCCGGGGTTGGTGGTGAAGTCGAAAAGCTGCCCGGCTCCGCCGCTGGCCAGCAGGACGGCGTCGGCGGCCAGCACGTTGCGGCGCCCATCGGCGTCCAGGTAGTCAATCCCGGCCGCCCGGCCGCCCACGGTCACCAGCTCCAGCATGAAGGATCGTTCCAGGATGGTGACGGTGCCCAGTTCGGCGGCGTCTCGCACCGAACGGATGAGCGCATCGGCGATGCGGGCACCCGTGGCGTCGCCGCCGGCGTGCAGGATGCGGGCGGCCGAGTGCGCACCCTCCAGGCCCAGTGCGCGCCGCCCGGTGTCCGGGTCCCGGTCAAACACGACGCCGAACCGCTCCAAGGCGCCAATGTCGCCGCCGGCCTCGGTGCACAATATCCTCGCCGCGTCGGGGTTGCATTGCCCCGCCCCGGCGGCGAGCGTGTCGGCCAGGTGCGCCGCCACGCTGTCGCCGGGGGCGGCGTCCCGTGCGTCCAGAACCGCGCAGATCCCGCCCTGGGCGAAGTGCGTGTTGCTTTGCGCCAGCTCGCCCTTCGTGACCAGCGTGACCCGCAGGCCCGCCTCGGCGGCCAGCAGCGCGCCGTACAGCCCGGCGATGCCGCTGCCCACGACGACCAGGTGTGAGTTGCTCATGGTCACGCGCGTTGCGCCGTCTGCGCCGTGGCGGCAGGCTTGCCGGCATTTCGGGGCTTGGCGGCCAGCATGCGCTCCAACGCCACCCGCGCGTGCACCGCCGTGGCCTCGGGCACCGTGATTTGGTTGAGCACCTCACCGCGCAGCAGGCCCTCCAGCACCCAGGCCAGGTAGCCGGGGTGGATGCGGTACATGGTGGAGCACGGGCAGATGACCGGGTCCAGGCAAAAGATGGTGTGCTGCGGGTATTGGGCCGCCAGCCGGTTCACCATGTTGATCTCGGTGCCAATGGCAAAGGTGGAGCCCGCCGGGGCGGCCTGGACGGCCTTGAGGATGTAGTCCGTGGACCCGGACTCGTCGGCGGCGTCCACCACCTCCATGGGGCATTCCGGGTGGACGATGACGCGCACGCCCGGGAAGTCCACGCGGGCCTGGTCGATTTGGGCCACCGTGAAACGCTTGTGGACCGAGCAGAAGCCCTGCCACAGCACCACCTTGGCGTCGCGCATGACGGCCTCGTCGTGGCCGCCCAGGGGCAGCCGCGGATTCCACAAGGGCATCTGCTCCAGCGGAACACCCAGGGCCTTGGCCGTGTTGCGGCCCAGATGCTGGTCGGGGAAGAACAGCACCCGGTGGCCGCGTTCGTAGGCCCATTCCAGCACGGTGGCGGCATTGGAGGACGTGCACACAATGCCCCCGTGCTCACCACAAAACGCCTTCAACGCCGCGGAGGAATTCATGTAGGTCACGGGGATCACGGGCACCCGGCCGTCGGCGTCGGGTTCGGTGCCGTACAGCTGTGCCAATTGCGCCCAACATGCCTCCACGGACGGCAGGTCGGCCATGTCCGCCATGGAACAGCCGGCGGCCAGGTTCGGCAGGATCACCGATTGGTGCGCTCCGGAGAGCATGTCCGCCGTCTCGGCCATGAAGTGGACGCCGCAAAACACGATCGCCTCGGCCGTGTCCCGGGTCTTGGCGGCATTGGCCAGCTGGAAGGAGTCCCCCACGAAGTCGGCGAACCGGACCACCTCATCACGCTGGTAAAAGTGGCCCAGGATCACCGCCCGGTCCCCCAGTTCCGCCTTGGCGGCAAGGATGCGGGCGGTGAGTTCGTCGTCGGAGGCGTCCTTGTACTCCTGCGGCAGCTGGCCCTGGCGCGGGGTGGCGGCGGGCGCCACATCCTGGGCGGACGCCCCGGGGCCGTAGCCGGGCGTGTCGGCGAGCGCCTCCGCCAGGTCAAACTCCCACGGCGACTTGGCCAGGTCCGTGCTGCAGCTGGTCTGGACGCGGCCCGGCTTGCCGATCCGCTCGGCCTCCCCACGGGTGATGAGCTGGATGGTGTTGTTCACTGATGACATGGTGTGCTCCGTTACGAAGGAGTCCGCGGGTCCATCCGCGGGCAATGTTGGGGGGCAAGCTGGGTGGTCAATAATGGTCGGTTGTGCGAAGTCCGCCCCGGTCAGGGCGGCGGCACGGCGGAGTCGGGCCCCGTGGTGCCGGTGTAGCGGTAAAGGCGGGGCGGGCGGTGTTTGCCGCCCTGGAGGTAGAGATCCGTGGGTTCGATGTGCGCGGCATGCTTCAACTGGCGGCGGAAGTTGGCCGGGTCCACCGTGCGGTCCAGCACCGCCTCGTAGACCTCGCGCACCTGGGCCAGCGTGAACGTTTCCCCGAGCAGGTGGTAGGCGATGGAGCCGTACGTCATCTTGTTGCGCAACCGCCACAGGGCGTAGTCAACAATCTGGTTGTGGTCAAAGGCCAGCTCCGCCAGGCGGTCGGCCCGGAACCACTGCACGTTCTCGGACTCCCGGGCCAGTTCCGCCTCCGTGGACTGCACCAGGGCCCAGTACACGATCGAAACCACCCGCTGGCTCGGCGAGCGGTGCAGGCCGCCAAAGGCATAGAGCTGTTCGAGGTATTCCGGCGCCAGTCCGGTGGTGTCCCGCAGGTTGCGTGCGGCCGCATCCTGCAGGGAATCGGCCTGTGTCAGCGGCCCGCCGGGCAGCGCCCACCGGCCCTTGAAGGGTTCGCGGATGCGCCGCACCAGCGGCAGCCACAGCGTGGGCCGTCCCGAGCTTTCGCTCGGGCGAAGGGCAAAGATGACCGTGGAGATGGCCAGTGCCGGCGGCTGCGTCAGGCGTTCGCTGACGTTGGCCGCGCTGGCAAAGGGTTGGCGTTCCATCCCGCTCCACCGTTCTCTTGCAATGCCGCAGTTAAAGTCATTTTGACTACAACTGATTTTACGACCCGCCGGCCACATTTCCAAATGCCGTTTCGCGGGCTCGTCATGGAGCCGGGACGGGCCCGTGCCTTTTTCGGGGGATAATTCTTGGGGGCCGGGTCCGTTTGGGTTCCGGCGCCAGCCTGACGCCGGATATCAGAAAGCCTCCTTTCATGCACGCACCACTGCCCGCAACCGCCAGCATCGCCCAGGCCCCCCGCGGCGGCCTGGGCCGCTCCCTCAAGCAACGCCAGCTGACCATGATGGGCCTGGGCAGTGCCATCGGTGCGGGCTTGTTCCTGGGTTCCGGGGCGGGCGTTCACGCGGCCGGCCCGGCCGTCCTCATTTCCTACCTGACCGCCGGCACGCTGATCATCCTGGTCATGTGGGCCCTGGGCGAGATGGCGGCGGCCAACCCCGACTCCGGCGCCTTCTCCGTCTATGCGCAAAAGGCGCTGGGCCGCGTGGCTGGCTCGACCGTGGGATGGCTGTGGTGGCTGCAGCTGGTGGTGGTGATCGCCGCCGAGGCGCTGGGCGGCGCCGCCCTGCTGGTCAGTGTCTGGCCGGTATTGCCGGTGTGGGCGTTGACCCTGATCTTCATGGTCGCGTTCACGGCCGTCAACTTGACCACGGTGAAGAACTACGGGGAGTTCGAGTTTTGGTTTGCCCTGCTCAAGGTCGCGGCGATCGTGCTGTTCCTGCTCTTCGGCGCCGCGCTGTTGCTGGGCTGGATCCCCGGCGCGACGTCCCCGGGCCTGGCCGGCTTCACCACCGGCGGCGGGTTCGCCCCGAACGGGCTCTCCGGTATTGCCACCGGGCTGTTCGTGGTGGTGTTTGCCTTTGGCGGGACGGAAATCGTGGCGGTGGCGGCGGCCGAAACCGCAAACCCCGAGCGCAGCGTGGCCATCGCCATCCGCACCGTGGTGTGGCGGATCCTGGTGTTTTACATCGGCTCCATCTTCGTCATTGCCGCCGTGCTGCCGTGGAATTCGCCCGCGCTGCTCTCCCCCTTTGCCGGCGTGCTGAACTCCGCCGGCATCGCCTGGGCCGGCACGGCCATTACGCTCATCGCCGTGGCCGCCCTGCTCTCGGCGCTGAACGCCAACCTGTACGGTGCATCGCGGATGATCTATTCGCTGTCCGACCGCGGCGAGGCACCCCGGTTGTTCTCCCGTACCAGCGCCGCGCGCGTCCCCGTCCCGGCCGTCGCCGTCTCCGTGCTGTTTGGATTTGCCGCGGTGGTCCTGGAGTTGCTGTTCCCCGGCCGGGTCCTTGACGCCCTGCTGAACCTGGTTGGCTCTACTTGCCTGGTGGTCTGGGGCAGCGCCCTGGTCTCGCAACTGATCCTGCGGCGCCGGGCCGACCGCGACGGCACCCCGCTCCCCCTGCGCATGCGCGGCTTCCCGGTCCTGACCGGAATCGGTCTGCTCCTGCTGGCGGCCATCTTCACGGTCGGCTTCATCGGCGCCGACAGCCGGGGCCAGCTGTTCGGGACGTTCGCGCTCGTGGCCGGCATCGCCGTCGTCGTCGCCCTGGCGCAACGGCGCCAACGCGCCCGCACCCGGCCCTGAGCGGCACCAAATTGCGCCCGGCCCCGATTGTGACTACCGTCTCAGGTGGACGGTGTGCTCAACGGTGCGCATACCGTTCGCCGATCGCGCCGCCTTTTCGCTACTGTTGACGTACGACGGCGGCACGCGCCACCGCGGACAAGGAGCGGCTCATGCCCATGCCGGCCAGGCATTCAACCCCCGGCCCCTCGCACACGATCGAGGGCACCAACGCCGGGCTGCATGTTGCCGTGTTCGACCCGGACGTCCCCGCCGAGCTGCCGCCGATCTTCCTCATCCACGGCTTTGCCTCCTCGATTGACCTCAATTGGGTCAAGAGCGGCTGGGTGGCGGCACTGGGACGGGCCGGCCGCCGCGTGATCTCCGTGGACCTGCCCGGCCACGGCGAGTCCGGCGCCCCGTACGACCTTGATTCCTACACGCCGGGAAAGATCCGCGCGGACCTGTTGCAGATCCTCATCGACCAGGGCGTGCGGCCGCTGCGCGACGGCGACCCGAGCTCCGGGGTGGACCTGATCGGCTACTCGTTGGGCTCCCGGTTGGCCTGGGAGTTCGGCGCGACGCAGCCGGAGCTGGTCCGCAAGATGGTCCTTGGCGGGCCCAACCCGAAGGATCCGCTGGCCGAATTTGACCTGGCCGCCGCCCAAAATTTCCTCAACGACGGCACGCCGATCGCCGACGCATCCACCGCCTGGCTGCTTGACATGGCCCAGATCATCCCCTCCAATGACATTTTCGCGTTGCTGTCGCTCATCCAAGCCATCAAGATGGAACCGTTCGACCCCACCGACGCCGTGCCCCGGATGCCGATCCTGCTGGTGGCCGGCGAGGCGGACGAGCGGGCCAAGAGCATGAGCGTGCTCGCCGAACTCCACGGCCGTGCCGAGCAGCACATCATCCCCGGGCGCACCCACAACAATGCCGTGACCTCGCGGGACTTCAAGGACGCCGCCATCGCGTTCCTCAGGTAGCGTTCGGCAAATGGGTCGCCGCGGGCGTGGGCCCGGGCGCGGATCGGTGCCATAGTGAAGGCATGGGACACAGCGCAGAGTCCAGGCCTTGGCAACCGTTCCTGGACAGGGACGACGCCGGGGCCCGGCTCGCGCGCAAGCTGCACCGCTTCCGCGGCTGGGACAATGCCGTGGTGCTGGGGCTGGCGCGCGGCGGCGTACCGATTGGCGCCGCGGTGGCCCGCGGGCTGGGCCTGCCGCTGGGCGTGATGGTGGTGCGCAAACTGGGTGTGCCCGGGGCCCCCGAGGTGGCCTTCGGCGCGGTGGCCACCTACGGCGGCTTCACCACCACCGTCCACCTGGCCGCCACCATGGAGCACCTGCGCCGCGCCGGCTTCGCGATCGGTGAACTGGACGAGGTGGACCAGGCCGAGCGCGCCGAACTGGCCCGGCGCCAGGACCTCTACGTGCGCGGGGCCCAGCCGCCCGTCGTGGGGCGCACCGTGCTGTTGTGCGACGACGGCCTGGCCACCGGGGCCACCATGCGCGCGGCCGTCGGCCTCATGCGGGAGGCGGGCGCCGGCGTCGTGCTGGTCTGTGTGCCGACGGCGCCGGCACGGACCTGCGAGGAACTCGCCGCCGTTGCCGACCAGATGGTGTGCCTGCAGCCGTGGCCCGACCTGCATGCCGTCAGCGAGGCCTACCTGCGCTTTGACCAAATTGCCGACGCGCAGGTGCTTGAGCTGCTGGCGAATCCCTGACCCGCCGGCCTCACGCCAGCCGGTTGGAGGTGACCGGGCGCACCCCCAGCGCGGTCTCAACATCGGCAATGTGGTTGTGGATCGTCACCGTCGCGGAGCCGGCAAACAACAGCCCCACGGCGTTCAGGGTCCGATCCATCAACAGGCTTCCCGAGTCACCCCCGGCGGACATCGCCGTCGTAATGATTTGGTGACGGTAGACGGCCACGCCCGGGGCGCCATAGCTGACGGCCACGGTGGCATTGGTGGACAGCACGCGACCCGTGGTGACCTGGGTGGTCCGGCCGACCTTGATGACCGGCGTTCCCAGCTGCGCCTCCGCAATGCCCCGGGGCATGGCCACGGCGATGATGGCCGAAATCACGTTGCGGGTGGCGGTCGGCCGCGCCACCGCCGCGTCCACGAGGTTGTAGCCGGCGGCGCCGAAGGTGATCCGCTCAAAGCGTTCCAGCCGGGCCACCTCATCGCTGGGGAAGACGCCGCCGTCGAACGCGCCGGGCTGCAGGATCGAATCCCCCGGGTGGCCGGCATTGGAATTGGCCAGCACGTGGTTGTTGCTCAGAATCAGGTAGTCGTGCCCGCCGTGCCCGTGGCCGTGGTGGCCGTGCCCGTGGCCGCCGCAGCGGCAGGTGCCGTCCGGGCAGCCGCAGGCGCAGCAGCGCCGCAGGTCCCGGACAAGGCAGCCAAAGGTGCCCGCCGTGATGTCATGGTGGCCGATGCTGTAGCCGGGAAGCGCCGGCCGCACGCGCGCGTTGAATGTCAGGGCCCGGATGACGCCGACCTCGATGACGTCGGTGGGCACGCCGTCGACATTATCCGGGACGACGGCGCCGGCCCCCAGGGTCCGCTTGGACTTCTTCGTTTCCACCAGCACCGTCAGGGCCGGCTCGCCCGTGGGCTTGCCGGCCGTGACCTTGATGCTCGGGGCCACGCCGACGACGTTGGGCAGCGCCAGCAGGGCCACCTCGTTGGCGGCCTGGGCCTCCGCGATGGGACCGAGCCGATCCATGTCCGGCGGCCCTTCCGGCACCCCCTTGCCCTTGGCGAAGTGGTCCTCGAAGGCGACCGCCAGCGCATGCCCGGCGGCGTGCTCCTCCTCCGCCCACAATCCTGGTTCCGGATACATGACTGCCTCCTCAAATACCGTGCTGATGCCGGGTGCGGGCGCCGTTCACTCGGCGCCCTGTGCCTGGATCGGACCGGTCTGAACGACGTCGACCCGAACGCCCTCGAGGGAGGTTGGCAGCACATCCGGTGCCGCCAGCTCGCTGAGCGGCACCTTCTTGCTGACATATACAACGATGCACGGCTCGTCGGTGTCGGCGCCGCGCCGCGCGGCCGTCCCGGTGGCAACGCCGACCACATTGGGGTAGCGCATCAGCTCGCCCTCGTGACGGCTCTGCACCCCTGCGAGCTCCCAGCCCCGCGGCAAACCGTTGTCCATGATGTGGCTTCCTCCCACGGCTAGGGTCGCACGGGCGGCGTTACCGCGGCGTTATTGCCGGCGTTATTGGCGGCGTTATTGGCGGCGTTGCCGCGGCTACTTCGACCGGCGCAACAGCAAGGCCGCGACCAGGCCCAACAGGGTGAGCACCGCGGCGGCCGCCATGGGGACGATGAACGCCGCATGGTAGCCGGAGGATTGGGCCAGGCTGCCGGCGATCGAGGAGCCGAGGGCCGTCCCGGCCACGATGCCGCTGGCCAGGGCCGTCATGACCGTGCCCATCCACTGCGGCGGGGCGATGACGCTGCCCACACTGAAGATGGTGACCATGGTGGGGCCCACGGGCAGTCCCACCAGCAGCAGCACGATCGCCATGCTCGCCAGGGAGTCGGGCAGCAGGTACGCCACGCTCCCGGCCGCCATGAGGGCCCCCGTCAGCACCCAGCGCCACGAATGCGTGAACGCCGCCGGCCAGTAGGCGACGGACAGCGCGGTGACCGCGGAGCTGGCGCCCATGAGCGCGTACATCAGGCCGGCCTGGTCCACGGAGCCGTGCTCGCCGGTGAAGGCGGTCAGGGCCGTCTGGGAGGAGCCGAAGAAGGTGCCCATGCACAGCATGCCCGCCACCGGAACGGCCACCCGGAACCAGTTGACGGACTCCCGGGGGACGTAGCCGGCCTGACCGGACATCCCGGCGCTGCGCGGGGCCACGGCGGTGTGGGTGGGATGGACGGCGAACATCGTCACCAGCACCGCGGTCATGGTGGCCGCCAGCAGCAGCGGAAGCCACGGCGCCACAAGCGAGGCCAGCAGCCCCACCAGGGCCGGGCCCAGCACGAATGTGACCTCGTCCGCGGTGCCTTCCATGGACAGGGCGGTATCGGCCAGCGGGCCCTGCTGCGCCTTGGGCATCCTCTTGATCAGCGCCATCCAGCGCACGCGGGACAGCGGGCCGACCTGCGGGGAGGTGGCGCCGGCCAGCAGCGCCACGCCCAGGACCGCGAGCGTGGCCGGCGTCGTGAACCCGCCCACGCCGTAGCTGAGGGCGACGACGCCGGCGACGAAGAACGCGTTGACGGCCGCGGCGACCAGCAGGACGCGTTTTTGGCCGAGCCGATCGGCCAGGTATCCGATCAGGGGGGCGCCGATCGCCGCCCCGACCCCCACGGCGCCGGCGGCAAAACCCCCGATCGCGTAGGATTCGCTGACGGCCGTGACAAGCGTCAGCACGCCGATCGTGAGCATGGCCAAGGGGACGCGGGCAAAGACGCCCAGCGGGATGTAGCTTTTTCCGGCCAGCCGCGGCAGCATGCCGTAGCGGCTCGCCGGCCGGGGGGCCGGCCCGCCGGGGACGGCCGCCAGGTCGGGGGAAAGGGATGAAGTCATTGGTATCCGGTCAGCACAAAAGGGCGTGCGCCGTCCCGCCTCCCGGTGCACCGAACCCAAATACGTCCCAAGTCTACCCGGCCCGGTCCATGGCCAGCGTCGAGCCGTGCCGGCCCTTTTGGACCTGCAGGTGGACGGGGATGCGCGTCTTCATCTCCGCCACGTGGCTGACCAGCCCGACCACGCGCCCGCCGTCGCGCAGTCCTTCCAACGCATCCATGACTTGTTCCAGCGATTCCTCATCCAGGCTCCCGAAGCCCTCGTCCACGAACAAGGTCTCGATGTCCAGCCCGCCGGATTCGTACTGCACGACGTCGGCCAGCCCCAGGGCCAGCGCCAGCGACGCCATGAACGACTCGCCGCCGGAGAGCGTGGCCGTGTCCCGGCTTTGCTGCGTCCAGCCGTCCACGACCTCCAGCCCCAGCCCGGACTTCCTGTTGCCACCGGCCCTCGCATCGCTGTGGCTGAGCGTGTAGCGGCCGTCGCTCATGGCGGAGAGGCGAAGCGAGGCGGCGACCGCCACCTGCTCCAGCCGGGCCGCCAGCACGTAACTGGTGAGGGTCATCTTGTAGTGGTTGTCGCCACCGCCGCGCACCGCGTCCGCCAACCCGGCCAGCAACAGGGCCCGTTCGCGCAGCGGGGCCACCCGGGCCTCCTGCGAGACGAAGGCCCGGTAGGTCGCGTCGACCTCGGCTGCTGCATTGCGGGCGAGCCCCAGGCGCAGTGACGCCGCCTGGGCGTCCTCGCTCCGGCGCTGTTCTGCCGCGCGGGCGTCGTCCAGCTCGGCCCCGGTGGGAGCCTCGATCCCCTGTTCGGCCTCCCGCGCGGCCGCCGCCACATCGGGATCCTCCAGACGGCTGGCATTGAGCACCGCGGCCTTGTCGTGGGCGGCCGTGCGGTCCCTGAGCCCCGCGGCGTCCTGCGGGGTCAGGAGCGCCGCCCGTACCTGGGCGGCGTCGGCAAAGTCGCTCTCCGCGAGCGCCCCCGCCAAGGCCTGGTCCGCGGCCGTCCGGGCTGCCGCGGCAGTTTCCCGGCGCCGCAGGGCGGCCAGCAGCCGGCCGGTGGCCTGCTGCGCCCCGGCAAGGGCCTGCGCCCGCTGGGCCAGCGTGGTGAACCCCGCCCGCGTGGCCGCCAGGCTCGCGGCCAATTTCTCTTGCTCCGCCGCCAGGGCGGCGTTGCCCGCGGTCAGGGACGCCACGCGTTCCGTGGCCGCCAGCAGCGCAGCCCGGGCCTGGGCGATGGTCGTCTCGAATGTGTCGTATTCCGCGGTCACCGCCTTTTGGCGCGCCTCGGCGGCGACGGCGTCTTCCAGTTCCGTCGCGGCCCGGACGACGCCGGCGCCGGCCTCCGCGGGATCGCCGTCGCCGCCGCGCCCGGCCAGGACGGCCAGGGTCCGGCCGGCCTCGGTGAGAGCCGTCCGGGCCGCGTGGGCGAGCTTGTCCGCCGCCGCAGTGGCCGACTTGGCGGCCTTTTCGGCCTTGACGGCCCCGTCGCCGGAGCCCGCCAGCCCGGACGGGGCCGGGTGGACCGTGCTGCCGCAGACCTGACAGGGCAGGCCGTCCTCGAGCTTGGCGGCCAGTTCCCCCGCGGCCAAGGACAGGCGAAAGTCCATGGCCTCCAGCCACGCGGCCTTGGCCGCAACAGCATGTTCGCGGGCCGCGAGCTCCGCCTCCGCTAGCCCGTCCACGACGGCGCGTTGGGCGGCATGGTCCTTGATGGTTGCCACCAAGGCAACGGCCTCGCGGTGGCGCTGCCGGGCCTGGGTGAGCGAGCCGGCCGGCTCGCGCAAGGAGTCAAGCTCCTCCTTGGCGGCGGCCAGGCCGGCCTTGCCGCGGGATTCGGCCTCCTGCTGCGCCGCCACCTCCTTGACGGCGGCGGCCAGCGCCTTTTCGCCCGCAGCGTGTTCGGCACCCGCACGGGCCAGGCGGTGCTCGCCGGGCAGGGCGGCGGCCACGGCGGCGGCCTGCCCGGCCAGGGCCTTGTCGGCGGCTTCGAGCACAGGCAGTTCCGGGAGTCCAGGCAGGTCCGGCAATTCCGGCAGATCCGTGAGTTCCGGCAGGCGGGCCGCGGCCCCGGCCGCCTCGACGGCAAGGGCGTCGGCGCCGAACTCCGCCCCGGCCAGTTCGACGGCGGCCGCGGCGTTCTGGTGATCCGCCGCCGTTGCGGCCGCCGCCCGCACGGCGGTGGCCAGGACCTCGGCCTCGTGATGGCGGCGCAACGCGTCACGCCACCGGCCGGCGTCATCCGCGAGCGCGGCGAGGCGTGCTTGTTCGGCCACGGCAGCGTCACGGAGGGCGTGCCGGGCCCGGCGATCCGCGGCGGCCTGGACCGTTGCCGCAGCCAGTCCGGCCTCCCGGGCAGCCAGGGCGGCGTCCGCCTCGGCGTGCCGGACGGCACGGGCCACGGCATCCGTCAGCCAGTCGAAGAGCTCCGTTCCCGTGGAGTCAAGGCCTCCGGGGCATGCATCGGCGACCGGGGCATCGACGGGCGGCCCGGCACTTTCCGCGCCCGGCCCGCGGTCCCCCGCCGGGGCCTTTTCCGCGCCCGGATCTGCGCTTTCCGCGGCCGCCCGGGTACCGCCGTCGTCCGCACTTTCCGCGGCGGCCAGCACCCCGCGGGCCTGGCTGCGCGCCAGCTGCTCGCGGCCGGCCAGCTCGGCCAGGCCGGCCGCCACCGCCGCCGCGGCGGCCCGGGCGTCGGCAGCCAGCCGGTCCTGCAGGTTTTGGTAAATTTCCGTGCCAAAGAGCTTTTCCAGCAGCTCCTGGCGGTCGGCGGCCGTGGCCCGCAGGAACGCGGCAAATTCGCCCTGGGCCAGCAGCACCACCTTGGTGAACTGTTCCAGGTTCATGCCGAGCAGGCCCAGGATCTCGCCGGCGGCCTCGTCGTTGCGCTGGGACTTGACCGTCCAGCCGTCGGGGCCGTGCTCGCGCAGCTGCGTGCCGGCCGGCTCGCGGGTGGTTCCGGTGCCGCGCTTGGCCGGGCGCAGCCATTCCGGGCTGCGCCGCACCTCCAGCCGGCGCCCGCCGGCGCTGAACTCGCACACGACCTCCGGCGCCACGCCCACGGCCGCGTGATGGCTGCGCAACCGCTTCACGCCGCCCCGGGCCCCGGGCACCTGGCCGTACAGGGCGTAGGCGATGGCGTCCAGGACGCTGGTCTTGCCCGCCCCGGTGGGGCCATTGAGCAGAAAGAGGCCCTGCGCGCCAAGGGCGTCGAAGTCCACCACCTCGCGGCCGGCAAACGGGCCAAACGCCTGGATTTCCAGCCGGTGAATCCTCACAGCGCCGCCTCCTGGGCCCGCACGGCGGCCAGGGCCTCGCGCAGGACGTGCCGTTCGTCGTCGTCCGCCGCGCGCTGGCGCACATGCTCGAGGAAGCCGGCGCACAAATCGAGCTCGTCGACGGCCCCGGCCACGCGTTCGCTGTACGTCCGCGGCCCCTCGGCGCCCGCGCCCTCCGGCTCAAACATGAGCACCAGCGTGTCCGGGAAGCGGGTGCGCAGCCGTTCCATGGCGTTGGCGGGCCGCTCGCCGTCGGTGAGGGTGATCTGGCAATAGTGCGTTTCCGCGTCGTGGTGCCGGGGGTCCGCCAGGAGGTCCTCGAGCGTGCCGCGCAGCACGGAGAGCCCGCGCTCGGCCGGCCAGTCGACCTTTTCGACGCCGGCCAGCCCGTCCGGACCGATCTCCACGAGCCACGCACCCTTGCTGTGCGCCGCCTCGGAGAAGGAGTACGGCAGCGGCGAGCCGGAGTACCGCACCGACTCGCTGAGCCGCTGGCGCCCGTGCAGGTGGCCCAGGGCCGTGTACGTGAAGCCGTCAAAAAGATCCAGCGGCACGGCGCCCACCCCGCCGATCGCCAGGTCGCGTTCGCTGGCGGAGGTGATGCCGCCGCTGGCAAAGGTGTGGGCGAGCACGACGCCGGCCGTCCCGTCCGGGCGCGTCGCCAGATCCGCCTGGATCGCCTTGACGGCGGCCTCCGTGACGGTGAAGTGCGAGGCCTCCTCGACACCGAGCTGGTCCGCGACGAGCCGCGGTTCCAGATAGGGGATGCCGTAAACGGCAACGTCGCCGCCGTCCCGGGCCGGAAACACCACAGGCGTGGCGAGATCGGCCACGCGCGTGCGCAGGTGCACGCCGGCCCGCTCCATGACGCGCCCGCCAAAACCGAGCCGGGTGGCGGAATCGTGGTTGCCGGAGGTGATGACGATCGGCACGCCGGCGGCGCCGAGCCGGGCCAGGATGTCATCGAAAAGGTTCACCACATCCACCCCGGGCAGGGCGCGGTCATATACGTCGCCGGCCAGCAGGACCACGTCGACCCCGTTGTCCGCGACCGTGGCCAGCAATTGATCGGCAAACCGGCGCTGGGCGTCAAGCGTGCCAACCCCGTGGAACGATCGGCCCAGGTGCCAGTCGGATGTGTGCAGCAGCTTCATGGTTCCAAGCTATCGGACGGCGCCGACACTTCCGCACCGGCCCCTCCCACGAGCCGGCCAACGGCCCGGCCGCCGCGCAGCGCTATTTGCGCGGACCGTCGAAGAAGTCCCGCGCCTCGTCKCTCGGCGCGGCGGGGACCGGCTTGGGCAGCTGCTCCTGCGCATCCGTCGGGGACGGGGCGACGACGGTCGCGGCGTCGGGGGCACCGGCGTCGTCCGCCCGGTCCTCTTCGGCCGGGGAGCCGACAGGCGCGGGGGCCGGCTGGAAGGAGCGGTAGAGCGCCGCGGCCAGGGCGGCACCAAAGAGCGGGGCCAACCAGAACAGCCACAACTGCCCGAGTGCCCACGAGTCGGCCAGGAAGACGACGGCCGTGGCGCGGGCCGGGTTCAGGGATCCGTTGCTTAGCGGCACGGTGATGGTGATGGCGACCGCGAACGCCAGGCCGATGCCCAGCGGGGCCAGCGTGGTCTTGTTCCGCGCGGCGGTGGCACCGAGGATGACGGCCACCAGGACGGCCATGGCGATGATTTCCACGATCAGGACGCCCACCATGGGGACCTTGGACGGGGAATGGCTGTCGAAGCCGTTGGCGAGGGAGGCGAAGAGCGTGTGGATCTCGGGCGTGGACCCGGCCGGCATGACCTTCAGCAGCACGTAGAAGACCGCCGCGGCCAGGATCCCGCCGATGACCTGGGCAACCATGTAGAGCACCATGGCCAGCCACTTGAGCCGGCCCGCCACCGCCATGGCCAGGGAGAGCGCCGGGTTGAAGTAGCCGCCCGAGATGTGCCCGAACGACACCAGCGCCACCATCAGGGCGATCCCGTATGCGAATCCCACGGTCGCCGATGACGCCGTGCCGCTAAACAGTGCCGTACCCAGTCCGGCAAAGACGATGAAGAAACTGCCCAGCGCCTCAACGGCGATGCGGGTGTTCAGCGGATAGGCGGCGCCCGGGGTCGTATGGGGGGCCGTGGCCGGAGATGTCATGGTTGCTGGATCCTTTGGTGGGACGGGCGGATGGCGGGTACGTCGCGGCCGGCTCAGAAGCCCAGCGCGATGGCGCAGATCGCCGCGACGGCCAGAGCCACTATAGCGGCCGAGGCTGTGCGTAGCGTCAGAGCGGAGGCGGCGATGTCGGCCGCGGCGGCCAGCGGCACGACGCCGGCATGCAGCACCCGAATGCGGCGCACCGCGCAGGCGACGAGGATCACGGTGGTCAGGCACGCGACCATGGCGGCGATCCCGAGGCCGATGACGTGCGCCGAGTGGCCGGTTGCGAGCAGGGCGTCGGTGTCCCGGCGCTCCAGGGCCTGCAGCCAGCCCCGCCAGATGAAGACGTCGGCGATGATGGCGCTCATGATGGTCCGCCGCCACGACAAGGCCGTGCGTTCGGGTTGAAGGCCGGGGTCGCGGACCGGCCGGCTGGTGAGGCTCACGGGTGCCTACGGCCGGAGCAGGATCAGGGCGGCAAAGACCACGGCGGCGGCGGAGACCACCGCTGTCATGCCCAGCATGAGCCACGAATGCGGCAGTTCCGCCTCATTGCGCATGGCCTGTTCCTGATGGGCCCAGCGCCGGTAGCTGACGACTGCCAGGGACGCGCCAATCAGGGCCAGCACCACGCACAGCAGGATCCGAACGCCGGTCGGTGCGATCTCCGGGGCCAGCTGGTCGATGGCAATGGCCCCGGCAAGCAGGGCCAGCGCCGTGCGCACCCACGCCAGGAACGTGCGCTCGTTGGCGAGGGAAAACCGGTAGTCGGGGGTTTTTCCGGTTCGTCGCCAGGCCGGCTCGCGCATGGGTCTCCTTCAAGTGGGGGCTCTCCCACGAGTCTAGTGGCCGTTGCACCCCTGTCACGGCGCCGGGCGGGTAAGTTGGAGGCATGCCTTCCGATACACGCTCCGGCGCCCTCGATCCGCGCGGTGCCGCCGATTCGGGTGCACCCACCCACGCTTCGCGCATTCAGGGCGCCCTGATGGGCGGGGCGCTCGGCGATGCCCTCGGCTACCTCGTCGAGGGCGACTCCCGGGCAGAGATCACCGCAAAGTACGGGCGGGCCGGGCTGGTGGACCTGACCCAGGCCGACGGTCCCGTGCATTTCTCGGATAACACCCAGATGAGCCTGTATACGCTGGACGGTTTGCTCGAGGCCCTGGAATGGGCCAACGACGGCGTCGGGGCGGACCTGAACGCGTGCGTGTGGCTGGCCTATCTGCGCTGGCTGGCGAGCCAGGGCATCACGGCGGCCGCTCGCGCCCCCGTGCCGCAGAAGCGGTGGATCGACCGGCAAAGCGTGCTGCACCACCAGCGCCGCCCGGACGCAGCGTGCGTGTCGGCACTGGTGACGGGCGAGATGGGCACCGCCTTCCGGCCACTGAACCCGCAGTCGCAGGGCGCCGGGGCACTCACGCGCGCGGCCCCGTTCGGGCTGCTGGCGACCATCCCGGCCGAGACCGTCCACAAGCTCAGCTCCGATGCCGCCGCCCTCACCCACGGCCACCCGTCCGCAGGCCAGTCGGCCGCCGCGTTCAGCTGGCTCATCCATGCCCTGTGTGCGGGCGGCCTGGGCCTGCGGGCGGCCGCGGAGTCCGCCCGCGACCGGGCCGCAAACGAAAAAGGGGCCGACGCGTCCCTGCTGTCCCGCCTGGACGCGGCCCTCACACTGTCCACGCACGACGGCGAGCCCCTGTCCGGTGCCGGCCTCACCGACGCGCTCGGGCTCGGCCGGGTCGCGGAGGAGGCGCTCGCCGTCGCCGTGTACGCCGTGCTGGCCACCGCGGCGCCCACCGTCTCCCCCGTTGAGCATTTTCTGGCCGCCCTTCGCCTCGCCGTCAACCACGACGGGGCCAGCGCCGCCACCGGGTCCGTCGCCGGAAACATTCTGGGCGCCTACTACGGCGAGGCGGCGCCTCCCGAGGCGTGGCTGCAACTTGGCGAGGCTCCGGAACTCATCCGCCACCTGGGGGCGGATTTCATCAAGCTCACCGTCGGCTAGTCCGGCCGACGTCGCCCCGAGTGCATAGATAAGGCGGTTCCCACCACCGGGAACCGCCTTATCTACGCACTCACCGCGACGGGACGGTGACGTTGGCGCATTCCTCGCACACGCTGGCGGTGATCAGGCCCCGGCGTGCCAGGACGCCAAAGATGAGGCAGCCCAGGCACAGGCCCAGAAACGATTCCAGCGACGCCGCTACAACCAGGAAGACGACCAACGTCCAGCCCGCAAGCGACGCACCCGCGCCCAGCAGCAGGAACGCCGCAAGGGACAGCACCGCGCCCATGCCCTGGGCAAAGCGCTTGGGCGGGCCGGGGACCAGTTTGGGGGCGCCCAGCCGCGGGGCCAAGACCTTTACGGCCAGCAGTGCGGCCGGGGAGATGCGCGGACCAAACGCCACGCGCAGCACGAAGCCCACGGCGATGACACCCACCAGCCACACGGCACCCGTGACGACGGCAGCCAGCGCCAACAGCACCACGATGCCGGCCGTGAAGCGGGCCGCGTATTCGTTGACGGGATTCGGAAACGCGAAGAGTCTGCGCAGGCGGGATTCGCGCGGCGCCGGGATAAAGCCCGTAGCGGCGGGAATCCGGTCGGTGAACTGGGGCATGTCCCCAGAGTAGGGCCGGCGGGGACGCGAACTGAAGCATTGTTGCGCCGCGTGACCTGGCCGGCGGGACGCGCCGCGTCAGCAATCAGAAGTGCCGCTTCCCGCCGGCCTGAGCCCTAGCGGGGCCGGTCCGCCGGCGATCCGTCCCTGTCCAGCATGGCGACGCACCGCGCCGGCGCGATCCGGCGGTAGGAACTATCGAGCAGCTCCGCGATCTCCTGCCAGTCGGGCGGAGCAACGCCCAGGTCCAGCCCCACCCAGCCGTACGGGCCAATATGGGAGGGCATGTAGCAGCGGGGATCCGCCAGCAGCGCCTCGCGTTCGTCGGCCTCCGGGAGCACCTGGACGGATGCGGGGCGGGGGTGGCCCGTCTGTCCCTGGCCGTAGTAGGCGAAGATTTTCCCGCACCGGAACGTGGGCCGGCCGAACCACTCCTGCTCCGTGCCCTCCGGGAACGCCAAGCACAGGGCCCGCAGCCGCAAGAGGATCGGGTCATCGTCGTCGTACATCTTCGGATGGGCCATGTCAGGAAGCGTAGTAGCCGGCGGGCGGTGGTGGCTACGGGTCCGTGCCTCAGCCGATCATTTGCATGAATTCGCCTTCGGAGAGCACCTCGATGCCCTGGCCGCGGCGCTGCAATTCAAGGACCCGCTGCGCCTTGGACGTCAGCCGGCCGGTGCGCAGGTCCGTGGCCGCGAAGCCGCTGCCCACCACCAGGACGGTGGTCTTGCGGGTCACACTGCTGGCGGACCGGGCGCCGTAGTGGGCCGCCCGCAGCTTGGCCTCGGGCCGGGACAGGCCCAGGTCGCCGGTGAAAACGATGGTTTGGCCGTACAACGGGTGGGAGGAATCGGCCAGGGAGTTCGGCTCCGGGTTCGGGCCCTCGGTGGACCAGCTGGCCCGCGCCCGGCGCCCGGAGGACACGCCGGCGGCGACCTCCGCCATCTTCTCCAGCGCCGAGCGGGTGGCCTTGGACATCTCATCCGTGGCGGGGTCGTACGCGTCGGTGTGCGGCATGGCCAGCTGCATCGCCGTGAACACGCCGCGAACGGAGGACGCCGCGTGCTTGGCGGCAATGTCCACCATGATCCCGGCGCAGGCCCGGGCATCCTCGGTGGCGTCGTGGTGGTTCACCAGCGGCACCCCGGCCGCCTCGGCCACAAACGGCAGCGAATAGGACGGCAGCGAATAGTTCTTCCGGGAGAGCACCACCGTGCACGCATAGTCGAAGGCGGGCGCGGGCAGGCCGGAGACTTCCGACGCCGAGCGGATCACGCCCATGTCAAAGGCCGCGTTGTGCGCCACGAGGGCATCCGAGCCGATGAAATCGCGAACTTCGGGGAACACCTCGGCGAATCGGGGCGCCGCGGCGACGTCGTCCGGGGTGATGCCGTGAATGGTGATGTTGCGGGAGTCAAAGTGGTCATGGCCGGCGGGCGGGCGCATGAGCCAATAGCCCTCATCGACCACCACTCCGTTGCGGACCTTCGTCAGGCCAACCGAACAGGGCGATCCCCTAAATCCGTTGGCGGTTTCAAAATCGATGGCAGTAAAGTCCACAGGCACCTTTCAAGGCTACCGCTCCGCGCCGACACCCCGCGCCGCGGCCGGGTCCGGCCACGGGCCCACACCCGAGGATGGGAGCATCCCCCACAACGTGCCGTAGCCTTGAAAGGTGATAATTTCCGCTCTGAGTGACTTCGCCCTGCCCGCACTGACCGGCCACGGCCCAGCCCCGATGGGCTTTTTGCCTCCCTGGCTCGACCCCGTTAACATCCTCGACAACCCCGCCCTCGGCCTGTGGGTCGTCGTCATCGCCTGCTCCATCATCTTCGCCGAGACGGGCCTGCTGGTGGGATTCTTCCTGCCCGGGGACTCCCTGCTTTTCACCGCCGGCCTGCTCACCAGCACCGGCAAGCTCCCGGTGAACATCGGCGTGCTGATCATGCTGCTGATCGTCTGTGCGTTCGTCGGCAACCAGGTGGGCTACGTGATCGGCGCCAAGGCCGGCCCGGCCATTTTCAACAAGCCCGACTCCAAGCTGTTCCGGCGCGAGCACGTCGACCACGCCCACACGTTCTTTGAAAAGCACGGCGGCAAGGCTCTGATCCTAGCCCGGTTTGTCCCGATCGTACGCACCTTTGTGCCGGTGATCGTCGGCGTGGCCCGGATGAACGTGCGCCACTTTGTCATCTTCAACGCCATTGGCGCGGTGCTGTGGGCGGGCGGGGTGACGCTGCTCGGCTACGTCCTCGGCGACCGCTTCCCTTGGGTGCAGTCAAACCTGGACATCATCTTCGTCGTGATCGTCCTGCTTTCGGTAATCCCGATCTTCGTCGAATTCGCCAAGGCATTTTGGGGCCGCCGCAAGGCCGGGAAAAAGTAGCCGGCCCTGAACGCCCCGGTCCGACGCCCGGGGTGGAACCGGGCCGGACGGGAAAGACTAATCGTGATTGCATTGCCTGCCAGCCCCAAGGCCGGGTTTTACCGTGCCTGGCTGGGCTGGGTGAGCCTGGGCGAGGGCATCGGGTTTCTGGCCCCGGTCCTGCTGCAACGGATCGGGTCCGGGGTTGCACCCGCCCTGATGCTTCCCCTCCTGATCTTCGCCGGCCTGGTGGAGGGCGCCCTCCTGGGCTGGTCCCAGGCCCATGTCCTCCGACGCCTGCTGCCGGCGTTGTCCCGCCGGCGCTGGATGCTCCTGACGTCCGCTGCCGCGGCAACGGCCTGGCTCCTGGGCCTCGCCCCCAGTGAATTCAGCCAGATCTGGACCGCCTGGCCCCTCGGGCTGCAGCTCACCGTGGGGGTCCTGGCCGGGGCCGCGCTGCTGGCCTCCATCGGGGCGGCGCAGTGGCTGGAGCTGCGCCGGCATCTCCCTCGCAGCCGGCGATGGATCCTTGGCTCGTCCGCCGCCTGGCTGGTGGGGTTGCTGGTTTTCCTGGCCGTCGCCACCCCCCTGTGGCAGCCCGGCCAGCCGCCGGCCCAGATTGCCCTCATCGGTGTATTGGCCGGCGCGGCCATGGCCATCAGCATGGCGGCGGTCACCGGGCTGGTCATGGTACGGCTGGCGTTGCCGGCAAGGATTCCGGGCGTGAGAACCCGCCACGCGCCGGGGCGTCACTGACGCGTCTTGGCTGAAACTACCGCGCGAGCGCCCGGACAATGTGTGGCAGAAGGGCCCGGAACGCGGTGCCGCGGTGGCTGATCGCGTTCTTTTCCGCCCCGGTCAGCTCGGCGCAGGACCTGTCCATGCCCACGGGCTGCAGGATGGGGTCGTAGCCGAAGCCGCCGCTGCCGCGGGGGGCGGTGAGCAGGGTGCCGTCCAGGGTCCCCTCCTCCACCACGTCAAGGCTGCCGTCGGGACTGGCGAGCGCGGCCGCGCACACAAAGCGGGCGCCGCGGTGGGCGGGGCCGATGTCCGCCAGCTGGGCCAGCAGCAGGTCCAGATTCGCAGCGTCGTCGCCGTGCCGGCCGGCCCAGCGGGCGGAGAAGATTCCCGGCGCCCCGCCCAGCACGTCCACGGCCAGTCCGGAGTCGTCGGCGATCGCCAGTACGCCCGTAAACCGGGCCACCTCGGCGGCCTTCAGCCGCGAATTCTCGGCAAAGGTGACCCCGGTTTCGGCGACGTCGGGTGCGTGGAGGGCGCCGGCGCCGACCACGTCCGTGTCCACGTCCAGGCCCGGGACCTGGCCGCGCAGCAGCTCCCGCAGCTCCCGCAGCTTGCCCTGGTTGTGGGTGGCCAGCACCAGCCTCGGGGCCCCCACTACCGGCCGAGGGTTTCGCGCTGGATCTGCGCCAGTTCCGAGGTGCCGATCAGGGCCAGGTCCAGCAGCTCGTTGAGTTCGTCGCGGTCAAACGGCGCCCCCTCGGCGGTGCCCTGGACCTCGACGAACTTGCCGGAGCCGGTAACTACCACGTTCATGTCGGTCTCGGCGCGGACGTCCTCCACATACGGCAGATCCAGCATGGGGACGCCGTCGATGATGCCCACCGAGATGGCGGAGACCGTGTCGATGAGCGGCTCGGCACTCTTGGCGATCAGCTTGTGCTCCTTGGCGTAGCGGATGGCGTCGGCCAGGGCCACGTAGGCGCCGGTGATGGCCGCGGTGCGGGTGCCGCCGTCGGCCTGCAACACGTCGCAGTCCAGGACGATCGTGTTCTCGCCCAGGGCCTTGGTGTCGATGATCGAGCGCAGCGAGCGGCCAATCAGGCGGGAGATCTCATGGGTGCGGCCCCCGATCTTGCCCTTGACGGACTCACGGTCGTTGCGGGTGTTCGTGGCCCGCGGGAGCATGGCGTACTCGGCCGTGACCCAGCCGGTGCCCTCGCCCTTGAGCCAGCGCGGGACGCCGGCGGTCAGGGACGCCGTGCACAGCACCCGCGTATTGCCGAACTCGATCAGCGCCGAGCCCTCCGCCTGCTTGGACCAGCCGCGGGTGATGCTGATGTCGCGCAGTTGGTCGGGGGTGCGGCCGTCGGCACGCAGGATTACAGTCTCGCCAGTTGTCATGGCATAAGCCTAGCGGCCGAGGCGCCCCCCAGCCGTCCGCTCCGGTCCCTCACGCAGCTGACCCGCAATAGATGTCGAAAATCACGTCGAAAACGCGATTTTCCGACATCTATTGCGGGTCAATTGCGGGGGCGGCAGGGGGTCAGCGGCGCTTGTTCGCCAGGCGGTAGTTCTTCATCTCGGTGAAGTATTGGGCGCCGGGGGCGATGAAGCAAAGGACGATCGCGGCGACGCCGGCCAGGACCTGGACGATGGTGAAGAGGCCCCCGGGCATCATGAGGTTGGCAAGCTGGTAGAAGGAGATGACGGCCAGGACGGCGCCGGTGATCCGGGCCCAGCCCATGCCCCTCCTGATGAACAGCGCGATGAGGACATACACGATCACGGCCAGCACGGCACTGACGATCGCCACGCTGAGGGCAACGGTCACGGACACATCCACCAGGTCCGCACCGGTGCTGGGCAGGTTTTGCTTGGCCAGGGTCTCGGCGGCCATGGCCCGGAACTTCTCCGAGGAAATGTAGATGACGCCGAAGATGGTCGCAAGCACCTGAAGGACGGCCGCGGCAATGAGCAGCTGGAAGGCCCAGCCGATCTGCTTGGGCGGCACGGGCGCGGCGGTGCCGGCGTACTCCGGTTCGCCGGCGTTGTAACTTGGCATCGGCATGTTGCTCATGGTCGTTTCCTTCGCTGGGGAATGACACGGGCGGATCCGCCGGTACAGGCAGGCACCCGGCAGCCACCCAAATATTTATGCATTGGTATGTTGACCCTATCCGACGCCGACCCGCCGCGGGTGATCATTTGGGACGATCTTTGCCGCCCGCAACCCCGCCCTGGGGAGCGTCCTGAGGGGTAGCGGACCCGGCGGCTCAGCCGGCCGTGGCCGGGCTTGACGTTTCTTCGAATTCGACGGCGTCGGCGTACTTCGCGGCGATGGCCAGGACGGCGACGTTGTCCGTCAGGGCCGGATCCTTCCCGCTGCGCAGGATCGTCACCACGACGGCATTATTGACGACGTCCAGTCCCACGCCGTTGACGCCCGCCGTGGCGTGGAGGAGAAAATCGTCCACGATCTGTTGCTTCATGGCCTCGAGCTGGGCCCAGGAGAACCTGGCCGGCACCGTCCGGGTGGAGACCAGCCCGGGATCGAGACGGCCGCGCAGCGCCTCGAGTTCGGCGGCGGCCGGGTCCTTTGGCAACGCAACGCCCACCACAAAAAGCTCCTGTTCCGGCGCGAACCAGGTGCCGGAGAAGACGGTGGGATGCCGCGCGGCAAACTCGTTGAGCGTGTTCCCCAGCTCCGACAACGCCAGGGACGGGCCGCCGCCGGCCACATGGGGTATTTGGTAAATCCTGATGGCGGGGGCCGCGGACGGCCCCGCGGACGCGGACGGCACGACGAAGGCGGACGGCCCGGGATCGCGGGGGCCCGGCGCGGCCGGGGCGCATCCGGCGACGGCCAAGGCCATCGCCGTGGCGACAACTATTGGTCTAATTTTCATCAAACACCGCTTTCACGTCACCGCCTGGATTCCTCCAGTATGCCCGCGAACCGCGTGGCAGGGGACTCCAACAGGGCCACAATGTGGTCACATTGTGGCCCAAAGGTGATCGCCGGCGGCGGGCGCACCCGGCGCACCCGGCGCATCAGATGATGTAGTGCACCCCGGCAACGGCCACGGCAACCTCGCCGGAATAGGCGGCGCGGGCCTCGGCCACCACCGTGTTGGGGTCCGTCCACACCGGCAGGTGGGTCAGCAGGAGGCGCCCGACGTTGGCCCGGGTGGCGGCCTCGGCTGCGCGCTTGCCGGTCAGGTGCACGTCCCGGATGTGGTCGTCACGGCCCTCCTCGAAGGCCGCCTCGCACAGGAAGAAATGGGCGTCGCGGGCGGCGTCCTCGAGCCCCTGGCAGGAGTCCGTGTCACCGGAGTAGGCCAGTGTGACCGTCCGATCCACGCCGGTACCGTCGTATTCGGTGGCCTCCACGCGCAGGGCGTACGCCTCGGGAATGGGGTGGTTGACCGCATGGGGCGTGACGGTGAACGGTCCCACCGTGACGGGCGTACGCTCACTCCACTTTTGAAAATCAAATTCGTCGTGCATCCCGGGATCCAGCTCCAGGCCGTACGCGGTGGCGAGCCGGTCCGCCGTCGCCGCCGGCCCCCACACCGGGATGCGCCCCCGCTTCCAGCCGTTGGGGGTCCAGCGAACGGCAACGTGCAGGCCGCACAGGTCCATGCAGTGGTCCGGGTGCAGGTGGCTGAGGAAGATCGCATCAATGTCCTCCAGGTCCATGTACTTCTGCACGGCCCCCAGCGCGCCGCTGCCCAGGTCGATCAGCACGCGCCACGGCCGGACGCCGTCGTGCGCCGTCAGCAGGTAGCACGAGGCGGGCGACGCCGGCCCGGGGAAGGACCCGCTGCACCCGACGATCGTCAACTTCATGGGCGCTCCCGCGCCGCGTTGCCCGGAACGGCGGCTGTGACGACCGAGTCGCGCAGGACAAAATTGGAGATGCGCCGGGCGGCCCCGGCGGAGGCCTGGGCCGCGGCAATCATGGCAGGGGTGATGCGGGCCATGGAGCCGGTGGGATAGTGCGCCGAGACGTGGCTGACCTGCTCCACGCCGCGCACCTCCGGCCCCAGGAAGCGCCGGGCCAGCACGCCAAACTGCCCGGCATCGCCGGTGGAGAGGAAATTGTGCGCGGGCGGGTCCGTGGCAACGCGCTCCAGATTGTGGCCGACGAGGGCCTTGTAGACGTCCTTGGCGGTTTCCTCGGCGCTGGAGACCAGCGTCACGGAATCTCCCATCACATAGGAGATCACGCCCGTCAGCAGGGGGTAGTGCGTGCACCCCAGCACCAGGGTGTCGACGTTGGCGGCCTTCAGCGGGGCCAGGTACGCCTCCGCCGTGGACAGCAGTTCGGGGCCGGCCGTGATGCCGGATTCGACAAACCGGACGAAGTCGGGGCAGGCGGCGGAGGTGATGGTCAGCGCGGGGGCGGCCGCGAAGGTGTCGTCGTAGGCGCGGGAGCCGACGGTGGCCACGGTGCCGATGACGCCCACCTTGCCGGTCCGGGTGGCGGCGACGGCCCGGCGCACGGCCGGCTGGATGACCTCGATGACGGGGATCCCGTAGCGGGCGGTGTAGCGTTCGCGGGCGTCGCGCAGCACCGCCGCGGATGCCGAATTGCAGGCGATGACCAGCAGCTTCACACCGGCGTCCACGAGTTCGTCCATCACGCCCAGCGCGTTGGCCCGGACCTCGGCGATGGGCAGGGGCCCGTACGGGCCGTTGGCGGTGTCCCCCACGTACAGGATGGATTCATTGGGCAGCTGGTCGATGACGGCCCGCGCCACGGTCAGGCCGCCGACGCCGGAATCAAAGATGCCGATGGCCCGATCGGCCATCGGGTGCGGCGTCCTGGCGGCGTCCGGACCGGCCGGGCCGCCTGTGCGTGAAAAACCCCCGGGTGTTGTGCTCATGATCGTTTCAGGATAGATGGTTTGGCCCGGGCGGGAGTGCATTTCGCCGAGTCTGTTGCGTCACAGCGGCGCGGCGCAGCCCCGCCGCGGCCTTTATTTCCGCCGATTCAGGCCCGCCAGCATGGCCTGGACCAGGCCCTCCTGCAGCCAGGAGACGAAGTTGTACACCAGGGAGAGGTAGCTTTCCACATCCTCGGCATCGGCCCAGTCCTGGACCAGGTGGACTCGCTCGGCATCCGCTTCGTCACGGATTTCCAGCCGCTCGGCCAGCACCAGGCGCACGTCGTTGAGGGCCATCGACCACACCGTGGCGGCCGCGGCGTCGAGCACCAGCTTCTCGGCGTCCAGGTCCATCGTCGCGGCCCGCAGGGCGCCGATCTTTGCCTCCCGGAGCGAGCGTTCGGTGAGGCGGCGAAACTCAAGGGAGGCCTCGGCGTCGTCCTTGACGGCGTCCGGGAGCAGCCGGCGCAGGGCCGGGTCCGTGGGCACGGTGGCGTCCGGGTCCAGGCCGATCAGCGCGGCCAGCGGGTCCTCGTGCGCGGGCCGCTCACGTTCGAGCAAGGTGATGATGTCGGCAAAGAGCTTGCGCAGCAGGTCGCGCTCGGCCGGCTCCAGGAAGCCGGTGATGCCGCGGCGGCCGGCCGTGAACGCCTTAGCCACGCTTGCCGCCCTTTTGCACCGTGGCCCACAACCCGAATCCGTGCATCGCCACCGCGTGTGCCTCCATTTTTTCCTTGGCCCCCTGGGCGACGGCGGACTTGCCCTCCGTGTGGACCTGCATCATCAGCGCGGACGCCTTCGCCTCCGAGTAGCCAAAGTAGCTTTGGAAAACGTAGCTGACGTAACTCATCAGGTTCACCGGATCATTCCAGATGATCAGCTCCCAGGGGATGTCCGGAGCGGCAAATACCTTCGTTGATTGCGCCTGTTCCGTTTCCGGGGCTGTGCTGACACTCATGTGTCCATTCTAGTGTCGCCCCACTAAAGTGAATTCCGTGACTACTGCATCGAGTTGGGGCCACCCGCGCGCGTCCCTGTTTACGGATCACTACGAACTGACCATGCTCCAGGCGGCCCTGCATTCGGGCGCGGCGCACCGGCGCAGCGTGTTCGAGGCGTTCGCCCGGCGGCTCCCGGACGGCCGCCGCTACGGGGTGGTGGGCGGCACCGGCCGGTTCCTGGAGGGGCTGGAGAATTTTCGCTTCGGCCCCCAGGAGCTGGACTTCTTGGCCCGCAACCGGGTGGTCAATGACGAAACCCTGGCCTGGCTGGCCGATTTCCGGTTCACCGGCAACGTTTACGGCTACGCAGAGGGCGAACTATATTTCCCCAACTCCCCCATCCTGACCATCGAGTCGACGTTTGCGCAGGCATGCATCCTGGAAACCTACGTGCTCTCGGTCCTCAACCACGACTCCGCGATCGCCTCCGCGGCCTCCCGGATGATTGGCGCCGCCGGGACCCGTCCCTGCATTGAGATGGGCTCGCGGCGCACGCATGAGGAATCCGCCGTCGCCGCCTCCCGGGCCGCCATCATCGCCGGCTTCCACAGCACCTCCAACCTGGAGTGCGGCCTGCGGTACGGCGTGCTGACCCAAGGCACGGCCGCGCATTCCTTCACCCTGTTGCACGATTCCGAAGAGGACGCGTTCCGGGCCCAGGTACAGTCCCTCGGCGCCGACACGACGCTGCTGGTGGACACGTACGACGTCGAGGCGGCCGTGCGCAAGGCCGTCGAGATCGCCGGCGCCTCCCTGGGCGGAATCCGGCTGGACTCCGGGGACCTCGTGGCGCAGGCCCACGACGTCCGGGCACTCCTTGACTCCCTGGGCAACACGCATACGCGCATCACCGTCACCAGCGACCTGGACGAGTTCGCGATCGCCGCCCTGGCCGCCGCCCCGGTGGATTCCTACGGTGTGGGCACCTCGCTGGTCACCGGCTCCGGCGCCCCCACCGCCTCCATGGTCTACAAGCTGGTGGCCCGCCAGGGCGAAACCGGCGAGTTCGTCTCCGTGGCCAAGACCGCCAAGAACAAGACCAGCCTGGGCGGGAAGAAGTACGCCCTGCGCCGCCTCAATGAGCACGGGATCGCGACGGCGGAGATCGTGGGGGTCGGAGTACCGCCGGAGAACGACGGCAATGACCGCCCGTTGATCGAGCAGTTCGTCGCCGACGGCGTGCTGGCGCCGGGGTGGACCGGCGCGGAGGGTGTGGTGCGGGCCGCCGCCCGCCACGAGGCGTCGATGGCGGAGATGCCCGGCACCGCCCGCCGGCTCCAGCGCGGGGACCCGGTCATCCCCACCGAATTTGAACAGCCCTCAGTAGTAACGAAGTAAAGGACAACCCCATGGCAAAGGCCCTCATCATTGTGGACGTGCAAAACGATTTTTGTGAAGGCGGTTCGCTGGCCGTCTCCGGCGGCGCCGACCTTGCCGCGGAGATCAGCGAACTGATCGCCGCGACCGTCGATTTCGACTTCATCGTGGCCACGCAGGACTGGCACGTTGATCCGGGCAGCCACTTCTCCGACACGCCGGACTTCCTCACCAGCTGGCCGGTGCACTGCGTGGCCGGCTCGAAGGGCGCCGCCCTGCACCGGAACCTGGACACCGAGGACATCGACGCGTACTTCCGCAAGGGCAAGTTCGACGCCGCCTACTCCGGCTTCGACGGGCTCCTGGCCCCGGAGGACGAGGTGGTGGTGGGTGAGCGGGAGGCCTACGACGACGCCGAACCGGACGACGCCCCGGTCAGCCTGGACGACTGGCTGCGCGAGAACGACGTCGAGGACGTCGTCGTGGTGGGCATCGCCACCGATCACTGTGTCCGCGCCACCGCCCTGGATGCGATCAACGCCGGCTACAACACCACCGTGCTGCGCGACTACGTCGCCGGCGTGGACGACCAATCCAGCGACGAGGCCCTGGAGGAACTCGCGGACGCCGGCGTCGAGGTCAAGTAGGGTCAAGGGTCCCGCCATACCCGCCGCCAAGTGGCCCGCAATAGATGTCGAAAAAGGGGCGATTTCGCCCCTTTTTCGACATCTATTGCGGGTCAGTTCGTCTCGCTGGGGGCTACTTGCGCCCGAGGAACCAGTCCTGGAGCTTCTTGAGCCGGTGCTGCAGCTGTGACTCATCCGCCTGCGCCACGGCCGGGCCGCCGCAGATGCGCCGCAGCTCGCTGTGCACCATGCCGTGGGGCATGCCGGAGCGGGCGCTCCAGGCGGAGACGTTCTTGGCCAGCTCGTGGCGCAGGTCCATGAGCAGGCGGTGGTCCACCACGGCCGGGGCATCCGGTTCGGCCGTGGCCGCGGTTTTCCGGCGGCGGCGCGACTGCTGGTCGCTTTGGCGTTGCCGCAGCAGCACCCCCACCTGTTCGGCGTCGAGCAAGCCCGGGATGCCCAGGAAGTCCTGCTCGTCGTCGCTGCCGATTTCCCCGCCCGTGCCGAATTCGCCCCCGTCGAAGAGGACCCGGTCGAAGGTTGCCTGGGACTCCAGCGCCTCGAACTTGTACTTCTCCAAGGTGTCGGACGCCTTCTCCTCCCGGTTGGCCTGGTCCATCTCGTCGTCGTTTTGGAAACCGTCCGGATCCTTGTCCGGCCGGTCCAGGGCATGGTCCCGCTCCACCTCCAGCTGGTTGGCCAGCGCCATCAGGTTGGGCACGGAGGGCAGGAACACCGACGCGGTCTCGCCGCGCTTGCGGGCGCGCACAAAGCGTCCCACGGCCTGGGCGAAGAACAGCGGCGTGGCGGTGGAGGTTGCGTAGACGCCCACGGCCAGGCGCGGCACGTCCACGCCTTCGGAGACCATGCGCACCGCCACCATCCAGCGCTTGTCCCCGGCGGAGAACGCCTCAATCTTGCTGGAGGCCTTGGCGTCGTCGGAGAGAATGACGGTGGGCGACTGCCCGGTGATCTTCTTCAGCTGCCCGGCGTACGCCCGCGCGTCGTCGTGGTCGGTGGCGATGACCAGCCCGCCGGCGTCGGGCACGGCACGGCGCACCTCCGCGAGGCGCTTGTCCGCCGCCGCCAGAACGGCCGGGATCCATTCCCCGGCGGGGTTCAGCGCCGTCCGCCAGGCCTGCGAGGTGATGTCCTTGGTGACCGGGGCGCCCAGGGTGGCGGCCATTTCCTCACCGGCGCTGGTGCGCCAGCGCATCTGCCCGGAGTAGGCCATGAACATCACCGGGCGCACCACGTGGTCCTTGAGGGCCTCGCCGTAGCCGTACGTGTAGTCGGCCCGGGAGCGCCGGATGCCCTCGCGGTCCTCCACGTATTCCACGAACGGGATGGCGGCCGTATCCGAGCGGAAGGGCGTCCCGGTCAGGGCCAGCCGCCGCGCGGCCGGGTCAAACGCCTCACGGATGCCGTCGCCCCAGGACAGGGCGTCCCCGCCGTGGTGGATTTCATCCAGGATCACCAGCGTCCGGGCCGCTTCCGTCTTGGCCCGGTGCAGCATCGGCTTGCTGGCCACCTGAGCGTAGGTGACGGCCACGCCGATGAATCCCTTGCCGTGCCGGCCGTCCGCGTTCTTGAAATTCGGGTCGATGGAGATGCCGACCCGCGCCGCGGCGTCCGCCCACTGCCGCTTGAGGTGGTCCGTGGGCGTGACGACGGTGATGCGGTTGATGGTGCCCCGGGCCAGGAGCGTCTTGGCGATGTGCAGGGCAAAGGTGGTCTTGCCGGCCCCGGGCGTGGCCACGGCCAAAAAGTCGCGCGGGTTGGCCGAGAAGTACCGCGCCATGGCCTCGGACTGCCAGGCCCGCAGCTTTTGCGCCGTCCCCCACGCGGCCCGCTCAGGGTAGGCCGGAGGCAGCGACGGGCCACCAAACAATGTCTCCGTCACGGACGGCCATCCCCCATCAAATCACTTCTTTCGCGGGCGTGCCCGGCGTGTGGGCACGCCGGGCACGCCAAGAAAGGGCAGGTGCGCTGCCCCCAAAACTGTTGCTACTTCTTGGGATTCTTCGGTCCCTTGCCCGGGTTCAGGCCCTCATAAATGGCTTTGCAGTCCGGGCAGACGGGGAATTTTTGCGGGTCCCGCCCGGGGGTCCACACCTTGCCGCACAGCGCGACGACGGGTTCGCCGGTCAGGGCGGACTCCATGATTTTTTCCTTGCGCACATAGTGCGAGAACCGTTCGCTGTCGCCGGGCTCAACTTCCTGGCGCAGCTCCTCGCGTTCAATGACGGCGGTCGATCCGCCCTGGCTGCCGGGGCCGCCTGGGCCGCCGGGGCTGCGCATGGGCGCGTTTTCGAAGGGGTCTGGTGGCAAGCTCATGGAACCATTCTAGCGTCAACCACATCCGGCACGGACCCCGCCCCGCCCCTGTCAGGGGGCGAAAGGGGCGGTCGAACTTCACCTAAGGAGGCACGACGGCGGGGGGCGGCTCAGGGATCGGCTCGCCCCCGCCGTCGTCCGGTGGGTGGCTAGAGTCCCTGCCAGGCCGGCTTGCTGCTGTACGTCTGGCGGTACTGCGCCGCCATGGTCAGCTCGGCGGCCGCCGCCTCATCAACGAGGATGGTGGCGTGCGGGTGGAACTGCAGCACCGACGCCGGGCAGCTCGCCGTCACGGGGCCCTCGATGAAGTCACGGACCGCCTGCGCCTTGCCGGCCCCGGACGCGACCAGGACCACGTGGCGGGCGTCCATGATGGTGCCCAGTCCCTGCGTGACGACGTGGTGCGGGACGTCCTCAAGGCTGTCAAAGAAGCGCGCATTGTCCGTGCGGGTTTGCTCCTGCAGGGTCTTGATCCGGGTGCGGGACGCCAGCGAGGACCCGGGCTCATTGAAGCCGATGTGGCCGTTGGTGCCCACGCCCAGGATCTGCAGGTCCACGCCGCCGGCGGCCTTGATGGCCTCCTCGTAGGCGTCGCAGGCGGCCAGGATGTCCGCGGCCGTGCCGTCCGGGCCGTGCACATTGGCCGCGGCGATGTCCATCCGGTTGGTGAACTCGCGGCGGATCACCTCACGGTAGGACTCGTGGTGCCCCAACGGCAGGCCGACGTACTCGTCCAGGGCAAAGCCGTGGGCCTGGGTGAAGCTCAAGCCGTCCTCGTCGTGGCGCCGGGCCAGCTCGTCATAGATCGGCAGGGGGGAGGAGCCGGTGGCCAGGCCCAGGACGGCGCCGGGCTTGCGGCGCACCAATTCCTCGATGGCGTCGGCGGCCAGTACGCCGATTTCCTTGCTGCTGGGGAGGATGATGACCTCCATGAAACACGTTCCTTTCAGGGCAGGCGCATGCCGGTGCCGAAGACTACTCAGTGTCCCCCAACCTTAGCGATTCTCAGCGGTCAGCCGAAACGGCCTGCAACAATTCCGGCGCCCGCCGCTCATATACCCTGGCGCCGATCCTGATGCCCGTGACCAGGAACACGCCGCCGAGCACCACGCCGACGGCCAGTGCGAGCCAGCCGTACAGCGGCCGGCCGGTGGTGGCGCCGATGATGACCAGGACAAGTTCCGGGACCACCAACACGGCCAAGCCGCCGAACCCTGCCATCTGGGTGAGCGTGGCGGCCAGGTTGTTGCCCGGCTTGCCCTTCAGCGGGCTCTCCCCCGGCAGCGGCACGTTGAGGGTGAACCGGGCCGAGAACACGCTGGCCAGGCCCAGCCCGCTGCCCGCCATGCCCAGAACCAGGCCCACCGTGCCGGGCAGGGCGGCCCAGTCATTGCCCACGGCCGCCCCGGCGACGGCGTACACCAGCCCCAGGGGGACGGCCAGGACCCCGGCGGCCAGCGCCCGGCCGGTTCGATCCGCCCGGCCCGGCAGCACCGTGGCCAGGTGCAGCGCGAAGGCGGTGTTGTCATAGGAGATGTCGGCGGAAATCGACCAGACCACCAGGAACACGGCCAGCGCCGCGCCGTAGCCAAGCACGGCGCCCATGGCATCCATGCCGACGGCCTGGGTTCCGGCAAAGACGATCACCAGCGGGATGAGCGGGGCAATGACCAGTCCGGCGGTGTAGCGGGGATCCCGGAACCAATAGGTGAGGCAGCGGGCCGCAACGGCGCCGGTCGGGGTGGCCGGGAAGTACCGGAAAAAGCCCAGCTGGCCGCCCTTGCGCCGGGCGCTGCCGGCAAAGGCCGGCGTCACCAGGGCCTTGGCCAGGGTGGCCTGCCAGAGCCAGGTCAGGGCGGCGAGCGTGGCCAGTGCAATGAGCAGCTTGAGCGCGCCGGCACCGTACGCGCCGGCGGCGACGTCGGCCGGGACGGCCCACACGGCGCCCAACGGGGTCCACGACACAGTGCCCGCCAGGGCGGGGAGGTACTCCCGGAGGTCGCGCACGCCGTCGGACACGCTCCCGACGATGGGGCCCAGGAACACCAGCGGCACCAGGACCACCACACCGCTGAGGTCCTTGAATTTCCGGGACGAGGCCAGGCTGGTGCTGGCGGTGGTGATGGCCCGGGACGCGACAATGCACGTCAGGGCCGCCACGATGCCGCACAGCAGGGCCGCGGCACCGGCCGCCGGATGCCGCCACCACGCCAACGCCGTGCCCACCGAGGCCACCAGCGTCAGGACGCCGGGGATGCCGATGAAGCTGGAGAGGGCCAAGCCGAGCAGGAGGGTCTTGCCGGGGATGGAGTACGTGACAAAACGGGCAGGGTCCAGCGTCATGTCCACGCCGGAGGCAATCACCGGGATGACCAACCAGCCCAGGATCAGGGCGGCCCCGGCCAGGGTGACCACCGTGCCGATCCATTCCCGGGAGCCGTTGGCGCCGAGCAGCACGAACCCGGCCAGCACCAGCACCAGCAGGCCCAGGCCGTACAGGGCCCCGATGATCAAGCCCACCAGCTGCATGGGGCTGCGTCGCAGCGAATTGCGCAGCAGCGTCAGCTTCAGGCTCAGGAGGTGCGCAACCATTGCAACCCCGCTGCGTGGTTTCGACCGCCGACCAGGTCCACAAACTTATCTTCCAGGCTTTGGTGGCCGCGGACCTCCTCGACAGTGCCGGCCGCCAGGACGTTGCCGCCGGCGATGACGGCGACGTGGGAGCACATGCGCTGCACCAGGTCCATGACGTGGCTGGAGACGATGACCGTCCCGCCGGAGTGCACATAGTCGGTAAGGATGTCACGGATGTTCGCCGCGGAGACCGGATCCACGGATTCGAAGGGCTCATCCAGGACCAGCAGCCTCGGCGCGTGGATCAGCGCGGCGGCCAGGGCGATCTTCTTCGTCATCCCCGCGGAGTAGTCCACCACCAGTGTTCCGGCGTCCTTGCCCAAATCCAGGGCGGCAAGCAGGTCCGCGACGCGCTCGGCCACGGTGTCCCTGTCCATCCCGCGCAACAACCCGGCGTAGCTGACCAGCTGTTCCCCGGTCAGCCGGTCGAACAGTCGCACGCCGTCGGGCAGCAGGCCCATCAGCCGCTTCGCCTGCAGCTGGTTCGCCCACACATCCACCCCGTGCACCCACACCGCTCCGGCGTCGGGGCGCAGCAGTCCGGTGGCCATGGACAGGGAGGTGGTTTTTCCCGCGCCGTTGGGTCCCACCAGGCCATAAAGGGAACCCGCGGGGACGTCGAGGTTGATGGAATTGACGGCGATCTTCGGGCCGAACCTTTTCGCCAGTCCCCGGATGGCCAAGGCCGGCGGGCGGGGCCCGGTGCCTTCTGCATGGTCTTGAACGGTCATAGGGCCACCCTAACAATCCGCTCCGCGCAGCCACCCCATCCCAAAGGATGACTTCCCGGCCGGGGCGGGCGGCCTAGAACAGGGCGCGGGCCAGGGCCTGGCGGGACTTGGCGACGCGCGGATCGGCGGTCCCGACGACGTCGTACAGCTCCAGCAACCGGACTCGCGCGATCTCGCGTTCGGGGCCAAAGTGCAAGGAGATGTACGTCACGAGCCGGGCGAAGGCGTCCTCCACATGGCCGCCGGTGACGTCGAGGTCGGCCACGGCCAACTGGGCTTCGGCGTCGTCCGGTTCGGACGCTGCCCGGGTCCGCAGGGCCTCGGCCTGGTCCGCGTCCAGGTCGGCGACCCGTCGCATCAGGTGCACCTGGGCCAGCCCGACCTTGGCGTCGGCGTCGGCCGGCATTTCCGCCAGCGCCTTCTCATAGGCGGCCTGGGCAGCGGCGAGGTCGCCCGCCTCGATGGCGTCAAAGGCGGCTTGGTGCAGCGGCGGCAGCGGGGCGGGCTCGGCCGGCTCCGCACCGGGCGCGCCACCGAGGCTGCCGGTGACGCCGTTGCTGGCCGCCACCTTCAGCAGCTCGTCCAGGAAGGTCCTGATCTGATCCTCCGGCATGTCCCCTTCGAACAAGGGCACGGGCTGGCCCTTGACGAGGGCGATCACGGTGGGGATCACGGTCACCCCAAACGCCTGCGCAATTTGGGCGTTGGTGTCCGCATCCACCCGGCCCAGGGCGATCTTGCCGCCGAAGTCGTTCATGAGCCGTTCCAGCACGCGGTTGAGCACGGCCGACTGGTTGGAGCGTCCGGAGCCCAGCGACACCACCACGGGCACCCTCTGGGACAGGCCCACGAACTCCTGGAAACTTTGCTCGTTGACGTCCACCGCATACGGGGAGCCGCCACCCGCCGCGCCATCACCGGCGGCGGAGCGGTTCTTTAGGGCCGAGAGGTCGACGGCGCCGCGGAGGTTGATCCCGGGATTGGCAGGCATGGAACTGTTTTGACTCATGGACCCACTCTAACTGTGCCGGCCCGCGCGCTTGAAAGATCACGCCGCGGGCGAAACCTGTTACTTAAATTTGGCTCCGACCAGGTCCCGGCTGGCCGAGACGATGTTGATCAGGTCCTTGGAGGAGGCCGGGGGAATGACCATCACGATGGGTTCACCGTAGGTCACCACCACGCCCTTGGTGGAGTCCTTGCCGCCGGCCAGGGCGACGGCGGCCGGATCGGAGACGTTGATGGTCGCGCTTTTCTTGGGCGTGGAATCAACGCTGAAGGCATAGCCCACCACCACCATGGCCCCGCCGTCGGCGGTGCGAACGGCGATGGTCGACTTGTCGTCCGCCTTGTGGCTGAAGACGATGGTGGCATCCTTGGACTTCGCCAGCGTCTCCGCCTGGTACTTTTGCGAGTCCGTGAGGTAGACGTTGTCCTTGAACGAGGCTTTCCACTTGCTGTTGCTCTTGGTCAACCTGTCGCTGAGCGCCGCAACGGCGTCCTTCGGGCTCATCTTCAGACCGTTGGCGGCGTCCAGGGGAACCTCCGGCGTTCCTTCCTTGTCAATGGTGGGGAACGTCTGGCCCGGCAGCAGCGGCGTGGCCTGGACCAGCTTGTAGTTCTCACGCGCACTGCTTTGCACCAGGGTCAGCAGCTGCGGCAGGGGGTTGTTCTCCCCCTTGGTCACCAGCACGGCCGAGCGCGGCCAGGTGGCCGTGGTGGTCACCACCTTGGCCAGCAGCTTGGTGCTGTTCACGGGTTGGGGCGCCGCCGCCTTGGCGACCTTGGAGCGGATGGTGTAGTTCGCGGTCCGGACCTGCAGGGCCAGGCCGGAGACCCGGGACTGCAGTTCCTTGGCATTCTTCGCGTTGTCCCCCGTGGAGACGACCGTGGCAACCGCGGCGGCGATGCGCTCCACCTGGCTGTCCAGCAGCACCGGGATGCCCGGAGCCTGGGGTGYGGCACTCGTGGGTGCCGCGCCGGTCGCCGCCGGTGAGGAGGCGGCGGGCGCGGGCGCCGGGGTGGTCGGGTCGGCGGCGACGGCCGGGGTGATGCTGCCGGCGACCACGACGGCGGCGAGCGCAGCGCCCCAGCGGACGCGCGCGGACCGGACGGCCAGCCGGCCGCGGCGGACCGGGCCGGGCGGGGCTGCCGCGAATTCCGCGGTGCCGTCTTGGGCGGGGACGCCGTCTTGGGCGGGGGCGCCGCCCGTGCCGGTGCCGGGGGCGCCGCCCATGCCGGTGCCGGTGCCGGAGCCACCGGTGCCGCCGGAACCCGTGCCGCCGGTGCCGGTGCCGCCGGAACCGCCGCGGGGCTCGGAGTCGTCGTCGGAGCGGGAGGCGGGCTTGGCAGTGGATGCGGCGTCCGCCCGGACAGAGGGCGGGGAGGCGGGCACGGCCGGTGTCTGGTTCGCGGTCAGCCCGGCGGGCGGGCCAAAGACTCCGCGCGGCAGCCCGGCCGCGGAAGCGCCCGAGATGTCAACGACCGGTGTCGCGGCCGGCCGGCCGGCGGCTCCGCCGTGCCGGGACCGGCCCATGTCGGCGATGGTGGCGCCGGAACGGGCCCTGGCGCGGGCGGCCACGAGGCGTTCAACCTCACGGGTGCCCGCGGCGGGGTCGGACGGGGCGCGCCCGGCCGATCGGCGGCCGGCGGCGGACGCTGTGGGCTTGCGCGGGGTCACGAACAGCAGCAGCGCCGCGATGGCGAGCAGGGCGGAGCCGAAGATCATCAGCGGCACGGCCCACGGCGTCCCGGCCGTGTTGTCGGCGGTCAGGGTGATGTCTGTCGGGGCCGGGGCGGTGCCGTCGGCGGAGACCAGCAGGGCCCAGTCGCCGTGGCCCGGGGACTCCCAGGAGTATTGGAGCTCGCCGGTGCCCTTCTCTTCGCTGACCCACATGTCGGAGCCCGCCGGGTTGGGCACCTTCTCCACGCCGGCGGTGCTTTCGGCCGTCAACTCGGTGAAGTCGGCGTTTACCCCGGAAATGGTGGTGTGCGCGGCGTCGCCGATCCAGCCGTTGATGTCCCGTTCGCGTGCCACCGCGAGTTGGATCGGTCCGGCGGACTTGATGGTCATGGTGAATTGGCCGTCCTTTGCCTTGAGCACCTCGGGGCCTATGACGGTCACGGGGGCCGGCTTGACCGAGGTGCCGACGGCGGCCGTAACGGTGGCCGGCGGCAGCCAGATGGTGCGTTGGCCTATCCCAAGGCCAAGGAGCAATATGCCCACAATGGCCAGTCCAATGGCAATCTTTGAACGCAAGTACATACCTAACATCGGTGGAGAACTATGAAGATCCTTTGTTAAAGGGTAACCGTTTCGTTATCTTTGGGGCAGTTTCCGAGGTCAATCTCACTCTCAGCGATACCGCACCGGCGCCGGGGGCTCTCAATCGCCCGTCGTGCCCGGGTCCGGCCACCGCGGCCTGGCCCCACAGGCGCGGGGACACCGGCTTAATCAGGCGCACCGGCGCCCGCCGCTGATAATCTCATCTCACCATCACCTGCAGGGGCCGCACCGCTCCGGATAAGAAGGCAGCACCCCGTGAGCTCTCCGACCGAACCCGAGGCACCCCAGCCGGACACCGCCGGCGAGCCCATCCCGCCCGAACACGCGGCCGACGTCGTCCGGGCCGATCCGCTGGTGGCAGGACACGAACCCGCCAAGCCGGTCCCGGTCTCCGGCGGGCGCGGGTGGCGCACCTGGCTGCTCAACAGGGTCAAGCAGCCGCTGCCCGGCGCCCAGCCCCGCGTCCGCTTCACGATCCCCCCGGAATCCGCGGAATTGGGCCAGGCGGCGGCCGTGGAGCAGCCCGCGCCCGGTGCCATGTTCCGGCATCCGATCTACCTGGGGTTCATGGGCACGGTGGGCGTGGGCATCGCCTTGTTCCTGAACTACATCATGGCAAACACTTCCCAGCTGCTCCTGTGGATTGTGACCGCCCTGTTCATCTCGCTGGGCCTGGACCCCGTGGTGCGCTGGCTGGAACAACGCAGGGTGCCGCGGCCGCTGGGCATCGTGTTGGTGCTGGCGTCCCTGCTGGGGCTGGTGGCCATGTTCTTTGCCACGCTGATCCCCACCATCGTTGACCAGACCACGCAGCTGATCACCAAGGCCCCGGGCTGGATCACCGATTTCCTCAATTCGGATTTCTTCCGCCAGCTGGACGTCCAGTATCACGTCATCGACACGCTCAATACGCAGGTGGAGAAGTTCTTCCAGGACTCCCAGGCCGTGGGCGGCATCTTCGGCGGTGTGGTGGGCGTGGGCAGCACCATCGCCAACGGCCTCTTCGGCACGCTGATCGTGCTGGTGTTGAGTCTGTACTTCCTGGCCTCGCTGCCGACCATGAAGAAGTGGGGCTACCGCCTGGCCCCCCGCTCCCGCCGCGCCCGGGTGGAGGATCTCAGCGAGGAGATCACCGCCGGCGTCGGCAACTACGTCATCGGTCAGGTGTGCGTGGCAGTGCTCAACGCCACCTACGCGTTCATCGTCATGACCATCCTGAACGTGCCCTTCAGCGTCCTGCTGGCGTTTGTGGTGGCGCTGATGGCGTTCATCCCGTTGGTGGGCGGCATGGTGGCGGCCGTGATTGTGACCGCGGTCAGCCTGACCGCCGGCTGGCAGACGGCCGTCATCTTCGCCATCTGCTACGTTGCCTACCTGCAATTCGAGGCGTACTTCGTCTCCCCGCGCATCATGCAAAAGGCCGTGGCGGTGCCGGGGGCGGTCGCGGTGATCTCCGTCATTGCCGGCGGCAGCCTGCTGGGGGTGCTCGGCGCCCTGATCGCGATCCCCACCGCCGCGGCCGTCATGCTGCTGGTCCGGGAGGTCTTCATCAACCACCAGGACGAGCACTAGTCCGCCGTCCCCGGCCATCATCCGGGCGGGGACGCCGCTGTGGACATCCGCTGGTGGCAGACCGGCAGCGCAGGTCCGCATCGGCGTCCCGGCGCACCGGCGCGCGCATCCGCCGTCAGGCGGTGGCCACCGGACCCGTCCACTCGGTCGGCAGCGGCGCCGTGCCGCCCAACACCGTGGACACCAGCTCATTGAGGGCGCGGCCCGCGAACTTCTCCCCCACCCAGAGGTGCTTGGCGCCGTCCACGGCGACCACCCTGGCCTGGGGCACCCGCGCAAAGCGTTCCCTCGCCGCCGGCGGCTGCAGATAGTCGTCAAGCTCGGGCACCAGTACCGTCAGCGGCTTCCCGCCGGCGGCCCACGCCGCCAGATCGGCGTCGCCGGCCCGGTGCAGCGGCGGCGAAAGCAGCACGGCGCCTTCCACCTGCGCGGCCACGGGGGGAACGGCCCCGTATTTGAGCACCAATTCGGTGCCGAAGGACCACCCCACCAGCCACCGGTTGGGCAGCCCGCGGTCCACGGCAAATTGCACGGCCGCCTCGACGTCGAGCCGCTCGCCGATGCCGTCCTCAAAGCCGCCGTCGCTGGTTCCCCGCGGCGAGGAGGTGCCGCGCGTGTTGAAGCGCAGCACCGCGATCCCGGCCAGCGCGGGCAGCCGGTATGACGCCTTCTTGTACAGGTGCGAGTCCATGAACCCGCCGTGCGTTGGCAACGGGTGCAGCGTGATGAGCGTGCCGCGCACGACGCCGTCGGCGGGCAGGGCCAGTTCCCCCACCAGGGTGAGACCGTCCGCGGTGGTCAGTTCAATATTTTCTCGAACGGCCGGCAGGATGGTCGAGGCGCGGACGGCCACGGGCGTTCCGGGATCGAGGAAGTCCAAGGATGCTGGGTCAAAAACCATGTATCCCAGCTTATCGGTAACGGTAGCTGCGCCCGCGCCAGCAGTTGCTGTGCCAGTGGCGGCGGTCACGCAGCCCGGCCTCGGCGCCGAACATGGCGTCCTGGCGCCAGACCACCAGGTGCGCCACGCCGGGTTGCACGGGGTGGTTGCAGCCGGGGCAGGTGTAGACCTTTTGCGCGTTCCGGGCCGTGATGGTGCGCACCGCCCATTCGCCGTCGGGCGCCGATTCGCGCTCCGGGATGCCCAGCCGGGCCCGGTCAAGGTCCAGGGCCCCCTCGCCGTCCGCGTCGCGATGTCCGCCGGGAAGTGAGGTGCGACGACGGCGCGGATGGTTTGAACGGGGCATCTCACCATTGTGCCGCACGGCAGGGGGCGGCACCCGCCACCGGCGCGGCACCCACCGGCATCCGCCGCCGGCGCGGCCCGCGGCCGGCGACCCGCTAAGGTGGTGGGTGTGCGTTTAGTGATAGCCAAGTGCTCCGTCGACTACGTCGGGCGCCTCAAAGCCCATCTCCCCCTGGCCGTCCGGCTGCTCCTGGTCAAGGCCGACGGTTCCGTGCTGGTCCACTCCGACGGCGGCTCCTACAAGCCGCTGAACTGGATGAGTCCCCCGGCCACGCTGCGCACCGTGGGCCCGGCCGACGTCGACCTTGAGGACGGCGTCATGGAGCAGTGGATCGTGCAGTCCACCAAGGCCGACGACCGGCTGATCGTGAACATCTACGAGCAGCTCCATGAAAGCAGCCACGACCTGGGGGTCGATCCGGGGCTGATCAAGGACGGCGTGGAGGCCGATCTGCAGCGCCTGCTCGCCGCGCAAATTGAGACCCTCGGCGCCGGCTTCACGCTGATTCGGCGCGAGTACTTCACGGCGATCGGCCCGGTGGACATCCTGGCCCGGGACGCCGACGGCGCCACCGTGGCGATCGAGCTCAAGCGCCGCGGGGACATCGACGGCGTGGAACAGCTGACCCGCTACCTGGAGCTGCTGAACCGGGATCCGCTGCTGGCGCCCGTGCGCGGGGTCTTCGCGGCCCAGCAAATTAAGCCCCAGGCCCGCGTCCTGGCCAAGGACCGCGGCATCGACTGCCTGACTCTGGACTACGACACCATGCGCGGCGTCGATGACAGCGCCTCCCGGCTCTTCTAGGCTCCCGCCCTGTTGCGGCCGCCCTGCCCCGGGGCGGATGGCGCTGGCTAGACTGGATCCATGAGTGAAGCCAACAGCCCCGTCTCTGCGACGTCCGCCAAGAAACTGATCTTTGGATCCGTCATCACCGACCGCGGCGTCATCGAGGCCGGCCTGGTTGCCGTGGCCGGCGACCGCATCGTGTATGCCGGCCGTGCCGACCACTTTGACGAACCGGACTTCGGCCCGGCCGAGGTAGACCTGGCCGACATCGTGAGGGTGCCCGCCGGGCACATGATCCTGCCCGGCCTGGTGGACGTCCACAACCACGGCGGCAACGGCGGCGACTTTCCCAGCGGCGAGGAGTCCTCCGCCCGGGCGGCCGTTGATTTTCTGCACCGCGCCGGCACCACCACGCTGCTGGCCAGTATGGTCACCGCCCCCGCCGAGGACCTCATCGCGGGCATCGGCCTCTATGCCAAAATGACGGCCGAGGGCCTGCTGGCCGGCATCCACCTGGAGGGCCCGTTCCTCTCCCACGCCCGGTGCGGGGCACAAAACCCCGATTACCTGCTCGACCCGGACCTGGACCTCACGGCCCGGCTCATCGACGCCGGCCAGGGGAGCATCGTCACCATGACCTACGCGCCGGAACTTCCGGGCTCCGCGGACCTGGTGGACCTGCTGACGGCCCACGGCATCACCCCGTCCGTGGGGCACACGGACTGCGACACGGCCGTCGCGGCCGAATCCCTGGCCCAGGCCCGGGAAGGGCTGAACTCCGCCGGATTCGACGGCGTCTCCGGACGCCCCACCGTCACGCACCTTTTCAACGGCATGCCACCAATGCACCACCGCTCCCCCGGCCCCGTGGCCGCCTGCCTGCGGGCCGCCAAGGCCGGCCGCGCCGCCGTCGAGCTGGTCGCGGACGGCACCCATTTGGACCCGGAAACGGTCAGGACGGTTTTTGCGCTCGTTGGGGCGGACAACGTGGTGCTGGTCACCGACTCGATGGCCGCCGCGGGGCTCGCGGACGGCCGGTACATGCTGGGCCCGTCCCCCGTCACGGTGGCCGACGGCGTGGCCACGCTGGACGCCACCGGCTCCATTGCCGGCGGCACGGCAACGCTGCTGGAGGTGGTGCGCCGCACCGTTGCGGCCGGCGTGAAGCTCACCGACGCGGTGCATGCCGCCACGGCCGTCCCGGCCGGCGTCCTGGGGCTGACCGATGAGATCGGGGCGCTGCGCCGCGGGCTGCGCGCCGACGCCCTGGTGGTGGACCCGGAGCTGGGGCTGGCACATGTGTTGCGTGCCGGCGTTTGGCTCAATTAGTCATCGACTTTGTAAATATGTGTCGTGTTCGTTGACCACTCTTGTGACTCATGCCATGATGACGGATGTAATACCATCACTGAGGAGAAACAATGGCACAGGGAACCGTCAAGTGGTTCAACGCTGAAAAAGGCTTCGGCTTCATCACACCGGATAATTCGCAGGGTGACGTTTTTGTGCACTACTCGGAAATCCAGGGGAACGGGTTTAAGTCACTGGAGGAAAACCAGCGAGTTGAATTTGAGATCGGCCAGGGCGCCAAGGGCCCCCAGGCCACGGGTGTGACGGCGCTGTAAAACGTATTCACCACCTCACGGATGCCCCGGCCACCGGCCGGGGCATCCGTGCGTTCCGGACCTTTTCCGGGGCCCGTCCTGACCTGATCGGGCCGCCTAGCGGCCGGCGCCGCGCAGCAGCCGCGCCATCTGCCGCACGGAGACGTTGGGCATGTAGGCCTCGCCCACGGCGCGGCCGATGGACGGCAGCGAAAACGGGTCCTGGTACATCATGTACAGCGTCCGGTGCCGTGGCTGGAAGCGCTTCTTGAAGTTGGCCAGCGACTGGAAACCGTACACCGGTTCCAGCGTCCGGCCCAGCAGGGCCAGGAGGCGATCCATGGAGGTGCCCTGCAGCGCCGCCAGCGGATGCACGGGCGCCTCACCATGAGCCGCAGCCACGCCGGCACCCTGTCCCCCGCCGCCACGCTGCGCGTCGTCAAACGCCGCCGGCGTGTCGTCTTCCGCGCCGGCACCGTGTCCCGTGCCGACCAGCTGTGCCTGGTCACACACCGTGGACGCGTCGTCGGGCGCGGCCGCAATGGCCAGCGGCGAGCCGGAGAGCGAAATTTGCGCCACCTCACCGCGGAAGTGCAGCACCGCCTCCGCAATGAGGAATTCCATCACGCCCTTGAAGGCGTCGTCGCCGCGCCGCATGAAGTCCAGCGTCCAGCTGACCACCGCGCCGTCGGAGAAGACGGGCAGCCAGCTGGTCACGCCGTGGACCCTGCCCGTGTCATCCACGGCCAGGCAGATCTGGACGTTGTCGTCCTTGAGCTCGGCCACCCCGCCCAGGGTGAACCCCATCTCCGGCAGCGCCCGCCCGGACACCCAGTCCTCGGAAATCTCATGGATTTGGGTCCGCAACCCGGTGCCGAGCTCCGAATACCGATGCCACCGGGCGGAAATGTTCAGCTTGGCGGCCTTGTTCAGGGCCGTGCGCACGTTCTGCCAGTCCCGGCCCTTGAATTCCATGGCCGTGATGTCCAGCAAGGTTTCCGTGGCCACGGCGGCCCTGTGGAAACCGCGGCTCGTCAGGAGGTCGGCGCGATCGGCGGTGAGCGAATAAAAGCACGGCGTCAGGGACTGTTCGGCGCAATGCTCGACGAACCCGTCCACGGCCGCGGCATAGTCCCCCGGGTCGCCGAACGGGCCGCCGACGGTGACGGCCACGCCGTAGTGGAGCTGGTAGCCGATCCCCACGGTCCCGGCCGCGTTGAACCAGTAGTGGTTGCCCGGCCACAGCGCCATCCACGACAGCGAGTCCCCGCCCCGGCGCACCAGCGCGGCGGCCGCCGCCCGGTCGGCGCGGTCGGTGCCCGCGGCCACCCGCCGGCTCAGGAACAACGCCAGCACGCTGACCACGCTGACCAGCCAAAACACGGCACCGCCCATGCCGAACAGCAGCGTGGAAAAGAAGCCGTGAGGGTAGACGGAGGCCCCATAGCTGAAGGGAAACGGGTATGGCAGCAGGATCCGCGGCAGGCTGGCGATGAGCCCGAGGATCCCGTACCGGCCCACTTCATTGCCCTCACCAAACCAGGCCGCGGCATACAGCGCCACAAATCCGCCCAGCAACAGCGGCAGCAGCACGAAGGTCCGCCGGCGCAGGACGGGATTCGCGTCGATGTGGAAGTGCCGCCGGCTCACAACCAGGATGCCGGCGATGAGGAAGGGAACCAGCACCACGGGCAGGAGTTCCCACACCGAGGCGTTGATGCTCAGTTCGCGGTGCCCCCGGCGCAGGGGCAGCCCAAACCCGGCGAACAGCTGCAGGTACACGCCGGACATGACGCCGATGATCACGTGCAGGTAGACGGCCATCCACAGCGCCAGCCGGTTTCCGCGCCGCAGGCCCTCGGCGCAGGCAAGGAGCAACAGCATCGGCGCCAGGGCCAGCAGGTGCCCGCCCGGACCCCACGGACCCAGCCCCTGGCAGCCGTGCTGCAGCGGCTCGCACGTGGCCTGGAGCTGGTTGATGGTGGGGACCGGGTTGACGATCAGGTTCCGCAGCGCCGCCAGCGGCCCCACCGGTTCGTGGGCCACGGCCGCAAACAAGGGACCCACGGCAAACACGGCCACCACAATGGCCAGGTTGGTGCGCGTCTCACGGCTCGTGGAGCGGGTGATGTGTGCGACCTGGCGCGCCGGCAGGAAAGCGATGCCCAGGACCAGCCCCGCCAGGGCGCCGACCAGCGTGAACAGGTTTTGCGCGTGTCCCACGTACAGGGCGAGCATCAGCGCCGTGGCGATGGTCACCGAGCGCACCCGGCGCCGCCACAACACGCTGATCAGCCGGCTTGCCGCCATGAGCGCACCCACGGACGCCGCGTACGGTCCCATCAGGGTGGCCTGGCGCATGCCGGCCAGCCACTCCAGATTCGATGCCGCACCGACCTCCACCACGCCGGTAAAAATGACGACGGCGGCCAGCTGGCTGCCGAGGAGGGCCGCGGCCGTGCGCCACGTCCCCAGCGTGGTCTCGGCCAGGCCCAGGACGCCCAGCAGCACGGCGGCGCCGGCCAGCAGGGCCGCCGGGTTCGCGGTGAGGACCAGGGTGCTGAACGGGGACCACCACCGGCCGGTGAACAGGTCCGCACTTTGGAAGCCGGCCGCACCCGCCAGGGCGCGTGAGGGCGGATGCAGGATCGATCCCGTGCCGGCCTGGACCGCGATGGTGACGGCCAGCATCGCCACGGTGAACGGGAGGCGCCGCACCCACCGGGCAATGCCCGCCATCACTGCAGCCCCAGCCGTGCGCCGAGGAAGCTGAACGCGGAAGGCAGCGCCTCGGTCACCATGATCCATGAATGTCCGCCCGGAAAGGTGGAGCGGAACAGGGTCATCCCGGCCCTGCGACCGGCAGCCTCGAGCACCATCGCATTCCCGGTGAACACCGCATCCTGGTCGCCGGTGGCAAACCAGCCCTGGACCAGGGGGTAGCTCCGATGCTCCATCAGCGTCAGGGGCACCTGGGCGTTGAATGCCGCCGCGTTGCCGTGAAAGGCGCGCTGGATTGTCACGGCACGGCTGGCGGTCAGCGCCGGCTCCCGCTCCGGGGCGATCGCCGCAAAAGATCTGTACACGTCGGGATGGCGCGTCACCATCTGCATGGCGCAGGTCGCCCCGTAGGAGAAGCCGGCCACGGCCCAGTGGTCATGGTTGGTGTCAACATTGAGCGTCGCGGTGATCCAGCGTGGCACGTCGACCGCCATATAGGTATCCGCCCGGCCCAGGGCCGAGTTCATGCACATGGTGTTGGCCTCCTGGCTGCCGTTCGGATCCGGCATCAGCACCACGGGGGCCAGACCGGCGTGGGCGTGCGCATAGCCGGCCAGGGCCTGGTCCACGTGTCCGGATTGCAGCCAGTTCTCCGGCGAGCCGGGCTGGCCGGAGACCAGCACCACTACGGGAAGCACGGGGCGATGGGCGGTGAAGTACGCCGGTGGCAAATACACGACGGCGTCGCGAGCCCGGAAGCCGGAAACTATGCCGGGGATGTGCACGCTGCGAAACTCGCCGGCGGACTGCATCCCCTTCGGCGCCACCCAGCCGTCCTTCACGGGCAGCACCCGGAAGCGGTCGGCATCCTTTTTCTGCAGGTAGTGGGGGATGCCCCGCGCCAGCGCCGGTTCCCCCCGCAGCAGGCTGCCCACCGTGGGGTACTCGCCAAAGTAGATATTGATCGCCAGGGCGCTGACGGCCACGATCGTTACGGCCGCCCCCACGGCGGTGACGCGCCGCGCCCACGGCACTGCCCCTGCGGGCCGCCGCTCGGTTCCCCGGGACAGGTGCCGCAACCCCGCGCCCGGGCGGGCGGGTCCACCCGGGCCGAGGACCGCCGTCGTCAGTCCCAGCACCAGGCCCCACAGGGCAGCGCCCGCGCACACCAGCACCGTGGCTGGCAGGTCCTCCGGCCACCAGTACCAGACGTGGATGACGGCCCAGCCGGCGGCCATGGCGGCCCCGGCGGACGCGATCCCCGTGACCAGGGCGTACAACCACCAGCGACGGGAGCGGCGGATGAGCAGGAAGGCCAGGGCAAGGGCCCCAAGGCCCAGGGCGGTCGCCGGAAGTGGGCCGGAGTCGAGGCTCTCGGCATAGAACCACTTCAACACTTACATCACTTGCCCTTGTCCAAAAGTCCCGCTTCACTCGACGGGCAACGCTTGTGATGCTAGTGGAAGTTGCTGGGAGTGCGCTGGAATCTAGCGCCAGGTGCCGATGCCGACAACCGGTCCGGCCTCCAGCCACGAGGAGAGGCCGGCGTAGGCGCCGAATTTCATGGCCAGGCGGACCTCCTCGCCCCGGTAGTCCAAGGTGACGATCACGACGTCGGGCGGAACCCTGGTGCGTTCGGCCTCCGTGGGCGTGCGCCGGCCCACCAGCACGATGGCGCTGCGCACCATCCTCAGGTGCGGGCGGGGGCTTAACGAAAGGAGCCGGAACCATTCAAGTTCCGACTCCTGGTAACGACAAACCCCCATCCGCCAGCGGTTTCCCGCCGAGCTGATGGAGGCGTCAATGGTGCCCAGGGCGCGCCGCAATTGCATGCGGCGCACCCCCACCAGGCACAGTGCGATGATGACCAGCAGGAACGCTCCTGCCATGAAAAGCAACGGGGCACCAGGAACGTTCATCACTTGCCGTGCTAGCGGGTCCCTGCGTTGGCCGGCGCGCCATCTTGGAGATGCGCGTTGTCGGCCACGATCACGACCCGGTTGCTGTCAACCGAGAAGAAGCCGCCGTCCACGGTGACCTCGATGCGGCTCCCGTCAACGGGCTCGACGGCCAGTTCGCCCGCGGCCAAGATGGCCAGCAGCGGCGAGTGGCCGGGGAGAATGCCGATCTCACCGTCGGACGTGCGCGCCTTGACCATCTTCGCCGCGCCGGACCACACAAAGTGGTCCGCCGCCACGATTTCAACCTGGAGTTCGGCCATCGTTACTTGGTCGATTCCTGGATCTTGGCCCACTGGCGTTCGACGTCGGTCATGTCACCGACGTTGAAGAACGCCTGCTCGGCAATGTGATCGACATCGCCGTCGCAGATCGCGGTGAAGCCCTCGATCGTGTCCTTGATGGACACGGTGGAGCCCTCGACACCGGTGAACTGCTTGGCCGTGTACGTGTTCTGCGAGAGGAACTGCTGGATGCGGCGGGCCCGTGCCACCACGATCTTGTCCTCTTCGGAGAGCTCGTCAACACCAAGGATCGCGATGATGTCCTGGAGTTCCTTGTTCTTCTGCAGGATCTGCTTCACGCGCACCGCGGTGTCGTAGTGCGCCTGGCCGATGTACTGCGGGTCGAGGATGCGCGAGGTGGACGTCAGCGGATCCACGGCCGGGTACAGGCCACGGGAAGCGATCTCACGCGAGAGCTCGGTGGTGGCGTCCAGGTGGGCGAACGTCGTGGCCGGGGCCGGGTCGGTGTAGTCGTCGGCAGGGACGTAAATGGCCTGCATGGACGTGATCGAGTGGCCCTTGGTGGAGGTGATGCGCTCCTGCAGCAGGCCCATCTCGTCGGCCAGGTTGGGCTGGTAGCCCACGGCGGAGGGCATGCGGCCCAGCAGCGTGGAAACCTCGGAACCGGCCTGCGTGAAGCGGAAGATGTTGTCGATGAAGAGCAACACGTCCTGGTTCTGCACGTCGCGGAAGTACTCGGCCATCGTCAGCGCCGACAGGGCCACGCGAAGGCGCGTTCCCGGCGGCTCGTCCATCTGGCCGAACACCAACGCGGTGTCCTTGAGCACGCCGGCCTCTTCCATTTCAACCCAGAGGTCATTGCCCTCACGGGTGCGCTCGCCAACACCGGCGAACACCGAGGTGCCACCAAAGTTGCGGGCCACACGGGTGATCATTTCCTGGATCAGCACGGTCTTGCCGACACCGGCACCGCCGAACAGGCCGATCTTTCCACCCTTGATGTAGGGGGTCAGCAGGTCGATCACCTTGATGCCGGTTTCGAGCATCTCGGTGGAACCCTCGAGGCTGGCAAAGGCGGGAGCCTTGCGGTGGATCGGCCAGCGCTCCGTGGTGGTCAGCTCGGACTCTTCAATGTCCAGGGGCTTGCCCAGGACGTTGAAGATATGGCCCTTCACGCCGTCGCCCACGGGCACGGAGATCGGGGCGCCGGTGTCCGTGACAGACGTGCCGCGGACAAGTCCGTCGGTGGCCTGCAAGGAGATGGCGCGCACGAGGTTGTCACCCAGGTGGAGTGCGGTCTCGAACGTAATGGTGCGCGTCACGCCGGCCAGGGTCAGCTCGGCGGTGAGCGCATTGTAGATGCCGGGGATGGAGTCCGCGGGGAATTCGACGTCAACGACAGGACCAATGACGCGGGCAATACGTCCGACGGCACCGGCCTTGGCGGCTACCTGCTCTGTAGTAGTGGCAGTCATCTCTCTCACTTCAATCAGTAGATGGCGTGGTGTTAAGTCTAGCTGGGTCAGTTTCTGGCGGGCCGGGCCCGCAAGGTTGCCGCCGGGTTAGGACGCGTTGAGCGCGTCGGCACCGGCCACAATCTCGGACAGTTCCTGGGTGATTTCGGCCTGGCGGGCCGTGTTGCGCAGTCGCGTGTACTTCTTGATGAGATCGGTGGCGTTGTCGCCGGCCGACTTCATGGCCCGCTGGCGGGCGGCAAGTTCACTTGCGGCCGCCTGCAGCAAAGCACTGAAAATACGTGACTCGATGTAGCGCGGGAGCAGGGCGTCAAGGACCTGCTCGGTTTCCGGCTCGAACTCGTACAACGGCAGAAGATCGGCCGCACTGGCTGCGGCCTCTTCCACCACCTCAAGGGGCAGCAGGCGCACAACTTGCGGTACCTGCACAACCATCGACTGGAAGCGAGTCGAGACGATGTGGATCTCGTCCACGCCGCCCTTCTCGTACTCCGTGGCAAAGGCCTCCAGGACCGCCGCACCGATTTCCTGGGCGGTGCTGAACAAGGGGGCATCGGAGCCACCAGTCCAAACACGCGCATAGGGCCGGTCACGGAACTCGAAGTAGGCCTGTGCCTTGCGTCCCACCAGGAAGTAGGACACTTCCTTGCCCTCGCCGGCCAACAGCTCGCTGAGCTGTTCGGCCTGCTTGAGAACACTGGCGGAATAGGAACCCGCAAGGCCTCGGTCAGAAGCAACGATGACGACGGCGGCGCGGCGGATCTGCTCCGGCTCCGTCACCAGGGGATGATCGATTTCACTCTGCGACGCCACAGCGGAGACGGCGCGGGTAATGGCGTTCGCGTACGGCAGGGACGCGGCCACACGGGTACGCGCCTTGCCGATGCGCGAGGTGGCGATCAGTTCCATCGCCTTGAAGATCTTGCGCATCGACGTGGTCGATGAGATCTTCTGGCGGTAGACCCGGATCTGGGCTCCCATACTTTTCCTTTCCTAGAATTTCGCTACACAAGAGTGCCAAGCTTTGGCGGGAACCGGCGGGCCTGCGCGGTTGGCGCAGGCCCGCCGGGCCACGGCCGCTAGCGCTTTTGCTTGACGATCTTCTCCTGGTCGACGGCGGACTCGTCCAGAGCGTCATGCTCCTCGTGTCCGGCGCCCACCAGCTTGCTGTCGCCCACACCAAAGAAGCCGGCCTTGAATTCGGTGATCGCCGTCTTCAGCGCGGCCACGGTGTCATCGGCCATGACGTTGGTCTCGGCAAGGGTGGTCAGGATGGAGGAGCCGTGGCGCAGGTGCTCCAGGAACTCCTTCTCGAACCGGCCGATGTCCTCAACCGGGACGTCATCGAGGAAGCCGTTGGTGCCGGCCCAGATGGAGACAACCTGGTCTTCGATCGGGAATGGCGCGTACTGGCCCTGCTTGAGCAGTTCCATCAGGCGGGCGCCGCGGGTCAGCTGCTGCTTGGAGGCGGCATCCAGGTCCGAGGCAAACATGGCGAACGCCTGCATGTCGCGGTACTGGGCCAATTCCAGCTTCAACGTACCGGAGACCTTCTTCATCGACTTCACCTGGGCGGCACCACCGACGCGCGAGACGGATACACCGACGTCGACGGCGGGGCGCTGGTTGGCGTTGAAGAGGTCCGACTGCAAGAAGATCTGGCCGTCGGTGATGGAGATCACGTTGGTCGGGATGTAGGCGGAGACGTCGTTGGCCTTCGTCTCGATGATCGGCAGGCCGGTCATCGAGCCGGCGCCGAGCTCATCGGAGAGCTTGGCACAACGCTCCAGCAGGCGCGAGTGCAGGTAGAACACGTCGCCCGGGTAGGCTTCGCGTCCCGGCGGGCGCCGCAGCAGCAAGGAGACGGCGCGGTACGCTTCGGCCTGCTTGGAGAGGTCATCAAAGACCACCAGGACGTGCTTGCCCTGATACATCCAGTGCTGGCCGATGGCCGAGCCGGCGTACGGTGCCAGGTACTTGAAGCCGGCGGGGTCCGATGCCGGGGACGCCACGATCGTGGTGTACTCCAGGGCGCCGTGGTCCTTGAGGGTCTGGCGGACGGCCGCAATGGTCGAGGCCTTCTGCCCGATGGCCACGTACACGCAGCGAACCTGCTTGTTGGTGTCCCCGGAGGCCCAGTTCGCCTTTTGGTTGATGATCGTGTCGACGGCAAGGGCCGTCTTGCCGGTCTGGCGGTCACCGATGATCAGCTGGCGCTGGCCGCGGCCGATCGGGATCATGGCGTCGATGGCCTTCAGGCCGGTCTGCATGGGCTCGTGAACGCTCTTGCGCTCGGTCACCCCGGGGGCCTGGAGTTCCAGGGCCCGGGTGGTCTCGGCCGCGATCTCGCCCAGGTCGTCAATGGGTGCGCCCAAGGGGTCAACCACGCGGCCCAGGAAGGCGTCGCCCACGGGCACGGACAGGATCTCACCGGTGCGGTGAACTTCCTGGCCTTCTTCGATCCCGGTGAAGTCACCAAGGATGATGACACCGATCTCGCGAACGTCCAGGTTCTGGGCCAGGCCCAGCGTGCCGTCTTCAAAGCGAAGCAGCTCGTTGGCCATGACGGAGGGAAGACCCTCCACACGGGCAATACCATCGCCGGCGGTGCTAACCCGGCCAACTTCGACACGCTCGGCGTTGCCCGGTTCGTAGGACGCCGCGAAGTCGTTCAAYGCATTACGGACGTCGTCGGCGTTGATGGTCAATTCGGCCATCTGCAGTCCCTGCTCTCCTATTTCGCGATCATCGCTTTTCTTCACGATGACCTAAGCTTTCGGCCGTTCCCACCCCGATGGGCGGGCGGCCAGATTCTTCTTTGTGCTTTGCGGCTATCCAGCCAGCTGCCGGCGCAATTCGCCCAGGCGCGTGATAACGGAAGCATCCACTACTTCGTCACCCACCCGGACACGAACGCCACCGATTAGTGTGGGCTCAACGCTGACATTCATTTTCAGCTCACGCCCGTACAGGGCATTGAGTCCGCGCTGCAAGCGCCCCAGCTGCGCGTCATCCAGCGGGCGGCTCACCGTGACGTTGGCAATCCAGCGCTGCTGGCGTGCCGCGGCCAAGTTGATGAACCGTTCGATGAGCTTGGTCGTCTTGTGACCGCGCGGATGGACAACGCCCTGGCGGATCAGCACCTTGGCCTCGGCGCACGCGCCGGGAACCAATTTGTGGGCCAGGTCCGTCTTGGCGGACTCGCTTGCCTGCGGCTCCACGAGGGCATGCTGCACCTCGTGGCTGGATCCAACGACCTGGTTGAAGGAGAACAAATCGCCCTCCAACTCCTCCAGGGCGCTGACGCCGGAAACGGAGTTGCCGGAATTCGCAGATGCGCTCCGGTTTTCTGCAACGGCAAGAACCACCGTTGCTGCCAAGGTCTCGAGTGCATCGCCGATGTCGCGTGCATTGCCCCAGCGTGCTTCCGCCAGGCGGCCAACGATGGCGGCCGCCGGGGCGGAAACCTTGTCCTTGACCAGCGAGAGCGCCAGTGCCGACTTTTCCTCGCTCGCGCGGGAGGGGTCGGTCAGCGCCCGGCGCAGGCCGGCCGAACCGTCCACAATCGCCAGGATGGCGAAAAGTTCTTCAGCCAACCCGAGTGATGCGGTGGGAAGCTGCGCTTCCAACTGCGCCAGCGCGGTCGCCAGCGATTCGCTCGATACGCTTGCCATTAGTTAACTGCACCTTCGCTTTGCTGTTCCAGCTCGGCCAGGAAACGGTCCACCACGCGCTTGGCGCGGGCGTCGTCATCCAGGGCCTCCCCGACGATGCGTCCGGCCAGGGTGGTGGCCAGCGAACCGACCTCCGCCCGCAGCGAGACGACGGCGGCCTGGCGCTCGGCGGCGATGGCCACCTGTGCCTGCTCCGTGATCCGGGCGGACTCCGCGGCGGCCTTTTCCTTCAGGTTCGCCAGAATCTGGGCACCTTCGGAGCGGGCTTCCTCGCGGATGCGGTTCGCCTCGGTACGAGCGTCGGTCAGCTGCGCCTTGTACTCGTCAAGGGCAGCGGAGGCCTCGGCCTGGGCCTTTTCGGCCTTGGCAATGCCGCCTTCAATGGCTGCGGTGCGGTCCGCGTACGTCTTCTCAAACATCGGGACAACGAACTTGACCACGATGTACATGAGGATGGCGAAGCTGACGGCGACAACCACGATTTCCGACCAGTTGATGGCCAGGGGGTTCGGAGCCGCTTCCGCTGCATTGGAGGCTAAAATCATGAGGCTATTCATATTTCACCCGTCCTTTTCTACTCGTGTGTGAAAGTTGTGCGTTCTCTTTACTTGAGAACGAACGCAAACACGAGGCCGAGGATGGCCAGGGCTTCGGTCAGTGCCAGGCCCAGGAAGGCGAGGGGCTGGAGCACGCGCTGTGCTTCAGGCTGACGTGCCACACCATTGATGTAGGCAGCGAAAACCAGGCCCACGCCAATAGCACCACCGATTGCGGACAAACCGTAACCGATAAGGTTCAGTGAGCCGTTGATTTCACCCGTCATTGTGTTTCCTTTCAAGATGCCCGTAGGCAGGTTGTTTGGTTCAAGTTATCCCCCGCGGGGAATTCTTATGGTGTTAGTGCGTATCCGCGTGGATGGCACCTTCAATGTAGATCGCGGTCAGCAGGACAAAGACGTAGGCCTGCAGGACCATGATCAACGCTTCCAGCATGTACATGGCAATGGCGCCGCCCAGTACCAGAAGAGAGGTTCCCTTCAACAGGATGCTTTCCTGCGCGAGCAGGAACTCGATGCCGGAGCCGGCGATCATCACAATGAGGTGACCTGCCAGCATGGTGGCGAAGAGTCGCAGGCTGTGGGTCATCGGGCGAACCACAAAGTTGGAGATCAGCTCGATCGGCACCACCAGCGGCAGGATATACCACGGGACGCCGGAGGGGACCACAGCCAGCTTGAAGTAGCGCAGGCCGTTGACCCGCACACCCATGCCGATCCAGATCACGTACACCAGCAGGGCCAGGAAATAGGGGCCGGAGACGTGCGAGAAGCTCGGGAGCTGGATCAGCGGGATGGCGCCGAAGAGGTTGTTCAGCAGGATGAAGAAGAAGAGCGAGAACAGCAGCGGCACATACTTCTTGTAGTCCTTGGCGCCGATGACGTCCTGACCCACGGAATTGCGCACAAAGTTGTAGCCCAGCTCGCCGGCGTACTGCAGCCGTCCCGGAACCAGCTTGCCCTTGCGGGCGGCGGCCAGGAAGAACCAGGCGATGATCACGACCGAAAGGACCACCAACAGCGTCTGTTTGGTGAATTCAAAGCCACCGATGCTGAAGAACGGCGTGAGATGAGTTTCGACGCTGGGCGGGGTAAAGCTTCCACCATCTTGGGCGGGGAGCGTAAGCGCGATCAACGCGTTTCCTCTCTGCAGGGTTCATAGTTGGGCAAGATGCGGGGCACTGGGCCTGACGAGGCCTTGGGTCCCCCAAAGTTATTGAAAAATTTTGGTGTCACTGTTGCTCGGTTCCGTCTCCGTGCGTCCCCGATGACTTCCCGGTGGCTCCCTTGCTCCGTGCCGTCCTGAAACGGCGGGCAAAGGACAAATAGAAACCACCGGCCAGGCCAGCGAATGCCCCGGCCAGCACAATCCAATGGGTTCCGAGCAAATTATCCAGTCCCCAGCCTATCAAACTCCAGACCGCGATTCCGCCAACAATGTAGCTGAAGACGATCATCCCGGAATTGTATCCACCGTTGTCTTCGCCGCGATCGGGGTTGCCGGAAGCGGCGGAGTAGCCTCGGGAATTCTTGCCGGTCATGCGTCCGGTTCTTTGGGGTCGTTGTAGAGCTGGAGCCGCTGCCGGCTGAAGGTGACCACCTCGGTGGCCTGCCACAGCAGGACCACCACGACGCCGGTCGCGGCGAACCATGGGCCGCTGAGCCAGGTGGGGGTGCCGAGGGTGAAAAGGATGACGGCAAAGCCGACCACCTTCACCAGGTAGGTCACCATGAAGACGCCCAGCGCGCCCGACGGGTTCTTCCGCCCGTACAGGTGGCCGACCAGGAGGCTGAGCCCAAAGAAGGCAACCACCACCACGGCGCCAAACGCCACGCTGCCCACGCCGGGCCAGCCGGCAAAGATCAAGGCCGCCACGGCCAGGACCACCACGGCCGCGGCGCTCACCGCGAGGCATTTCTTCAGGATGTTCAGCCACGGGGTGGCCGAGGGACCGGAGGCCTCAAGGGGCCACCGTACGGCGCCGGAGCCGGCACTCTTGTCCTTCATCGGTACTCCATCGTGGGAGGGCTTCTTCAACGGCCAAGCTGCTGCAACTGTTGCGGGCGCAGTGCAAGAAGTCCCGCAACAAGAGGGCTCGGCCGTTCGATTGGTCAGGCGCAGATCGCCAAGTCAATTCTACATGAGATAGAACAGCTCGCCGACCCCCGGCGTCGTTACACCGTTTCCGCCGCGGCCGCCTTGCGGCGGAAGTGCCGCTGGAAGAGGGTTGGGGTGCGCAGGTAGAGAAGGATCACCAGCACGCAGGCGATGGTGGCGGCGACCTGCACCACGCTGGCGCCCTGGGCGGCCACGATGCCCAGGACGCTGACCACCACCGTGGCGGCGCTGACCACACCGGTTGCCTGCAGGTGGCTCAGGCCGACGATGGTCAGCCGCTGGTAGACGTGCTGGCGGTGCGCGGCGTACCAGCGCTCCCCCGCCAGCAGCCTGCGCAGGAAGGTCACGAAGGTGTCCACCAGGTAGATCAGGACGGGCGAGAAGATGTATTCGGCCGGGACCTGGGCCAGGAAGGCCGCCATGGCCGTCACGGCGATGGCCGCGCCGAGCAGGTAGCTGCCCACGTCGCCGAGGAAAACCTTGCGCCGGCTCAGGTTCCAGGGCAGGAACCCGGCGTAGGCCAGGGCGATGGCGACCCCGGCATAGACGAGCCACGGGTGGCCGGTGAGCAGGCCGGCGTATGCGTAGAAGGCACCCACCAGCAGCCCGTGCATGCCCGAGATCCCGTCAATGCCGTCCATGAAGTTGGTGACGTTGATGTACGCGGCCACCGCGATGGCCCCGGCCGGGATCCACCACAGCTGCTGGCGGCCCGGATCGATCACGGCAACCGCGCCCGTGGCCGCGGCCCCAACACCGAGCTGGAGCGCGGCGCGGACCTTGATGGCCAGGCCGCGGATGTCCTCGATCCAGCCGATCGCGGCGGCACAGACGGCCACCAGCACGATCACCAGCAGGGTGGCGCGGGCCTGGCCGCCGGCCCCCTCCCCCAGCGGAAGAAAAACGGCCGCCAGCAAAGCGGCCGGCAACGCGACCGCCGTCGTAATCCCCATGCCGCGAATGGTGGGATTCTGGTGCGAGGACCGCGCGCTGGGAATGTCCAGCACCCCGGCGCGGCTCAGCAGCGGGCGCACCAGCAGGGGCAGCAGCAGGGCCAGGGCGAAGGCGACCGCGCCCACGCACACGACCGGCAGGACGGCCATCAGGCACCCGCCGCGACGTCGCCGTCGGACTCGTCGATGGAGGGCAGCTCCGGGCCGGACTCCTCGGCGCAGCGCCGCAGCCACAGGTCCTGGTTCAGCTCCGACGGGGCCAGCGGCCGGGCATGGGTGTGCGAAATCTTCGGGTGCTGGTCCGGGTCCTTGACCTCGTCGTCGCCCACCAACTGCTCATGGAGCTTTTCCGAGGGCCGCAGCCCGGTGATCTTGATGTCGATCTCGCGCCCGGACATGGCGATCATGCGCCGGGCCACGTCCATGATCCGCACCGGCTCCCCCATGTCCAGGATCAGCACGTCCCCGCCGTGACCGATGGCGCCGGCCTGGATGACCAGCTGGCAGGCTTCCGGGATGGTCATGAAGAAGCGGGTGACGTCCTCGTGTGTGACCGTGACGGGCCCGCCGTTGTTGATCTGGTCGGTGAACAGCGGCAGCATGGAACCGCGGCTGCCGATCACGTTGCCGAACCGGACGGAGACGTAGCGCCGGCCGGTCTCGTTCGCCATCCAGGCCGTGAGTTTCTCGGCGGCGCGCTTGGAATGCCCCAGCGCGGTGGTGGGGCTGGCGGCCTTGTCGGTGGAAACGTTGACAAACGTTTCCACGTCCACGCTGCGGGCGGCGGCCAGGACGTTCAGGGACCCCAGGACGTTGGTCTGCCATCCCTCGGTCGGGTACATCTGCAGCAGCGGGGCATGCTTGAGCGCGGCGGCGTGGAACACCACCTCGGGGCGGCGGCGGGCAAAGATCTCCCGCAGAGTGCGGGCGTCGCGGATGTCGGCCAGGACGGTGGTGTTGTCATTGAGCAGCCCGTGGCCGTGGATGGAAAACTGGGTGTGCTGGAGGCCGGACTCGTCCCGGTCCAGCATGATCAGTTCGGCGGGGTCGAAGGAGTGCAGCTGGCGGCACAGCTCCGAACCGATGGAGCCGCCCGCGCCGGTGACCAGGACGCGCTTGCCGGTCACGTAGCCGGCAATCTGGTCGACCTTGATGTCCACCGGGCGGCGGCCGATCAAGTCGGCCACGTCAATTTCCCGGAAGTCGGTCAGGCCGCCCTTGTTGTCATGGTTGGTGTTGGCCGTGAGCATTTCCTGCAGCGGCGGCAGCACCAGCACCTTCACGCCCAGCCCGGCCACCTTGTCGGAGATCTCCCGGACCTTTTTCGCCTCGACGTGGGCCATGGCCAGCACGATCACGGTCGACTTGGTGCGCTTGATGAGTTCGGGGAGTTCATCGCCGCGGCCCAGGACACCCACGGAACTGAGCCTCAGGTGCTTCTTGCCGGAATCGTCGTCGATCAGGCCCACCGGCACGTAGGGGGAATCCGGGTCCTGCACCATGCGGGTGACCAGGGAATTGCCCAGGAAGCCGGCGCCGTAGATCAGGGTGCGCTGGGCCTCCTCGCCGAACGTCGGCTTGCCCTCAACGTAGAGGCGCTTGGCATAGCGGACGGCCGCCATGAGCAGGGCCGCAAACGGGAAGGCGATGGCGCTCACGGACCGGGCCACGTGGACCTCGTTGACCACGATGAACAGGAAAACACTCGTGACCGCGGCGACGATCAACGTGGTGGCCACCAGCACGCGGGCCTCGTGGATGCTGCCGAAGGTGTAGCGGCCGCGGTACAGGGCCAGGGACCAGCCGGCAATCAACTGTGTTGCCACCGCCACGGCGACCAGCAGCACCATGCCCCAGACGTTGATGAGGCGCACATCCAACTCGTACCGCAACAACACTGCCAGCAACAGCGCAACGGCCCAGGCGAGCGAATCCAGCAACGCCTGTGACCACAACCACAGCGTAGGCTTGCCGTCCCCCTCCTTTGGCAATGGTGCGGATGTCCCAGGTGCAGAGTTGCTCGCTATATTCAACGTGATTCGTATTCCGTTTTCTACCCGTTTGGCTGTGGCGCGCGGTGTGCGCTCATCTTCTCAACCAGCCGTTGGATGGGGGCTGTACTAAAGTGGAAGCTACTAAAGATAGTAATCGCTTCGGGCGATTACCCGCTGTTTAGCCGTTCCGGGCACGCTGATGCCGGCCGAGAGGATCCAACTTGCCAGAAACCGTAGCCGTCGCCGCGCTCACTTTTGACCGGCCGGACGACGTACGCACCTTGCTGGGGGCCCTGGCACAGCAGACCCATACGCCGCACTCCATCGCCCTGGTGGATGCCGGCACCACCTCCGTTGAACGGATCGCCGCCGAGTCCCCGGCGAACGTCACCTATATCCGCTCGCTGGCCAATCTGGGCGGCGCCGGCGGTTTTTCGCTGGCGATCCTCAGCGCCATGGCCTCCGGGGCCGAGTGGGTGTGGATCATGGACGACGACGCCCATCCCGAGGACCCCCACACCCTGGCCACGCTGCTGGCCGCCGCGTCCAGCCGAGGGCTGGACGCGGTGGTGCCAATCATCGTCGCCCCCGGCCACCCGGACAGGCTCTCCTTCCCGTTTCGCCTCCACGGCCGGATCACCCACGAGCGGTCGGCGGTGGAACCGCTGGGCTTCATCGAGGACATCGGCCAGTTCTTCAACGGGGCGCTGATCCGCACGGACGTGTTCTTCAAGGTGGGCCTGCCGGATCTGCGCCTGTTCATCCGTGGGGACGAGACCGACTTCATGATGCGCCTGCGCGCCGCCAAGATAAGGTTCGGCACGGTCACCTCCGTCGCGCTGACCCACCCGGCCGGCTGGGGCGAGGTCCAGGAGGTGCTGGGCTCGCGCCTGCACATCCTCGTGCCGGAAACCGCGTTCAAGCGCTTCTTCTACTACCGCAATCGGGGCTTCCTGATGCGCAAGCACCGGCGCTTGCGCTCGCTCGTGGCCGACGCCGTCGGCTACCCGGTGTTCTTCCTGCGCCAGGGCGACCTCAAGGGCCTGGCCCAGTGGGCGTCCGCCTACCTGGCGGGCGTGCGGGGGGCAAAATTCGGCCCGCCCAAGGACCAGGGGTTTTAGGCGTGGCAGGTACGGAGCACCCCAGCCGCCGCGACAACGTCTATGTGGTCATCACCACTTACAACCGGGCCGGCTACCTGGAGGCGCTGCTGGAATCGATCCGGGCCCTGCGTCCGGCCCCGCGCGGCGTCGTCGTGGTGGACAACGCCAGCACCGACGCCACCGCGTCCGTCATCGCGGCCGCCCGGGACGCCTGTGCCGCACTCCCGGTGCCGCTGCCGGTGATCCACCACCGGTTGGAGCGCAACGTGGGCGGGGCGGGCGGCTTTTCCGCCGGCGTCGCCCGGGCCCTGCAGGAGGGCGCCGCCTGGATGTGGCTGATGGACGACGACGTCACCGCGGTTCCGGGGGCCATCGGCGCCTTTGGCCCGTGGATGGAAAAATATGACGCCCTGGTGGGGCGCCGCTACGACGCCGACGGGGAACCGTTCTTTTGGCAGCACCGCTTCAGCACGTTTCTGGGCTTCCCCCTGCCGGTGGTCGGGGACGTCTTTAAGCACACCAACGAATTTCCCACCAATGTGGGCTGCTTTGAGGGCATGCTGGTGCACGCCGACGCGGTCGTGGCGGTGGGGCTGCCGGACCCGCGCTTCTTCATCACCTGGGACGACGCCGTCTACGGCTGGCAGGTCTCCTTGACCCGGCCCGTGATGTACGTCAATGAATTTGTGCTGCACAAGGTGCGCCGCCAGCGCAGCCTGGACCTGAAGTTCCGCCACCTCAACGACTCCTCGGACCTGAGCCGGTTCTATGTGATGCGCAACCGCGGGCTCGTGGCCCACTACCTGCGCGCCCACGGCGCATTCAATCCGGTGGGCTTCGCGCTGGGCACGCTGCTGACCGCCGCGAAGGAATTCTTCCGGCTGGCCGCCGTTGAAAAAACGGTGCACGGCACCGCGGAGCTGTGGAAAGGATGGCGGGAGTCCCGGACCATCCTGGCCGACCCGGCGTGGGAACCCATGCCGCCGCTGACCCCCGGCACCCCGCCGTCCCACCACCCCGAGCAGAAGTAGGCAAGCGTGCACAGAGGTACCCCTCCCAGGCAGGCCTGGGTGGTCATTGGCGCGTCCGGCTTCGTGGGCACGGCGATCATGGGCGAACTTGCTGCCCGCGGGCTGCCCGCCGTCGGGGTCGCGGCACCCCGGCTGGTCTCCTTCGCCACGGACGCGCCGGGCGTAGCCGCCCAGGCCGACGCCCTGGCCGCGGCGGGCCACAACCCGGCCGGGCCGGCGGGCACCGTTGCGCCCGCCGGCGCCGAC